>JAUSGG010000124.1 GCA_030649165.1 Armatimonadota bacterium
CCCCCGTCCTTCGACAAGCTCAGGACAGGCTCTACGAGGAGGGGGACATTCCGACTGCTTCGAGACGCAGGGCTTTTACGTGGTGTCCCTCCAGGTAAGATACCTGGAGGGATAGGAGGGTCCGTGGTGTCCCTCCAGGTAAGATACCTGGAGAGATAGGAGGGATAGGAATAGGACCTGGAGGGATAGGACTGGCTGTTCCTGCAGCCTCATAAGGAGGCGTCCGGTTTCGGGATTTCCGGGTTGGGATGCGAGGTTGTGCTGTAACCGCACGAGTGTGAAGCCCAACCCTCAAATCCCGAAACACCGGTGGTCGGTCGGATGGGACGGATGGGACTGATCGGACCGGTCGGACCGATCCGACCTGGTCCTCTCACTCCACTCCCTCCACTCGTGTTCGGCAAGCAGGATATCGTGCGTCCAACGGGGTATATTGAGGCAAGGGAGCTGACACTAGCAAGCAACACGTAGTTCCAAGTGCATACGGGGAAACCCGGGTACAATCTGGAGGTGAAGGGCAATGAAGCCGAGCGTTCGGATACTGGGAATGCTGGTCTGGCTGGGAGCGCTTGTTGTAGTCGGACTGATCGTATTGAGCCTGGCCGGGTCAAGGATAGGCGAGCACAAGTCGAGCACGTACGGCGAGGCGTACACACGATTTCTGGACTCCTGGGGAGGCGAGATCGGGATAGTCCCGCCGCGTTTCAAGCTGGTCAGGACGGTCCCCGTGAGGCAGTTCAACGCTGCCGCCAAGCGGTACGAGATCGCGCAGAAGTCCGAGCGGACGGAGATCATCCCGGATGCCGTAACGCTGCACGCCTCTCTGGACTATGGGGAACAGTACATCAATTGGCTGACTTTCAACGCGTTTCAGGCGACCGGATCGGACACTTATACCGTCCGTAATGGAACAGGCAAGTCGGGTAAGCTGGTAGCCGAGTTCGGTCAGCCGGAGAACGCGAACCTGGTCTACGATCACAGGGTCATTGTGCCCCCGACCGGCAGACTCCTGCGCCCCGCGAAGGGGACTCCGCTTGTGCTGGACGTTGACTTTCGGCCCGGGAGGCGATTGAAGGTCGTGGAGGTCTACAAGACCAAGGGCATGGACGTGTTCAAGTACAACCTGTCCGCATACCAGCCTGTTACCGTCGATCATCTCCACGCCCGGATCAGGGTGAATACCCGTGACTTCGAGCTGTATCGCTTCGGGCTGCCGCACACGATCACGGCGACTCGCGAAGGCGCCGTCGTGGAATCCGACATGCGGGACTTCTCGACCGCGCAGGACCTGGGCGTGGAGTTCGCTTCCAAGCAGATGTATCTGGACCAGGTCAAGGCGCTTGTCGACATCTCTCCGCTGCCGCTGGTCCTGTTCCTGCTGGTGGTTTTCATATTCTCACAGGTGATGAGCGTGAGGTTCAACGCGTTCCACTACCTGTTCGTCGCGGCAATCAACGTCTTCTACTTCCTGTTCGTGGCCTACCTGATCCGTTTCTTCGGCGTGTGGACTACATTCGGCATATCGACACTGTTGATGATCATCATGTTCCTGGTGTACTGCCCGAAGGTGTTTGGGTGGCGCTTTGCGCGGATTGTGGGCGTGTACCTGCTGGCGCTAACGGTTGTCTATTCGCTGATCTTCCTGATGCCGATATTCCGGGGGCTGATGCTGATAGCGCTGCTGTTCGCGGTGTTCGTCTCGATCATGATTGCCGTAAGCCGGTCCGACATTTCGAAGTGGATGGTGGTTAGTGGTTAGTGGTTGGCGTGGACTGAACCCCTCCGTGAGAGAGTCTGCAATAATCATTGGGAAGGCCGGAAAAATCATGGAAAATATCTCCCGTGACTGTATATCCTGGGAATCAATTCTACTGCTCGGCTCGTAATGTACAACGGGCGCCGTCTGCCGGCGTTAGGCTTGAGTCCCGCTGCTCCCGGCAACTGTCTAAAGTTGACATTAAACAGGCTCTTGGTTAGAATGGGCCAGTGTGAGCTGAACGGGGATAGGGGAAAGCATGCGGTCTGCGAACCTGACGAACGTATGGCAGAAGTATAAATGCGGAGGCGATCAGAAGGCGCGCGACGCGCTCATCAACGAATACGCTTACCTCGTTAAGATCACCGCTGGCCGCGTGGTGACCAGTCTGCCGCCAAACGTGGATCGGGACGATCTCGTCAGCGCCGGGGTTATCGGCCTCATCAAAGCGATAGACCAATTCGACACCGAACGGCAGGTCAAGTTCGAGACTTATGCAATAGCTCTGATTCGCGGAGCTATCCTTGAGATGCTGCGCGAAGAGGATTGGGTGCCGCGGTCGATCAGAGAACGGGTCAAGGCGCTGGAGCGAGCATATACGTCGCTGGAAGGCCATTTGGGCCGTCCCGCGACGGACGAAGAGGTGGCGGCGGAGATGGAGATGTCGATAGACGATTTCCACTCGCTTCTCTCCGACACAGGCAGAGCTTCGCTGCTTTCCCTGGATGACGTTGTGCTCTCCAGTGAGGGGAACGAGCGCATTCATCTCGCCGACGTGGTCTACGACGAGAGCGCCGATACGGTGGCTGAAGTCGAGATCAACGAGATGAAGAACACGCTGTCGGTGGCAATCGACCGGCTGCCGGATCGCGAGAGGCTCGTGATTGCGCTGTATTACTATGAGGGTCTGACTTTCAAGGAAATCGGGCACATACTTGAAGTTTCGGAGTCGCGCGTATATCAGTTGCACACACAGGCGGTACTGAGGCTGCGTGGTTACCTCCAGCGCGACGTCGCGCTGTTCCATTAGATGTAAGAGTTGAGGAAACGGGAGCAGATCTGAACCTCGCCCGGGTTTGCCTGGAAGTCCGAGGAGTGGGTTGCAGCCGTTAGGTTCTTCACCCCAGCCCTCTCCCTTCCAGGGAGAGGGGGTTACGTTCGCGCTCTACCAGGGGGTAAGTAGCGGGGAGAGTCGTATCTGCCGTTTCTGAACTGTTACCGCTAAAGCTTAGATTGGTCGGAGGATTCCGTGAGCCTGCTGGAGATGCTCTTGCCGGCGTTGGAAGTAGCGCTTGTTCTCGTGATCTTGTTCACCCTTAGGGAACTGCTGCGTCTCAGGCGCGAAGTCCGGTTGTCACAACTGTCGCTGCCCAAGCCCGACGAGGTCCGCAAGCTGGAGAAGTCGTTGCGCGACGCGGGGGCGCAGGCTCTTAAGGAAGCGCGGGAGTTGGCCGGCAAACTCGACAGCATTCGAGCCGAAGTAGACCGTCTGGCGGCCGCGACTGAGCGGGAGCCTTCGGTCGAAGCGGAAGAAATAGTTTCAGAGGTCCCCGTCGAGGAGGAGCGCGCGGCGGTCCCGCCGGACGGTCAGCCAAAGCCGGGGCCAAGAGTTCTTTCGGAAGCGGGCCGGGCCAAATACGATAGGGTTTTGTATCTTGCAACGCGTGGTCTGGACGCGGAATCGATTGCCGGTGAAGTCGATCTTACCAGAGCTGAAGTAGAGCTGATGTTGGGCGCCGCAAGGTAGCCCCGAACGGATTCTAGGAGGAAATCATAGATGCGATTCTTTAGACAAGCGCTGCTGGGAGCCGCGGTTGTTGGCGCGTTTTCGATGTGTCTGACAGGCTGCGGCAGGAGCGTCGCTAAGGTCAACGGTCAGAAAATTTCTCGCAAGGAGTATCAGAACCGTCTGGAGAAGCTGACGATCAACGTCAACGGGCAGCAGAGGGAGGTAGGCGCCATCGCTCTGGAGGGGCTGATCCAGGAAAAGCTGAGGATGCAGCTTGCGGGGAAGGAAGGCGTCGAGCCTACAAAAGATCAGGTTAAAGCGCGGATGGACATGATGAAGGCCGACGGCACGACGCGGAAGCTCAAAACTCAGGGCTGGACCGATGAGGACATCCGCAAGAACGCCGAAACCAGGCAGGTGGACTTCAACATCATCACAAAAGGCGTGAAGATCACGGAAGATGACTGCGAGAGTTTTTACCGCACTTACAAGGGCCGCCTATTCACGGCCCCGGCAGGCCGCGAGATGAGTATCATCGTTACCAACAGCCAGAAGAAGACCAAGTTGGTGCGCGAACTGCTCAAGGTGAGACACCAGGAGTTCAGAGGCGTCGCGATGAAGCACTCGGATATCCCGGAACTGCGAGAGTCCGGTGGAGCGCTGGGCTTTGTGCCCGCCGACATAAAAATCCTGCCGGCGGACAGGCGTCCGCCTTTGAACGTTCATAAGATAATGTTCTCGCTGAAGCCGGGCGAGATCAGCGAGCCGATCAAGGTGCGCGAAGTCTGGTATACCTTGAAGATGATAAATTCACGGGACGAGAAGGTTAGAAGCTATCAGTCCACCCGAAACCAGATCAAGGAAATGGTGATGCTCCAGAAGGCGCAGGAGATGTACACGAGTAAGGGCAAGAAGCATGTCGTGTCACCGGCGGATAAGATGCAGAATTTCACCAAAGGGGCAAAGGTCAAGATCAACATCGGCCGGTACGTCCCACTTTGGGACTCGATGCGCAAGGCGGCAATGGCCAAGCCTTCAGCCCAACCGGCCTCCGCGCCGCGCTGAGCACATGGCAGCCGATACAGCGATCAGAGTCATAGGACTCGGTCCCGCCGGTCTCGGCGGAATGTCACTATCGGCGATGCAGGCGCTGCAAGAATCGCGAAAGGTATTTGTAAGGACGAAACATCATCCCGCGGTCGCTGAAATCAGCGACCGCGGGATTGTTTTTGAGTCGTTCGACCGGCTGTATGAGCTGGCGGAGGACTTCGAAGAATTGTACCGAGAGATGGCCGAGCGCGTTTTGGCGGAAGCCTCCGAAGGCGGTGTGGTGTATGCCGTGCCGGGACATCCTCTGGTGGGTGAGCGATCTGTCGAGCTTTTACTGGAAAACGCCGGCCGCGTCGGCGCGCGGGTCGAGATTGTCTGTTCCCCCAGCTTCATCGAGGCGACGCTGGAGGCCCTCCGGATTGGCCTGGATAGAGGGCTGAAAATCCTGGACGCGCTGCAGATCGAAGCGCTCATGCCGAGCTTGGATACGCCGAACCTCATCTACCAGGTATACGACCGCGACACGGCTTCGCGCGTGAAGCTCCGGCTGATGGAGTTCTTCTCTGACGAATCGAAGGTATGGATAGTGCAGGGCGCGGGAACGGATGATCCGCGAATATCCGAGGTTGCGCTGTACGAGTTGGACCGGCGGGAGTTCGACCATCTGACGAGCGTGTACGTGCCGGGGGGAGTGTTGAGAGTTGAGGGTTGAGAGTTGAGGGTTGAGAGTTCAGGGTGGAGAGTTCAGGGTGGAGGGTTGAGAGTTGAGGGTTGAGGGTTTGGCAAACCGCCGGAGGCTATTCTGCGGGAACGGTCTCGATAGCCAGACCTCTCGGATTCCGAGAAGCCAGTTCCCGCGGCACGAATAGGTTGAGGGAGGCTTATGATTGACGAAGCTGCAAACGAGTTTGCCAAGCTGGTTGATGTTGTGGCGGAGCTGCGGGGTGAAAACGGCTGCCCGTGGGACAAGAAGCAGACGCACGACTCGCTGCGCCCTTACCTGGTGGAGGAGACGTACGAGGTTCTGGATGCGATAGACCACGGATCGGACGGCAAACTCAAGGAGGAATTGGGCGACGTTCTCCTGCAAGCGCTGCTTCACGCCGAGCTTGCGCGGGAGAGAGGGGCCTTCGACATCGGCGATGTGTGTCGCGTGATACGCGAGAAGCTCATACGGCGACATCCGCACGTTTTCGGCGAGGTGAAGGTTTCGGGAGTCGAGGATGTCCTACATAATTGGGAAGTCATAAAGGCCGGCGAACCAGGGTATGAAGACCGCAAGTCAGCGCTCGACGGCGTCCCGAAAAGCCTGCCCGCCCTAATCCGGGCAACGGAGATATCGAAACGGGCGTCCAAAGTCGGGTTCGATTGGCCGAAAGTGACCGATATTCTGGACAAATTGCGCGAAGAGTCGGAGGAGTTGTCGGAGGCGATCGCGAGCGGACGGACGGAGGATGTGAGCCGTGAGATAGGGGACACGCTGTTCGTGATTGTTAACGTCGCCCGGTATTTGGGAATTGACGCTGAAGACTCGCTTAGGGAGATGCTGGACCGGTTTTCGTCACGGTTCGGTCAGATCGAGGAGCGGGCAAGATCGACGGGGCGGCAGGTCTCGGACATGACGCTGGAGGAGATGGACGCTGTTTGGGACGAGGCGAAGCGGAGTGGTTAGTGGTTCGTGGTTAGTGTGGTTCAGGGAAGAACGCAGATGCGAAGGGAAGAGTCGGCGGAGTCGGATGGGCCGGGTGGGCCCTACGCGTGCGAAGACTGGGGTTCAGGGAAAACCACAGATAAACACAGATGAACGCGGATAAAGGGTATGGCGAGTTGACGGAATGGAAGAAGTGGCGAGTTGGAGGAAACGGGAGAGTGGAATGGTCCTGACGAACACGGATGATAAGTTGGAGCAGGTTGCGGTCAATACGATCCGGTTTCTGGCAGTGGACGCGGTGGAGAAGGCGAAGTCCGGCCATCCGGGAATGCCTTCCGGGGCTGCCGATTACGCTTATGTGCTGTGGACGAAATACCTGAAGTTCAACCCTGCCGTCCCGGACTGGCAGGACCGCGACAGGTTCATCCTCTCGGCCGGGCACGGCTCTATGCTGCTGTACGCGCTGCTGCACCTTTCGGGTTACGATATGCCGATGGAGCAGCTTATGAACTTCCGTCAGTGGGAAAGCGCCACTCCCGGTCATCCCGAACGTCTGTTGTCCTCAGGTATCGAGGTTACAACCGGACCGCTGGGGCAGGGATTCGGCAATGGGGTGGGTATGGCAATCGCCGGCAAAATGCTGGCCGCCCGGTTCAACAGGCCGGGGTATGACGTTGTCGATCACCAAGTGTACGCGATCGTGAGCGACGGCGATCTGATGGAGGGCGTCTCGCACGAGGCGGCGTCGCTCGCCGGCCACCTCGGGCTCGGCAACATAGTCTACATCTACGACGACAACCACATCAGCATCGAGGGCGACACCGAGCTTGCCTATTCGGACGATGTGGAGGAGCGTTTCGAGGGCTACGGATGGCACGTGCAGCGGATCAATGGGCACGACCGCAAAGCGGCGGACGAGGCGATCGCCGCGGCTCGCGCCGAGGACAGGAGGCCGAGTCTGATCATCGCTCGAACGCACATCGGTTACGGCGCGCCGCACAAGCAAGACACCAAGGAAGCGCATGGCGAGCCGCTCGGTCCCGAAGAGGTCGAGGCGATGAAGAGGAACCTCGGCTGGCCGCTCGAACCCGCGTTTTACGTTCCGGACGAGGTATATGCGCTGTTTGCCGAGAGACGCAGACTGCTTCAGGAGCGTTACGAACGGTGGGTCGAGATGTTCGAGTCCTATCGTCGGGAATACCCCGAAGGGGCGAAGCTGTGGGACGACATGATGGCGCGTAAGGTCCCGGAGGACATAACGGATAAGTTGCTCGCCGTGATCGATGCCAAGGCAGAAGCGGCGACCCGCGACTCCGGCGGCCAGGTCATGCAGGAAATCGCCAGGCATGTTCCGAGTTTCTGCGGAGGCTCCGCCGATCTGGCGCCCTCGACGAAAACCCTGCTGAAGGACTATGGCGATATCGAAAAGGACCACTTCTCCGGAAGGAACTTCCACTTCGGCGTCCGCGAGCACGGGATGGGGACGATCTGCACGGGCCTGGCGCTCAATGGCGGGTTCATCCCATTCGGCGCGACGTTTCTCATATTCTCCGACTATATGCGGCCAACCCTCAGGCTCGCCTCGATGCAACACGCGCAGGTGATCTACGTTTTCACCCACGACAGCGTATTCCTGGGCGAGGATGGGCCGACGCACCAGCCAATAGAGCATCTGGCTTCGATACGGGCGATACCCGGAGTGACTCTGATCCGCCCCGCCGACGCGGCCGAGACCGCCGTCGCGTGGGCGGTCGCGCTGCAAAACCAGGATGGGCCGACCGCTATCGCGCTCACGCGCCAGAAGGTCCCGCGGATCGAGCGGCAGAATCCGGAGAGTGTCAGGGATTTGGCAAAGGGCGCCTACGTTGTTTCCGATCCCGAGGGCGGCACGATCGACGTCATTCTGATCGCCACCGGGTCCGAAGTCCATCTGGCCGTGGGCGCCGCGGCCATGCTGAAAGAGAAGGGGATCGGCGCGCGAGTCGTCAGCTTCCCAAGCCATTCGTTGTTCGAGCGGCAGCCGGCGGAGTATAAGGACAGAATCCTACCGCCGAGGGTCTCCAATCGCGTGACCATCGAGGCCGCATCGCCGATGAGCTGGTACCGATACGCCGGCCCGCACGGGCTGATCATAGGTCTGGAGCGTTTCGGCGCTTCGGCTCCTTACAAGACCATCGCGAAGGAACTTGGCTTCACGCCGGAGGCGGTGGCGGAGCGTGTTTTGCGGTATCTGGAGGGGCGGGAGGCAGAGGTGGGGAGCGCTGAGCGTTGAGGGTTGAGAGGGTGGATCACGCCCGGAACCTTTCACCCTCACCCCATTCGCTTCGCTCAGGGCAGGCTCTAACCCTCTCCCTCAAGGGAGAGGGAACTCCCTCGACTCCTCCGACTCTTCCGACTCTTCCCCCGGCCTTGACACCCCGCGCCCGCGACCCTTACCATTGGACGGGGTTGTTATGGCGATTTTCTACCTGCTCATATCTGCGCTGGCCTTCACCGTGCTCGGTGTCAGCTACAAACTCTCGGATCGGCTCAAGTGCGACGATCGTCAGGTCAACCTCTGCATGTTTATTACCGGGGCCATTATCATCCTGGTTTGGGCATGGAGAACCGGCTGTCTCGTTCCTCACAAGCCTGCGATGGCCGCCGGGACGGCGATGGGGGCCATGATTCTGGCAGCCGTTTGGGCGTTTAGAAAAGCCGTTGCCAAAGGCGGTATCGCCGCCTCCTGGACAATACTCCAGCTTTCTATGATTGTTCCAGTGTCCGCTTCCATATTGTTCTGGCACGAGACTTTATCTCCCCGCGTGGGTCTGGGACTGGCCCTGGTTGCCGCTGCTATCGTTCTCCTCGGCATAGACCTTGGAAGGCGGACCGAATGAGCTACATGGCGCTGGCCGTGATCTTCTTTCTGGCCAACGGATTGACAAATACGGGGCTGAAGGTTGCGAACGGGCTGCGCGGCCCGGCGGCCGTGCCCATGACATTGTTGTGGATGTACCTGGTTGCGTCTTTGTTCGTGGCTCCCGGCGCGATAGGGAGGAAGCGGCCTGTTCGGTTCAGAAACCTATGGGTCGGCGCCCTTGGAGGCGTAGGCACTGCAGTGGGCTCCGCGGCAATAGCGACGATCGTGGGACGGATACCGGGCTACGTTGTTTTTCCGGTCGCCGGAGGCGGGACGCTCCTTCTTGTTGCGCTGGCCGCGCGGGTGTTCTTTCGAGAGAAGATGAGCGCGTACGGCGTCGCCGGCATCGCCGTTGGCGCGGCGGCGATTGTGCTGTTGAATCTCTGAGGCGCTCGTTGCCGCGGGAACTGACTTCGACGATATTCGATGAGTTGGTAGTATGAGGCCGTTCCCGCGGGATGGGCAACATCGGATATGGGACGCATAGGACTGATAGGACCGATAGGACGGATAGGAACGGTGACCAGTAAACAGTCAACCGCCAACCGCTTTGACAGGTAAGAGTTCAGAAATGGAGAGAGCTTTCACCCTCACCCCATTCGCTGCGCTCAGGGCAAGCTCTAACCCTCTCCCTCAAGGGAGAGGGGATTACGCTCGTATTTTCCGAAAGGGTGAGCAGCGAGGAGAGTCGTACCGACCATTCCTGAACTGTTACTTTGACAGACCGCTCGCCTTAACTTATACTTCCCGTGGGTTGCAGCGATGATAAAGAGTTATTTGTTTACTCAGGACGAAGTGAAAGAGGACGTTCCGCTCGATGAATGGCGGTCGCTCGTAAAGGGGGACTGCGCGCTCCTGTGGATCGACGCGCGCGCCATCTCGCGAGAAGACATGAACCTCCTGGCTGAGAAGTTCGGTCTCCACAATTTCGCCGTCCGATCCTGCCTCGACGAGTTTACGAGACCTCACGTCTACGAGTTCTCCGACCATCTGTACGCGAATATGACTACCATCGAGAAGGATGGGGATCACGGTATCAGGCCGGCTGAGCTGAACCTGTTCGCGGGCGGGAAGTTCATCATCACCGCCGCCAAGACGGCCGAAAGTCCGGCAGTCGATGAGGCTCTCGAAGAGTACAAGGAAACGCCCGGCCTGTGCGCTCGCGGTCCGATGTACGCGATATACCTGTTGGCAGAGTACCTGGTAGAAACCTATTTTCCCGTTGTAGAGAAGATGGACGACGACGCGGACGGTCTGGAAGACGATATGCTGAACCGCGCTGACAAACAGTCGCTGCAGAGATTGTTCGACGCCAAACGGCGCGTCTTCGAAGTCCGCAGGCTTCTGGGCCCGCAGCGCGATATCTTCAGCGAACTCGGTCGCCGCGACTTCGACTTTCTGGAGGGCGAGAACCGGATCTACTTCCAGGACGCCTACAGCAAGATGATACGGATATTCGATATGCTGGACACGATTCGGGAAATCCTGTCCGGCAGTCTCGATGTCTACCTGTCCTCCGTGTCAAATCGGCTGAATGAGATAGTGAAAGTTCTAACCGTGGCGTCAATCATATTGATGACGCTTTCGTTCATCACCGGTTTCTACGGTATGAACTTCACGCATCTCCCGTGGCTTCACGCGCCGAATGCTTTCCGCAATGCGATTATCCTCATGGCGGCAATCGTCGCCGTGATGCTCGTCTGGTTCAGGCGAAAGGGATGGATATAGCCGGCCGGCGGATAAGCCGGTGGAGCGCGTTAAACCTCCCCCTAACCCCCTCCTAAGAGGAGGGGGACTTTAACCCCCTTTCCTAAGAGGAGGGGGGACTTGCCCCGCTCCTTGGTCGGGCCGGTGCGCGTGAAGGAGTCTCAAGCGCGGGCGTTGAAGCGGTTGAGAGTTGATGATCGATGATGACAGGGGACTGTATGTCGGCCTTTGATGAATTCGACCTGAGCGGACTGGAGACGGTATCGATTTCGGGACGCAAGAGCAAGGTCCAGGCGGCGGCTTTCGCATCGCCGCTCAAAGCAGGGTCAGGCATTCTGGACCTGATCGATTCGATGCCGAAGATTTTGGCCGGGAACGATATCCGGACGGTAGTGGACGGCATTGCCCGCGCAGCGATGGGCGGCAAAGCCGTGATCGCGGCAATGGGCGGACACGTCGTCAAGTGCGGTCTTGGACCGATCATCTCAGATTTGATCGCCAGGGGCGTCATTACGACCGTGGCGATGAACGGCGCGGGAGTCATTCACGACTGTGAGATCGCCCTTTTTGGACACACGTCGGAGGACGTCTATCCCGCGCTGCGGGACGGCTCGTTCGGCATGACCGGCGAGACGGCCGCCTTCGTCAATGAGGCGGTGTCAAGAGCAGCATCCGACGGGCTGGGGCTGGGTGAATCTCTGGCAACGGCTGTCATAGAGGCCAAGGCGCGTTATGAGTCCGCAAGCATTTTGGCCGCGGCCGGTCGCGCCGGCATTCCTCTGACCGTGCACGTCGCCCTGGGGACCGATACGGTCCACGTGCATCCTTCGGCCAACGGCGCTGCGTGGGGTGAGGCGACTCTCAGAGATTTCCGCATACTCGTCGCCGCTATGTCGCATTTATCGGGCGGCGTTCTGCTCAACATAGGCTCGGCAGTGGTTCTTCCCGAAGTGGTCCTGAAATCGTTCGCCGTTTTGAAGAACCAGAAGCGCGACTTGGGCAGCTTTTTGGCGGTAAACTTGGACTTTCTTAGACAGTATCGTTCGAACGAGCAGATAGTCGCACGAGCTTCCGCCGTCGGCGGGAAAGGCGTAGCAATCACAGGACATCACGAGATTCTTGTCCCGCTGATCGCGGGCTGCGTGATCGAGCAAATGGAGCGGAGCAAGGGGTTATGAAAGCTTCCCGCGTGACCGAACTGTTGAACGCTTTCGACGGCAAGCGCGTTCTGGTTGTCGGCGACGTTATGCTCGACGAGTACGTTTGGGGGACTGTCAACCGCATCTCGCCCGAGGCGCCTGTCATGGTAGTCGAGGTCAATGGGGACAGCGACTTCCGGCCCGGCGGGGCCGCGAACGTCGTGCATAACCTGCAGGCGCTGGGAGCGCCGGCAAGTCTTATCGGCGTGGTAGGAGACGACAGCCACGGGAAGCGTCTGAAGCGGCAATTGGCGGAGGCGGGCGTGGATGTGGACGGCGTCATCGTAGACAAGTCCCGCCCCACTTCGAGAAAGACCAGGATCATAGCGCATAACCAGCAGGTCGTCCGCGTGGATCACGAGAAGACCCAGGAAGTCTCTCCCGCCGTTGCGCGCAGGCTGCTGGACCGGCTTCAATCGCAGATTTCCAAGTGCGACGCCATTCTCTACTCAGACTACAACAAGGGTGTGATAACCAGCGATTTCGTGTCGCGGGGAGTCGCCGTCGCGCGCGGTAAAGGGCTTATTGTCACTTCAAATCCGAAGCCGATGAATATCGTTCGGTTCAAAGGCGTGTCCGTCGTCACGCTCAATCAGACCGAAGCGCAGGCTATTGTCGGCGGCTCCCTCAGCAGCGAGGAGCAGGTCCGTTCGGCTGGTCTGAAGCTGGTAGAGGAGCTGTCGGCGGATGCTGTAGTCATCACGCGAGGGTCCGCGGGACTCTGCGTTTGCGAGCGCGAAGGCAAGGTGACCTTCATACCGGCTACCCCTATCGAGGTGTACGATGTCGCCGGGGCGGGCGATACGGTGATCAGTTGCCTGACGCTGGCTCTGACAGGCGGCGCGGATTTTGTTGAGGCTGCGATTCTGGCGAATTGGGCGGCGGGCGCGGTCGTTACAAAGGTGGGCGTTTCCACGGTGACGCGGCAGGAGATCGTTCAGATGGCCATTAGGAGTTAGGAGTTAGGAGCTGCGCACCGGCCCTCGCCCCCCGTGTCTTGATTCCCAAGGAAGCGCTGGTTTCGGGATTTCCGGGTTGGGACCGGAAGTTCTTCGCTATAGCATGCGTATGCCGCCCAACCCTCAAATCCCGAAACAACGGGGATCGCCGCAGTCCACAATGCGTCGTTTTCCTTTCCGCCTTTCTTATCTTTCCGATTTTCCTCGTTAAAGAGCTTTCCCGTTTTCCCTGGTTCTATCGGCGGGCTACGGCAATCTGATCAAACTGGGCAACACACCGTTTTCCTGAAGCAGTGAAAGCAGGTGGAAAAGCGGCACGAGAGAGAGAAATACTCCTGCCCGGACAACCTCGGACTTCAGCGGCTTCAAATTGACGGTTTCAGGCGGATCGAATCTGAGCGCAGAGACCTTCGGGATGAAGCAGGGGACACTCTTCGTATACTGCGCATGCTCTTCTTCGAAAATGCGGGCGAGTTCCGCTTCCTCGAAACGTATCGTCGTCCTGTACTGCCACACGAAATAAGCGAGAACGAGCGCCAGCAGGATGAGATTCTGGGACAAGACGCAGATTCCCAGCGCTATCAGAAGGTTGCAGACATATAAAGGGTGCCTGACCATGCTGTAAGGACCAGTCTGCTGAAGCGTGGACTGCTTTCTGCCGCCAATGTACAACGTGCACCAGAGACGTCCAAGCACACCCGCCAGGAGAAGCGCGTATCCGATCGTGTCAAGCGCGAAGTCGATATAACTGCCTTCGGGCCAGGGGTGTCGGACGAAAAGGACTATGAACAGCGATGGCAGGATCAACGCTTGCCCTATTTTTATCCGGCGGCGTACTATCAAAGGCTGCCGTGGCTTGCTTTTGCCGGGGGCGGTTGTGTTTGTGGACATGCGGCAGGTTCTCCGAATAAGGCGGCAGCGTCTAAGCTGCTCACGCTAATCATACAACATTTGCGGCGTTAAGAGGAGATGCGATGCCGCGAAAAAATATTTTCCAAAGGTATTGACAAACATCCGTTCGATTGGCCATAATTATGGGTAAGGAGTCGGAGGAGTCGGAGGAGTCGGAGGAGTCGGAGGAGTCGAAGGAGTCGGAGGAGTCGGACGTGTCGGACCAGTCCGACACCACGAACTACGAACCATCAACCAAATATGCCAACCCGATCTATCATACACTTGCATATCGATTCCTTCCTCGCCGAGATCGAGCGGCAGAGGCGTCCGGACCTCTCCGGCCGCCCCATTGTAGTCATAAGAAGCCGCGGCGGATCGGCCGGGGTCGTTGTTTCGGTTTCTGCTGAGGCAGGCAATGACGGGGTCACCGAGTCTATGACCGCGCGCCACGCGCAAAGGCTGTGTCCCGAAGCTCAGTTCATTGCCGCCGATTATCAGTTGTACCGAGAGATCCACGCTGCCGTCATGGATATTGCCTCTGTGTATACGCCTTTACTTGAGCCGTACGTGCTTGACAGCGCGTATCTGGATGTCAGCGCCTGTGGCAGTCTATTTGGAACAGTGAGACACATAGCGGCGGAGATAAAGCAAAAAGTGAAAGAGAAGCTCGGCTTTGAGATATCAGCGGGTATCGGAACCAACAAACTCGTGGCGAGCGCGGCGTCGTATATCGCCTGCCCGGCGAGGATTCTGGAGGTGGAGCCGGGTAAGGAACGCGAGTTCCTGGCTCCACTGCCGGTCAGGTTGCTGTGGGGAGTAGGGGAGAAAATAGAAAAAAGACTCGCTGACCTCGGAGTGCATATTATAGGCCAGTTGGCGTCGATTCCCGAGCGGTTCCTGGTCAAGCAGTTCGGGCCCGCCGGCAGCGGTTTCCACAAGCTTGCTTGCGGCATAGATTACAGCTCCGTTTTGGCCGGCTATCCCCCTGAAATTATTAAGATCGAACAAATGTTCCCGACGGGTGAAGACGAGATCGAAGAGCCTGCCGCTTTAGAAGAGTATCTGCCGGGATTTGCGGATCGTCTGGCGGAGAAACTGAGAAGGCATGGACGGTTTACGAAGACCTTGACTCTGAAGCTGCACCTTTGCGCTGATGGTCCTGCCGCCTCGAGAGTTGCCGTAATCGAAAGGCGGCTGAAGCGTTCGATAGACTCATCGATCGACATATCATCCGAATTCCGGCGGCTGCTTTGTGCGCGAATGGAATCCGGTATGAAAGTAAGCGGAATCAGCTTAGTTTTGAAAGATCTCTCTTACGGGGAAAACTCACAACTGAGCTTTATGAGCGATAAGACGCTCAGAATGAGGCAAGACCAGATCGTTAATGCGATCAAAGACAGGTTCGGCGAGCGCGCGATTTTTTATGGGGTCGCTTTAGCGAAGGATGGCCAGGCGTCATTCCTTCGGCCGGCGCCGTGAGGTGAGGCATGAACAAACATCCCTCTCAGCCGGTGTCTGTGTCGCTCACCGAAAAACACATGCCTTCGGCCTTCCAATGGCGGGGGCGCATGTATCGAATTGACGGAATACAGGAGAGTTGGCGCGCCGTCGGCGACTGGTGGGACGGAGAAGGCGAGACCACCTTTTTCAGAGTCAGGACCGACAAAGGCGGCATTTACGAGCTTGCTTATAACCACGTGAAGTCCGCATGGACGCTGGAAGTCGTCCGGGACTGATTGGAGGGAGCCAAGTGATTGAACTGAGTCGAGAGAACAGAGTGAGTCGAGTGAGTCGAGGGAAACGGTGGGAACTACCGGATCCATTTGCTCCGGGAGTTGAAAAGATAGTGCAGACCGTCATCTGGGCCTACGTCGGGTTGGCCGTGCTCATGACGATTGTACACAACATAATCCACTAGCCCGTATTATTCACGATGTGCCTGTATTGATGGCAGTGTGCAGACACGTCATTCTTCGCTTCGCTCCTAAGGAAGCGCCCCGTTTCGGGATTTCCGGGTTGGGACCCGAAGTTGTCCGCTATAGCATGCGTATGCCGCCCAACCCTCAAATCCCGAAGCAACGGGCCCGGACGACTACCGAACGATCAACCTGATAGGAGTATCGAGTACGTTTGGCGACGCTATGCCGCACCCCGAAGCAGTGAATATACCGCCCATCCGGTCTCCCGCCAAGAGTTCGGACTGACTCATCCTACATCGAAAATAGACCCCTATCCCGCGGGAACGGCCTCGTACAACCAACTCAGCGAATATCACCGAAGCCAGTTCCCGCAGGAGGCAATCAGTTTTTCATCCTCTTGGCCGGCGCGAAGCGCAATGAGCGACTCATGCCTCATAACTCATAACTCCCCGTGCTTCGTAAGTGTTCAGGAATGGTGAGCACCTGCCGGGCAACGTCATTCCGAGGAACGAGGAATCTGCTTTTTCCGGCCACTTTACAGAAGCAGATTTCTCGACTACGCCGGCGCTGCGCTCCTAATGAAACGCCGGATGCGTTGCGGGAACTACAGGTAGCGATGCCAAAACCTCAGCTAGAAAAGGCCGTTCCCGCAGGATAGAACGACGACGAGGCCGGCCAGAGTGACGCCGGTGGCCGTAAGTGTCTTCGTTCGTAGACTCATGTCCCGCCTCCTCGATACGTCCGCAACGTCTCCTGGAAGCATCGGCCGTGGACTAGCCCCAATACGGTTCACTTAAGCGGATCCCCCCTCACCCCAACCCTCTCCCGCCCAGGGGGAGAGGGGGACTTGGCGGATGCGCCACGTTAAGTGAACAGTGTTGGGACTAGCCCGTATTATTCACGATGTGCCTGTATTGATGGCAGTGTGCAGACACGTCATTCTTCGCTTCGCTCCTAAGGAAGCGCCCCGTTTCGGGATTTCCGGGTTGGGACCCGAAGTTGTCCGCTATAGC
>JAUSGG010000134.1 GCA_030649165.1 Armatimonadota bacterium
GGTTGGCGCGGTTTCACCCTTCACTGTTGACTGAGAACGCCCTGCCTGATTCTCTCCTTGCCGGGCACGTAGAACTCCTCCATCGGCGGGGAGAACGGCGCGGGGGTGTCGGGAGCGCAGACTCGCTTCACGGGGGCGTCGAGATAATCGAACACGTCCTCCATCACCTTTGCCGCCACTTCCGCGCCCCAGCCGCCGGTCAGGGTGTCTTCATGGACGATCACCAGCCTGCCGGTTTTCCTTACGGACCGATACAGGGTTTCGTAGTCGAAGGGGTTCAGCGTCCGCGGGTCGATGATCTCGGCGTCCACGCCGTCCTCAGCGAGAGCCTCCGCCGCAAATCCGGCCTCGTAGACCATTCTGAGATTGGCCAGGATAGTGACATCCTTACCTTCGCGGACCACGCGCGCTTGGCCGAAGGGAATAGTGTACTCTTCGTCGGGAATCTCCGACGATGCGTCTATCGCCCCTTCGACTTTGCGAATCCCTTTGGCCCCGTACAGTTTCTTGTGCTCGAATACCAGCACGGGATTATCGTCCCTCACCGCCGTTTTCAACAGACCCTTGGCGTCGTAAGCGTTCGACGGACACGCGATCTTCCACCCCGGACAGTGCGCGAAATAGGATTCGACCGACTGCGCGTGCTGCGCCCCTCTCGCCGTGGCGCCGACCGGCGCGCGCATCACCATCGGCACACTGAACGCTCCGCCGGACATGTACCTGATCTTAGGCGCCTCGTTGATCATCTGGTCCATCGCGCAGAACAGAAAGTCGCAGTACTGCACGTCGGCGATCGGCCTCATTCCCATCAGGGCCGCGCCGATGGCGACTCCGGTCAGGCCGGCCTCGGAGATCGGCGTGTCCAGAATCCGCTCGTGCCCGAATATCTCGGATAAACCCAGGGTGACTGTGAACGCGCCGCCGAACCCGCCCTCTATCCCGATGTCCTCACCGATGCAGAAGACGCGCTCGTCGCGTTCCATTTCTTCTTTTATGGCTTGGCGCAACGCCTCGCCGTATGTCAGTTTTGGCATGATCTTGTTCCTGGGTCAGACCGATAGGACCAATGGGACGAATGGGACCTATGATGGTCCCTCACGCCCACAGGTCTTTCAGGCAATCCTCCGGCGCCGGCAGCGGGCTGGCCTCCGCAAACGCAAAAGCCTCCTCGATCTCCGCGTCGATCTCGGCCTCGATGGTGTCGCTGTCCTCGTCCGTCAGCGCGCCCACAGCCTTCAACTTATCCCGCGCGATGACCAGCGGGTCTCTGGCCAGCCATTCCTGCTGCTCCGTCTTGTCCCTGTAAGCATTTGCGTCGGAGCGCGAGTGGCCGCATCTGCGATAGGTCTTACACTCGATCAAGGTCGGCCCCCCGCCACTGCGCGCCCGCTCTATGGCCTCCCGAACGCACTCGTATACAGCCAGAACGTCGTTCCCGTCGGCAATCGCCGAAGGCATACCGTAAGCGCGCGCTCTTTCAGCCACGTCCTTGACTTTCATGACCTTGTTTACGCGCGTGGATGCGCCGTACAGGTTGTTCTCGCAGACGTAAACGACCGGGAGGTCCCAAATCGCCGCCATATTGAGCGCCTCGTGGAAATCGCCTTCGTTTGCAGCCCCGTCCCCCAGGAAAGACACCGCCACGTTATCTTTCCGCTTGAGTTTGAAAGCAAGGGCGCACCCGGCGGCGATGGTCAACCCGCCCCCCACAATAGCAATCGCCGGCAGCATTCCGACTGAAGCGTCACCGACGTGCATCGAGCCGCCTTTGCCCTTACAGCATCCGGTAGACTTGCCGTACAACTCGGCCATAAGGGACTTGATCGGGACGCCCTTGGCGATAGCGTGGCCGTGGGGACGGTGCGTCGAGGTAATCACGTCGTCGGTTCGCAGGTTAGCGCAAACGCCGACGGCAACCGCCTCCTGCCCCTGATACAGGTGGACCGTTCCGGGCAAAGCGCCGTCGAGAAACTTGAGATGGATCGCATCCTCGAAGCGGCGGATGCGGACCATCTTCCGGTACATCTCCACCAGTAGTTCCGGCTGCATGTCGGGCTTTTGCGCTGTCTTCCTGCTCATCGGTCTACCTGCAAATCTCTTCCATCCGCTTCACGTAGTACTTATAGTTGGCGAACGAGACGTCGGGAGGAATACTGTGATCCGTGTGAGGGATGTACCCGCCTTCCTCGATCAGCGGTCTCAGCCTCGCAAGCTCGGCGTCGATTGCCCGCGGCCCCTTGGCGAGCGCGCGCTTGTCTACCCCGCCCCAGATTCGCAAATCCCTGCCGTATTTCCCGCGGACCGCCAAAACGTCCATCCCGCACTGCACCTCGAACGGATACAGGCAGTTGATGCCCGAGTCGAGCCAGATCGGGATCAGCGAGTCGATCCGGCCGTCGCTGTCCAGGACAATGTGCTTGACTCCCCGGCCTGTCAGAAACTCGGTGACGCGCTTATACCGGGGCAGCATATATCGCCTGGCCATTTCGGGAGAGATCAGCGGAGCGGTGTTGTAGGCCATATCCTCCCAGAAAGCGTACGCGTCGGGCGTCGCCACGTCGAGGATTTGGGACATCATCGCAATGATGAAATCCGCGTCGGCGTCCATCATCTCTTCCACAAATGCAGGGTCATCGTGGAACAGCATGCACAGCCGTTCGACCCCGAGCAGGTTCCGTATCGGTCCGAAGAACCCGCCCCAGCGGTCCGATATGATAATGAAAGGGTGGGGGAGTTCGCGGATTTCCCGCAATTGCCTCTGCCAGTCCGGGCCGATGCGCTCGGTCAAGTCAGGCCGCATCCGCTCTTTCCAGAACTTGCGGAACTCCTCTCTCGTCTCGACTGGAAACTTGACGAACTGCGGCATCGAGCTGAGAGGGTGGTTTTTCAGCTCCCGCAGCAATATACCCTCGTGGTTGACATACAGGATATGCTCGTCGTCTTCATGGACGACCTCGCGCTCAAAAGGCGGATTTGGGAAGAACCAGCCTCCGTATATTGAAGCGGAGTCGGCCCCCGCGCCGTAGTCGAACTCCGCCTCGTCGTATCCCTCCAACTTCCAGCGGTCTACAGTCTCCGGCCACGGCCCCCAGACCCAGAACGGGCGCCTGTCCACGGACTGATAGTTCATTGTCGCGCGAAACCGCTCAAGGTCCGTCATCTCGCTCTACTTTCCAGTCAGCATTTCCCTGACCAGTCTGACCGCCTCGTTCGCATCGCCGGTTTCAATGACCGCCCCAATCTTGTCAAGCCCCGTCCTATCGACCGCGTTCAGGAGGGCCTTCATCCACGCGAAGCAGTTGCGCACGGCGGGCAGTTTCTCCTCGCGATATGGGAAAATGTCCAGCGTCAGCCAGCCGGAATAGCGCAGCCTGCGCAGCCAGTAGACGAACTCCAGCGTCTCGGGGATATTGACCGAGGCGACCAGCATGTCGTCGTCCCACGTCCGGTAATTGTCGTTGAGGTGCAGGTAGTCCAGGATGCCGAACTCCGCAAGCAGGGCGGCCGCTTCGGCAACGTTCTCGCCCGCCGCCATACTGTGCCCGATGTCGAGAAGGCATCCCGTATTGTCGATTCCGTCCAAAAGCAGGATGGTTTTCGCCGCGCTGTTCACGTAGCAGTGAGTTCGAGGTTCCTTGAGCTTATACTCGACGAGGACCTTCACGTCCGAACGATAGGCCGCGCATTCCGCGACTCCGTCGCGCAGCCGCTTCCATGCCTCGGTAAAATCCGCCTGAAGCGGATAGTCGAAGCCGTCCTGCCCCGGCCACACGTCGACGTAGGCGCATCCCACCCCGGCGGCCCAGTCCATCGACTTCGCAACCTCCCGCACCGCGTCCTTGCGCACGCTTGCGTCCGTGGAGGCAAGACTTCCCGCGCCCCACTTCTCCTGGGTCCACAGGTCCGGCACGACCATGCAAATCGCCAAATTGTTGTCGGCGAACAGCTTCTTCATATAATCGATATTGTCATCGTTCACGTGCCAGTTGCCGACAAGCTCCAGCCCGTCCAAATCCTCAACCTGCCTGGCCATGCTCATCATCTCTTCCACTGTCTTCCCGCCCTTGCCGTACCCGGACAGACAATACCTGTCCGCGCACGAGCCAAAAGTAGGAAGACACGCTCCCAGTTTGAACTTGTCCAGCATCGAATATTCCCTCCTCGGTGTTTCCGTTACGGTCGCCCGTTGTAGGGTTCGATATCCAAGGGTCGGATACCTTCGAGGGATATCATGGTTGAGGACAGACAGCGCCGCGCGGCTGCATGGGTAAAATATCGGCGTCACACCGGATCCGTGGGTGTTAGACGAAGGAGGGGCTGCGCTGACCCCAGATTGCGCGCGCTGTTCGCTCTTGATGTAGTAGACAAACTACACTTCGGTTCCGCGAAACGTCGCACGCTCGCTCTCAACATTTGCCCGATATTTGAGAAATGTTTGAAAAACTTACGATCAGGGCACAATAAATCCTTACGCAGGATGCCTCACTTGAGACAACCAGCGAGCAATAATCGAGACCGCTAAGGAGGAGTGAGTCCCAAGATTCCATTGACCTGAAACCGACGCTCGTGACGGCAACAGGCATGGGATCGGTCGAAGAAGCGCTTGTGATTACAGGCGCGGAGTCGATCAAGGGGTCGGCCCTGGAAGTTCGATGTCCGGGTTTGCGCGAGCAAGGCGACGAGCATCGACGCGGGGACCGGCGGCTTCAATTCGCGTGCCGCGTGTCCAACGAGATACGCAGCCGGTGAAGCCGTGGCGGAATACATTAAAGGGGTCTGAAAATGAAGACGAAGATCACGGTGATAGCGGTCACGATTCTCATAGCCACAGCGACTATGTTCGTGTGCTCAACTGTGTGGGCGGCGGACAGTCGGCAGGTCTGGCTCGGGAATTCTCTTGTTCTCAGGGTGCGAAGCGACGCGGGCGGTTACACGGTCGCTCAGCGAGTCAACGCCCTGCAACTGCGTTCGAACCTGCTTCTGCAAGACGGCAACGACCTTCCGAAGTTCACAGTCAGGAAGTCCGGTACGGATAGCAACATCTACGCGGACAACGCATTCTTTATGACGGTTACCTCCGCCGACGGGCAGGCGAACGGCACGACCAGCGCGAAGCTGGCTAGAAACTGGGCCGGACGCTTGGGCGCTATCTTGCCCGGGGTTACCATGTACAAACCGGGCGTAGGCAGGCCGGGTCAGTTGGGCGCGTCGGGCAACGCGCGTTATCCTCATACCGAAACGGCAAATTAGGTCTCCTCACGTATCGGCATCGAAACACCGGGCGCCATGCCTGGCGTTTCGATGCCGGTAGACATGTTTTGGCTACAAGCCCATCGACTTCAGCCGGTCCCGATTGCTTCCAAGCGTTTAGCTCCGGCTGAACACGTGTACCATGAAAATAGGAGTTGATAACACTATGAGCATCTACAGAGGATTCATTACTGCCGCGCTGCTGATGGCGCTGGCGGTGTCAGCTTCGGCTGTCACCATCCTGGTTCCGGAAAACACGGTCATTCCGGTCACGTTGGACAAGACTCTCAGTTCGGCGACGAACAGGGTCGGCGACACGTTCGTCGCACACCATGTGGGCATCAACGGCGCGGGATTCCCCGATGGCACGAAGTTCACCGGCAGAGTCCAGTCGGTGACAAGGGCGTCGGGCACAACGGCGGGCCAGATCGGCGTCGGGTTCGTCAGCGCCAAACTGCCCAATGGCAGATACGTGCCGATTGACGGCAGGCTTACGTCCTTGGACCAGAAGAGTGTAGAGACCGACCCGGCTACCGGCAGGCTCGTCGGCACGACCGCGGCGCGCAAAGCCAACCTCAAGTTTATCGCCTACGGCGCGGGGGGTGGGCTGATTCTCGGTGAACTCACCGGGAAGAACACCGCGCTTTACACTATACTCGGCGCGGCTGCCGGTTACTTCTACGGCCAGAAGCAAGCCAAACCGGCTATTGGCAGAGACGTGCAGGTTTCGGCGGGCACAACGTTCGGAATACTGCTGGGGCAGGATGTAGCGCTTGCTGATTCCACCCCTACTGCCGTGGCCGGCGTTACAGCTTTTGTCCCGTCATCCGGGTCCGGGTTGGCAGGTGACCTTCCTCCAGCCGTTTATGAGCGGAAATGATCTGATGGCGCCATTCCGCTCGGTGATGGGTTCCATCGATATGCCATACGACTATGACTCATCCGCTAAGACGATTCGCGTGAGCAGCGGCGACTCACAAGCCGTGCACACCGTGGGGACAAAGCTGGTTTATTTCAATGGCAAGGGCATTGAGTTAGACACAGCGTCCCGGATCGTGCACGACTCAATCTACGTTCCGGTCAACTACATCGAGCTAATAACCGGTAGGTCAGCCTACTGGAACCAGAAGACCGGAGTCCTGCGAATAGAATAGGGTTCCGGCCTTAACTCAACCCCGGCGCCAGGCGCATATCGAGCGTCGGGCGCTGGGGTTGGAAGCAATGCGGCCTAACGCCGCACAAAACAAGAGGAGGCAACGATATGCGCACAAGATTGAAGATGCTGTTCCTGGTGGCAGCCGTTCTGGTATCCCTGACCGCCGCGGTCAGCTATGGAAGCCTGCTTGGCAAGGTCGTGAAGGTCGGGGGTATAGCATTCGTGGTCGACCGGTTCGGCCCCCAGATAAACAAATTCGTAAACAAGCTGACGGCGAACAAGAACGTGGGGACGCAGCAAGCGACTAAGGTAGTGCCGATCATCACCTTTGGCAGCGGCGGCTACATCGGAGCAGCCCAGGTAATGGGAACGAAGATCAACGTCGCGAAGTGCAAGGCTGTCGTCCAGATCGAAGGCAATGCGATCTTCGGCAGGAGCATTCGCGCCAAAGCCCTCGTCCCGGTAGGCAGCAAGACGACCAGCAAAATCAAGAGGATCTATGGCGTCGGCATAAGCGCGATCATAGACATCAAAATATAGCGTCTACTACGCGAGGCCAAGAAAGGATGGGGTTCAAATGGCCAATGACAGGCCACTGGCGGCTGCAGAGCGCGATGCCGCGGCCACTGAAGCCGCAAGAGCGCATGGCGAGACGGCGCGCATCGCTCAGGCGCAGGCGGTCACGCTGGACACACTCAGGAGGGCCGCAAGCGACAGGGCAGACAGAGAAGCGCAGGAAGGTGGGAGATCTCGGTTCGGATTCTATCTTGTGACCGGCATCCTCCTGGTGGCGCTGGTTATGGCGGTTATGTGGCTGGCGCCCGGAATTCGAGGATAAGCGTTTCCGGCCCAAGCGGAGGATCTGTTCCCGGACAGTACCAGGCAAGCTCCAAGCCGTCCAAATCCGCGACCTGCGTCGCAAGGGCCATCATCTCCTCGATGTCCTCCCGCCTTTGCCGTACCTGGACAAGCAATACCTGTCCGCGCACGAGCCAAGAGTCGGAAGGCACGCTCCCAGTTTGAACTTATCCAACATCGCTTATCTCCTCCTCAAGAGATCGTCGTCCTGAGCAACCGATGTAGGCTTCGAGATCAAGGGTTTGAATCCCTTCGGGGGCTACCAGAGTAATGGCCGGCGCTTCTTGCAGGCGCCGGCCATTGTTCTTGTAGTCTTCGGAAAAGAGCCCTTACCGCATACATCCCATGTGGGGACCACACCGGCATTGGTGAGCCGACCCCAATCCCGGGCAGCTACAGCCCGGGCATGGACCACGTACCGCCCCAGATGGGTTATCGGGTGGAGAGGTCACCACTGACGCCGGCTTGATAACCGCCTGGACTCTATAGGGTTCATCCCCTTTCAAGGCCGCGAAAAGCACGCGTGATTCGCCATCGGCAAAGCGTGGGCCCCCGCCACCCAAGATACGTATGTAACCCTCAGATTCGGTGTCGTCCACGACGACTTTCCATTCATCGCCGTCGCGGGCGGAGTAGGTGATCTTTCCCCCATCCAGGCTGAAAGCGATCTCCCCTATCTCGTCATGTGGTTTACCTTCGCCGCGAGGACCGACCACGCGCCAGCGATCACCTCTTGTCGCGGCGTAGCCAAAGTCCTTCCCCGCAGGGTTCAAGACCAGCCTACCGATTGATTCAAAAGGCGTGCTCTTTACGCGATCTTCGCCTTTCTTTGCGTCCATCAGGACTATACTCCACTCGCGGCCGTCACGCGCCGTGTACCCTACGCCCTTACAGACCGGACAGATGGCGATGGCACCAATCTCTGCATACCCTGTCTCGTCCATCTTCGAGTCGCCGCGTGTGAATTTGACGCAATACCACTTTTTCCCACGCATTGCGGCGAATGCCACTATCTCGCCATCGGGAGACATGGCCAAATGCTCGACGCCTTCGTACTCTCCCAATTGGGAGCTGTTCTTCATAACAACCCAGCGGTTTTCTCGACGACCCGTATAGGCGACGCTGTCCGATTTTGCGCCGGTTACGATCTCTGTGATTGCGTCGAACTTCTGCCGGGATTCCTTATCTCCAGTAACTAGCACCCACTTGCCCGAACTCCGCGCCGCATAGACTACTTTCCGGCTTTCGCCTGTAAAGGAAACAGCACCGATATGGCCGTACTCGCGTTGCGGACGGTCACCAACGACCAGACGCTCCCAGCCGCCGTCAGTCTTCACGAAGGCTGTGGTTTTGAGGTCAGCGCTTACTACGACACGGCTCCAGTCCAATTGACTGAGATCCAGGCCGGTGATGCGTTCCGTTTCCAACTGCAGTTCCTGAGATTGCGCGGCAATCGCGGGGCCGACTAGTGCGAGAAGCGCCAGGAGGGCTACCCACACCATCAGCCAGGCAGTCCAGGCGCGACGCCTGGACTCCGGGCCGGCAAGTCTCTTGATAAACGGACCCGCTGTTATTCCTGCCCATCTGAAAAACACTCTCATCTCCTCCTTTGTACTTTGGTGCGCCCTTTTTGCGAAGCATACGGTCATAGGGACGAGAAGCGGCCTTTACAGGTTCCATCTTTTCACATCTCTTGGCTGAGAATTCCCCTGTACCCGATTGTGCGGGACAGTGCCCAGTTTTCCGACCCTCGGCGCGCCAGACCACGGCGGAAAAGGAACGCAGAAACGGGCACATATCCCTGAGTGCCGACCACGGCCGTAAACGCGCATCAGGTTTCATCTTGAGAACTGGGGGACAGCTATCGCCGGCGGCAGTAAACAGATCGACCCTAAGACTTCCGATAACACCAACCCAGTCCTCAAGGTGAGTTTGAGTTTGTATGTTTGTATGCTTCGGGACACGCTTTTCGTCCCGAAGCGCCGGACAGCAATCCGGTCTCTAAACTCTAAACTCCACTCAAAATTCCATCTTCTTCGGATGAAACTTCGGCGCGATGCGTAGCCATGGCGACTTCGGCCTTTCGATATAGCCCCACTTCTCAATCGCGTGACGCAGGGCCTGGTTTTCGGGGCGCTTGGCGTAGTCGATCAAATTCTCGTCCGACATCGCCGCTGCAATCGCCTGCTGCCACGCCTGCGCGCCCGCGGTGTAGCCATCGGGGTGGCCGAGCATTCCGCCGCCTGCCGGTATGCAGATGTCCGGGCCGTATTCGCCGATCAGGACCGGCGCCAGGCCGGGGTAGACGCCCGCACACGGCATCGGCCACATCGGCTTGATGTGACCAAGTGGGGCCAGCTTGACCTGGCTCGTCCTTATGCCCTCTTCCATGCTGACCATCGGTATCGAGGACCACATCGTCGGCGTGAGCATAAAGTCCGCGCCGCAAATCCGGGCGAGTTTCGCGTAGACCGGCCAGGAGATGCTCTTTTCGGCGGCGATCATGTGCGACCCGTGCCAGAGTATCGGCACGTTGATGCTCGGATCCTCGGCGATTTTGCGAAGCGTCGCCAGCCCCTGGGAATAGGCGAGAAGAAGTCCCGTCGCGCCCGCTTCCACCGCCCGATAAGCCCGCTCGACGGCCCTGGACGGCTCGTCGGTGACGCTCAGGAAGTAGATCATCTTGCGTCCAGTCTTGTCCTCGGCCCGTTTTGTCGCCTCCAGCACGGGTTTGAGCCTGTCGAGGTAGAAGCTGTTGCACACGTCGGAGGTCATCTCGTCGTCCTTGCACATATCCGCGCCTCCGATGGCGGTCTGGTAGACCTGATTCGCAACCTGCTCCGGCGTCATGCCCATCTTGGGCTTGATGATGTGGAGCGAAAGCGGACGCTCGGGGACGTTCAGCAACTCGCGCACGCCGGGCACGCCGAACTTGGGACCCTTGAAATCCTTGAGCAGGTTCTTCGG
>JAUSGG010000131.1 GCA_030649165.1 Armatimonadota bacterium
GGCCAGAGAAGTGAACCCGGACGTCTTTGTTGCCCAGCACCACTGCGGGAAAGTTGATGAGTTGATCCCGGACTTTATCGAGATCGGCACGAATGCGCTTAATCCCATTCAGCCGGAGTGCATGGACGTGCTCGATCTCAAACGGCGGTTTGGCGACGTGCTGACGCTGTGGGGCACGGTGGGCGCGCAGTCGGTCTTCCCTTTCGGCACAGCCGACCAGATTCGCCAAACGGTGCGAGACAACATCCGCAACCTCGGTTACAATGGAGGACTCTGGATAGCGCCGTCGCAGATCCTCGAGCCTGAAGCGCCGTGGGGAAACATCGAGGCTTTCTTTGACGCCGTGGAGGAATTCGGGCGCGGATGATCCCTGCCAAGTTGGCTGAATACTCCTGGAGGTGAGGGTCAAATGGACCTGGGACTGGAAGGCAAGAGTGTCTTGATAACGGGAGGCGAGCGCGGCATCGGCAGAGCCGTCGCACGGGCTTTTGCCGAGGAGAAGGCCAGGCTGGCCATCGCGGACATCGAGCCCAGCGAGTCGGGGGCCTCGACCGCGACGCAGGTAGAATCGGACTACGGCGTTCCGGCGATCTCGATCATCGCGGACATCAGCCGGGAGTCCGATGTCCAGCGAATGGTGAAAACCACCCTGGACGCCTACGGGAAGATCGACGTGTTCGTCAATGTTGCCGGCGTCCTCGGCTACGAACCCGTCACTAAGATCACGCAGGAGGAATGGAGCCGTATTCTCGATACGAACCTCACGGGCGCGATGTTCTGCTGCCGTGAGGTCTGCCGGCACATGGTCGCGAATAGCGCCGGGTCTATCGTGATCATTTCATCCACGATCCAGTATTCCCCCGCGTACAGGGAGGCGGCGTACCGCGTCAGCAAAACCGGATTGCAGGTCTTCGCCGAAACCGTTGCGCTGGAAATGGCCCCCTTCGGCATTCGAGTGAACACGGTCTCCCCCGGCATCATCTACTCGGAGCATTGGAGCAAAGACACGCTCGGCCCCGCGTTGGCGGATCCCGTGGTCGGCCCGCAACTTCTTCAGAGCATTCCCGCCGGACGAGTGGGCGCTCCCGAAGACATAGGCCACGCGGTCGTCTTCATGGCTTCGGACAAATGCCCGTATATCACAGGCGCCAACCTGGTAGTAGACGGCGGCTTCAGGCTGCGGCCGCTCGTGCTGGTGTCTCAGGACGAGATTCGAAAGATGAACCTGTAAGGCCGAAAGGGCGCGCGTCAAGATTGTGGTTATGGGGGCGGAACATTTGGAGTGCGGTGGCCTGATTCCAGAGTCCCAACGCCCCGAAAAGCGGCGTCAAGCCGCCGCACTCCAAATCAGGCCGGCACACGAAGATATGCAATCGTGTCTTACCATTATCCTGACGCGCACCCAGGCCGAAAAGCGAAGTTGACACATTACCGCTTGTCGGGCATAATGATATATAGGAATGTCTGATATTCAGGCGGAAAGAAATGCCGGCAAGAGTCAAAACAGAAACAAGTAGGGTGGGCAAGAGGGGGGCGGTGGTTATTCCCGCCGGTCTCAGGAAGCGCTACGGCATAGAAGAGGGATCCATCGTCATTGCGGAAGAACGCGAGGATGGGATTCTCATCCGGCCCGCGGTGGCTCTGCCCGTGGAGATCTACTCGCCCGAACGAGTGGCGGAGTTCCTTCTGTCTAATGCGATGGACCCGGACGACTACGCTAACGCGGTCGCGCGCGTCAAAAGCATGGGCCTCGACCCCGAAGCGATTCCGCATACCAGGCCGGAGTAGCGCACGGTGGACCGACTGTTCCTCGACGCCAATGTCATCTTCTCAGCAGCGTACGTACCGGGATCGCGCCTGCTGGAGTTGTGGTCGTTGGGCGGCGTCGAGCTTGTGACCTCCCTGTTTGCGGTGGAAGAGGCTCGGAGAAACCTGACGATCCACAATCGAGACGGGCTTGTCGTGCTGGATGACCTTGTGTCTCGTATGACCGTAGTAGCCGGGACGAAATCCGGCAGTCTGCCCGATGGCGTCGAACTACCGAACAAGGATGCGCCTATACTAACCGCGGCGATCGAGTCAGGCTGCGGCCGGCTTCTCACCGGCGACAAGCGGCATTTTGGCGACCTCTTAGGCCGGGAGGTGGGCGGAGTCCTTATCCAAACACCGGCGCAGTATTTGCGCGAGGCCGATCAGAAGAAGTAGACTCGATAATGCGGCCTACCCGCTCAGCTCTTCCATCAACCACAACCGCCCGTCCATCACGTGGTAGAACGGGTTTGCGGCCACGAACTTCCGCGCGGCGGGCGTCCGGCCCGGCGCGGCTATCGCATAGAAGCCCGTGCCGTCGTCGTCGTCCAAGACTTCCGCTCCCCATTTCAGCTTGAACCTGAGCACGCCGTCGGAAAGAAACGGTCCGGTGTGGCCGAGGTCTATGCCGGAGCACCCCCACGATTCCGCGACGCGCATGGCCTGGCAATAGAGGACGTACTTGGCGCCTTTTCTGGCCAGGTCTTCGTAGCCGGGCAGCGTTCCGGAGTAAGGGAAGCGAACGACGCCGTTTTCGGGAAATACGATGGAGGCCGAGAAGGGAGTCGATCCCTGCGTCAGCACGAGAGCGCCTCCCTGCCCAAAGGCCCGCCTGACATCCCGGAGTTCGGACACGGCAGCGGATTTGCCAAATCGGTTCAGAGTGTACGGTCTGTACATCTCATCATAGAAGAAATCGACCCAATCCTCGTCGGACACGAGCCTGCATATCACGTCCAGATCGGCCATCCGCCGGAGCTTGTGCCTTATGTCCTTCTGAACGCCCGCCGGCAGCCCGTTCAGCGCCGTGTCGAGTCCGTCCGACAGCGCAAGGAACTGGCGGGTGTACTTCGGCGCGAGGTAAAACCCGCGGGAGCGGTACGGGCCGGCCAGAAGGTAGTTTGCGCCGGCAATAACCATGTCGGCTTCGCTCTTTATCAGACCCGGGGCCTGGAAAGCGGAAATACGGCCTTTCCTGACGGTCTCAGCTCCCTGGGGAAAGGCGAGGTCCCGGATAACGTCAAGCGTTGAGCCGTCGTCGGCTATCAGTAGGCGCAGCGTATCCCCTTCTAACTCACCCGTGACCGTGTAGACGTTGAGGACGAGCCGTCTCAGCAGATATAAGAATCGTCTGATTGTCAGTTGCATTTTGGTTGAGAGTTGAGGGTTGAGAGTTGAGAGAACCTCCCCCTAACCCCAATACGGTTCACTTAAGCGGATCCCCCCTCACCCCAACCCTCTCCCGCCCAGGGGGAGAGGGGGACTTGGCGGATGCGGCACGTTAAGTGAACTGTGTTGCCCCTAACCCCCTCCTGAGAGGAGGGGGGATTTCGTATGCTTCGGGACGCGCTTTTCGTCCCGAAGCTCACGCCGGCTCTCTCCCGCCTTCTTCCTCCTCTACCGAACCGCCAGTCAGCCGCGGGCCGTCGGGCGTCAGCTCGTAGAACCGGTTCCGCGCAAGGAACCTCCGCGCCGAAGGCGTGCGTCCCGGCGTCGCGATGGCGAAGACGCCGATAGCGTCGTCGTCGTCCACAACGTCCATGTGCCAGTTCAGTTTGTAGCGCAGAACCCCGTCCGTCAGAAACGCTCGGCTGTGCCCGAAATCCACTCGTTCGATGCCGGACGAGTGCGCCCACTCGACGACAAAATAGTCGAGCGCGAAGTTGCCCCCTGCCCGGTAGGCGTCCAGATTGCTCTCCACGACACCAAAGTGCGGTATGCTGATAACCCGGCCCCGGCGGGAGATAACGGCCCCCGCTACAGGTTCGCCGCCCTTTCCGACGACCACGCCGAAGCCGCTCGAAAACTTCCGCCGCACCTCGGAAAGGCTGTGCACTACGGCGAGTTCACCAAATCTCGACTTAGCGTAGGGCGTGTACATGTCGTCGTAAAAGACTCGCAGCCAGGAGGGATCGGAGACGATGTCGCACTCGAATCCCTCCTCCTTGACCTTCTTGAGCATCCACTTGAAGTACTTCCTGGTCTGGCGGCCGAAGTTGTAGAGCCGCGGGTAGGTTTCCTCAGTCGTCGGCAGGAACAGCCTGACCCACTTGGGGACGAGCGTAAAGCCGTTCCGCGCGTAAAGACCCGACAGCATACAATTGGCGCCCACTACAACGACATCGGCGCCGGCGCCCGCCAGGCCGGGCGCGGCGAAAGCGCCGCTCTTGCCCACGCGCTTTACGTCCGGCTCATCTTCGAATGCAAGAGCCTTCACGTAGGAGAGCGTGGCGCCGTCGTCGGCGACCAGAACGCGCAGCGGCTCTCCCCCGGTGGTTCCCGTCAGGGAGAAAAGCTCCAGCTCGCGGTGTCTGACCAAAGACGCCAGGCGTTTAGCCGTCAACGCCGCCGGAGATTCAGAAATCATCGCACAACTCCAGCCCCTTGCCGTTCAGGCAGTAGAAGCGGTTGGCCCGCAGGAACCGGACCGCCTGCTCGGTACGACCCGGAGCCGCAATCGCGTAGACCACCCTGCTGTTGTCCCTGTTCACAACTTCCATACCCCACTTCAGCTTGTAGTTCAGCGCGCCGTCGGTTACGAACGGCGCGCTATAGCCGAAGTCGGCGGTCTTATAGCCCCGCTCGAACGCAAGCTGGATTCTATAGTAGTACAGCGCCAGGGACGCGCCGTCGCGGGCCACGGCCTGGTCCCCGTCCAGAATGCCCTTCCAATGGTTGATCATGACGGAGCCGTTGAAGTAAGACACCGCGCCCGCCACGTGACTGCCGTCGCGTCTGACCGATATGCCCATGCCGCGCCGGAAGTCGTATCTCAGCCGCCTATAGCCGCAAAGATGTGTCAGTTCGCCGTACTTGTTCTCCGCGTAGGGCTTGTACATGCGGTGGTAGAAGAGATCGAACCAGTCATCGTCGTTCGTGATTTCGCACTGGTAGTTGTTCTGTTTCATCCTCCGAATGTTGCGCCTGAGGTCTTCCCTGGCGGACCCCGGCAGGTTGTCCACCATAGAGTCCGGGTTGTCGTAGACGGCGAGACTGAGGCGGACCGACCGCGGGGCCAGGCTGAAGCCCATTTCGCGGTACTTCGGGGCCAGAAGACGGCTTGCCCCGATCACGACCACGTCGGCCTCGGCGCGCGCGAGTCCAGGCGCCTTGAACTGCGAAACGACGCCTTTCCGGGAAACGCCGCAGCCTTTGGGAAACGCCAGGCCGCGGATATATCCCAGCGTTGTCGAGTCTCCGGCCACAACCATGCTGAGCGGTTGGTCTTGAAACTCTCCCTCCAGATGGTAGACTCCAAGAAACGGCCGCACGATCAGGGATTTGAGGCGTCTGGCGCGAGTCAATAAGGAAGCATTAGAGCTCATCACATAACTCTATACCCCTGGCAGTCAGGCAGTAGAACCTGTTTGCTCTAAGGAATTCTACTGCCGCCTCCGAATTACCGGGAGCCGCTATAGCGTAGAGGCCCAGGCTGTTGTCACAGTCGACGACGCCCATGCCCCATTTCAGCTTATAGCTGAGCGCCCCGTCGGAGGTGAACGGCGGGCTGTAGCCGAAGTCAGCGGTCTTGCACCCCTGCGAGTGCGCAAGCTGTATCGAATAGTAGTAGAGCGCCACGGAGGCGCCGTCCCTTGCCAGCGCCTGATCGCCGTGCAGGATTCCACCGCATGGGTGGAACAGAATGCCATCGTGCATATCGACCAGGGACCCCGCCACCGGCTGCCCTTCTCGCTTTATCGAAAGCCCGGCTCCGCGGCGGAAAACCTTCCTGATCGCGCGGTAGCTATGCACCCTGGCGAGTTCGCCGTGTCTATTCTCCGCGTAAGGTTTGTACATATCGTAGTAGAACAGGTCGAGCCAGCGGTCATCGTTGGTCAACTCGCAAGTGAAGCCCTTCTCCATCATCCTGCGCACGTTGCGTCTCAGGTCATGCCTGGCCGCAATGTCCAGCTTATCGATCATCGCGTCAGGGCTGTCGTAGACGAACAGGCGCAGCCGCACGAACCTCGGCGCCAGGCTGAACCCGTAAGCCGCGTAGCGCGGAGTCAGCAAGTGATTAGCGCCGACCACCACCAAATCCGCGTCGCTTCGGCACAACTCCGGAGCTCTAAGGGCGGAAATCACGCCCTTGCGCGAAAGGGTGGAGCCGTTTGGAAAAGCAAGCCGGCGGAAGTACCCCAGAGTAGCGCCGTCGTCGGCCAGCAGTATGCGCAACTGTTTGCCTTGAAACTCCCCGTCCAGGGAGTACAGGGTCAGCAAAGGACGCCTGATCAGTGATTTCAGCCACTTTGCCCGCAGCCAGGGCGAGATTTCACACTTCATCGCACAACACTATCCTGCCGTTCTTCATCTCGTAGAACGGGTTATCGGTCACAAACCGCATGGCTTGTGGTGTCCCATTTGGCGTCGCCAGGGCGAACAGCCCGACGCCGTCGTCCACATCGAGCGGCTTGGCGCCCCATTTGGTCTTGTACCGCAGTACACCATCCGAGAGAAACGGGCGGCTGTGGCCGAAGTCCACACCGGCGCATCCCCAAGCGCGCGCCACTAAAACCGCGAAATAGTAGAGCGCCGACGACGCGCCGTCGCGGGTCGCTTTGTCTCCGTCGAGCATGCCCACGCGGAACAGGTAAAGGACACCGTCTCGCACGGTCATCAGCGCCCCGCCAACCGTTTCCGTATCTCTCTTCAAGACGAGGCCAAAGCCCTGAACGAACACGTCTTTCAACCTGCCGTAATCGTCCACAACGGCGGAGTCCTGGAACCGCTGCAGCACGAAGGGGCGGTAAGTGTCGAAGTAGAAGCTGTCGAACCACGAAGGGTCCGACGTCAACTCGCACGTAAAACCCGCGCTGAGAGCTTTCCTGACGTTTCGCCTGAGCGCATTCGCAGCCTCACCCGTCATCGATCTCAGCATCGCATCCGGATGGTCCCTGACCGGCAGAAACGAGCGCACATACTTTGGGATGTGATGGAAACGTTCTCCGCCGTACAGGGGAAGAAGGTATTGGTTGGCGGCGATGATGACTACGTCGAAATCGGCGGAAGCGAGGCGAGGCGCGAGGAAGGACGGGATGGCGCCGACTCTGGCCGCCTTCGGCCCCTCCGGCGCTATCAGCTCTTGAAAGTACGCAAGAGCGGAGCCGTCGTCCGCTATGAGAACTCGGAGAGTTTCGCCGGCCCGCGGCGCCGCAAGCGAGTAAATGGGAAGCAGGGGCCGCCTGAGAAGGGATTTGAGCCTTCTGGCTTTGTAATGCCGGGGGTCATAAACAGGCCCCTTCCAGTCGCGCGCCTCCGGCCAGGGGTCCAGGCGCGGCGCCGCGTCTTGACTCATATCCATCTGTTGGTCGTGGACGATAGCCACCGAAAAGCTACCTCCTCCGACCTCCCCCTAACCCCCTCCTGAGAGGAGGGGGAACGGTCAGAACCCCCTCTCCTCTTAGGAGAGGGCTGGGGTGAGGTCCGCAATCTGCAATCTCAAATCTGAAATGGAAAATCATCCTGCCCTAAGCAGCGCCTGGTCGCCCGGACGTATCATAGACTTTACCACCTTGAACTTGCCGTTGGGCTCGGGGGACAAGCTCGACGCCTGCTCCACGACGATTCGTGTCCCGATGCCCATCGCGGACGCCACTGCCGTCCTCACCTGCTCCACGGTCGATCTGTCCGTTGAAGCGATTAGATGGACGGTCACCTCATCGGGGCTCGTCTGGACGACCTGGAACTGCCGCACGCCGGGCACGTCCTCGATGGCGCAAGTCACGACGTACGGCGACAACTTATGGCCGTCCGGTCGCACGAGAAAATCGACCAGCCTGCCGCTGATGGCGGTCAGAAGCGGCAGGGAGCGTCCACAGGAACACTTCTCCCGGCCCAAGACTCCCGCGTCGCCCGTCGCGTAGCGAATGAGCGGGGCAGCGTCGGAATGCAGATTCGTCACGACGAGCTCGCCTTCCTGGCCCGGCTCGGCGGGCCTGCCGTCTCGCAGGCTCTCTACGATGAGGCAATCCGAGTTGACGTGGTACCCGCGCCGCTCCGAGCACTGCCACGCAATCCAGCCGAACTCCATAGAACCGTAGAAGTCCACCGGCTCGACGCCGAAGGCCTCCTTCAACAGCCGTCTCGTGCTTAAGTCCAGCAGTTCCGCCGAAGACACGAGAATCTTCGGACGGCTCAGGCGCGCGCCGTCCGACAGAATGGCGTCCGCCAGTATCCTAAGAGTGGAAGTATAACCGTAGACCACCTGTGGGCGAAGCGATCGCATTTTCGCAAGCTGCTGAGACTCTTCGGCGAAAATGGAGACGTATTCCCGGCGCAGGAATCCCAGCTTTTGCATCCACGCCTGCTTTTCGACCAGACACCTGGGCTCGACCAGGATCATCATGCGGTCGCCGAAACTGTAACCGTTGGCAAGAAGGGCGCGCAATTCCTTAAGAGCCCGCCTGGCTTTGTCCGCCCGGGTGAATGGAAGACTCAGCGGAGACCCGCTGGATCCGCTCGTCTTCAGCCAGACGCGACTCGACTTCTTCCTGTCTTCGCAGTACGCCTCCTCGCCCGCGGCCGTCAACTCCGCTTTGGTGACTACCGGGAGCCGGCGCAGATCATCTAGCGTCCGGAAATCGTTGGGCTGGAACCCAACCGATTTGAACCGCTCCCGGTAAAACGGCGAATATCTCCAGGCTCGGACTATCTGCCCGCGGGCCTTCACAAACCGCAGATCGCGCAGATCATCTTCGGCGGCCCACTGCTGCCTGTTGAGCCGCCACATGTCGTGCAACATCGACACCGGCATCATGATCTCCATTTTCTAAGCGTTTCCCTCAGGTGAGCGCCCAAAATCCGACCGCGCCGTATAAGCGAATGCGGGAACTGGCTTCGCCGAGATCCGGCAACTGGTTCTCGAATGCCGTTCCCGCTCGATAAGCTCGTGGTTTGCTGATGGCTGAAAGCTGAGAGCTGACAGCCAACAGCTAACCCCAACACGGCTCACTTAAGACGTGACGTTAAAGCGTCACGCTACCCACCCGTGAAGCAAGCTAAAGCAAGCTGTAGGCCAAATTGAATGCGGGAACTGACTTCGCCGAGATCCGGCACCTGGTTCTCCAATGCCGTTCCCGCTCGATACGCTCGCTTGCTGACGGCTGAAAGCTGACAGCTTCCGATCCTTCGGTAGCAGAGCGGCAGCGCCGCTGCCGAAGGAGGCAATGGACACCCTTCACGCGACCTTCTCAGCCGCCTCGGTTGGATCCATGGCTACCATCGATTTCACTATCTTGAACTTGCCGCTTGCCTCCCGCGGCAAAGATTCCATATACTCCACGTCCACGCTCACGGCAGGGCTCAACGCCCTCTGGACGGCCTTTCGAACGGTCTCGGCGTCGGGCGCCTGCGGAGTCGCCTGAACGTTGACTTTGATCGCCAACTCGGCTTCCTGAACAACCTGAAACCTCCGCATCCCCGGAACGTCTCTCAAGACCGACGTGACCGCATAAGGGGAAAGCCGTTTCCCGTCCGGCAGCACGAAATAGTCCGCCATCCGCCCGCTCAATACCGCCAGCAGAGGAAGAGTGCGGCCGCAGGAGCACTTCTCATCGGTGAGCCTGCCGGTATCGCCGGTCGCGTACCGGATCAGCGGCGCGGCGTCGGAGTGCAGGTTCGTAATAACGAATTCGCCATCTTCCCCGGGTCCGACAGGCTCGCCGTCTCGCAGACATTCCACAATCACGCAGTCGGAGTTGACGTGATAGGCGCCGCGCTCTTGGCACTGCCACGCTATCCACCCCACCTCCATCGAACCATAGAAGTCTATGGGCTCTACGGCAAACGCTTTCGTGATCAATTGCCTCGTGCCCGAGTCCAGAAGCTCCGCCGAGGTAATGAGGATTCTCGGTTTCGGAGCTTCGCGCCTCCCGGAAAGTATCTCCTCCGCGAGGATTCGGAAGTTCGACGTATACGTATACAGCACCTCCGGGTTGTATGCGCTGATTCCCGCCAGTTGGTCCGGCTCGGGCGCGAACACGGTGGCGTAACGCCTGCGCAGAAGCCCCAGCCGATGCAGCATCGGCCTGGAATCGACAAAGGCCCGCGGCACCCAGATGATCATCATCTTATCGGTGAACCTGTAACCGTTGGCCAGCAGGGCCCGAAGCTCCTTAAGGACCCTATGCTGCTTGTCGCGCCGGGTCAACGGGATCCGCACCGGAGAGCCGCTCGAACCGCTCGATTTCGCCCAAACGCACTGCTCGATGTCCACGTCCGAACAATACGCCTTCTCTCCGGCAGCGATGTAATCCGTCCTGGTCAGCAGCGGTATTCCGCGCAAATCCTCCATGCTCTCCAGTTGATCAGGGTGAAAACCGGCTTTCTCAAATCGTTCGCGGGAGAATGGCGAATATTCCCAAGCCCTCCACACCTGCCGGCGCAGCTTCGCCAGGCGGATCGTCTCCAATTGCTCCCGGCTCGCCCACTGCTGCTTGTTAAGCCGCCATAACTCCGGTAATAAGGATAAAGACATTACAACCTCCGTCGGCCCTGGGGCAGCGTCAGGCATTGCCTTTCACAAGCTCTTGTATGATCTCGACGTTCCGTTCCGCCAGTACGCGCACTTTGGGCATCCGAGCCCGCAGCGACTCTCGAATGAGATCACGCTTCCGCCAGGTCTCCTCGACCAGGCGCGTCAGCTTGTCGGCCGTCAGCTCCCTGATGTCGAGCGCGCGGTCCGCCTGCCCCACCTGGCTCATGATCCCGAACGCTTTTGGTCCGTACGCGATTGAAATGGTCGGAACAAACGTGGAGAGCGCCGCGATACACGAATGCATGCGCACCCCTACGAACATTTCCATTTGCGAGATGACCGCTTTTATCTCTTCAGGAGCGTAGTCGCCCAGCAGGGTCACGATCTGCGATCTCGATTTCGCCATCGCGGCGATACGAAGGGCCGCCAGTCGGTCATCTCGACGCTCGCCCGGACCCGTAACGTGGGATATCATCACCGGCCTGAGTCCCATCTCCACCATCCGGTCGAGGGTTTCCGCCAGTTCGACCTCCAGATCCACCTGGCTGTTCGGACCGAAGGAATCCAGCGCGTGGCCCGGCAGCCGGCTGACGGAAAGTCCAACCAACGGTTTGTCGAAGGGCACAGCCTCGTCCGCCAGAATCCGCCGAGCCCGGTCGGCCGGGGCTGGAGCCATGAGAAACGCGACGTCCGCCGACAGTGACACGGTCGAACCGTTGATACCCAGCTTTGCCAGGTAATCCAGCGTGCGCTGCTCGCGCGCGGAGACCCGGTCCACCCTTCGCAGCAGCCAACGGCTGAGGCGAAGTGTCTTGCGCAGCGGGCCTATTGTCTGCGCGCAGACGAAAACGGGCTTCCCGAGCAATTTCGCAAGGACTATCGGAGCGAGGTGCGAGTAGATGCACTTCGGGCCGTACTCTTCGGTCAAGCCGTCGCCGCTCAGATCGACCACCACGTCGCTATCGCGATACGCACGCAGTTCCTCGTTGAGGCCCCACGGAGGATCTTTGCGAAATACACGGTAGTATGCCCGCCACAGCGCGGCCTTCGCCAAAGTCAATGCAAACTTCAGCGGCCTCCTGCGGCTGCAGCGAACGATCCGCCCTCCGGCGTACGTCGGGCTGTCGATCTCGGGATACGGCGACATCAGCGTTATCTGGGAATCGGGCATCGCCCGGAGGAGGGCATCGGTCAGACCTATGCGCATCGCCGCGTCGCCCTTATTGAGCGCGCAGAATGTGCCGGTTATCACTATACGCCTGCCGGCGTCGCTTTCCATCCTCTTCCCACCCGCTTTCGCGCCAAACGCCCAGATGCCGGAACCTGAAGAGCCGGCCGCCGGACGGGATAACCCGCGGCAACCCGGCTCTAATGGGTTTCCCAACCTTGCCTGCTTCTAAACCAAAAGGATGAGGCATGAGTCGCCCATAGCGCTTCGGGCCAGCCAATGTGATGAAAACCGGTTGCGGCCTCCCGCGGGAACTGACTTCGACGATATTCCATGACTTGGTCGCACAAGACCGTTCCCGCAGGATAGGTGTCCTTTTTCGAGGTAGGTTTGAGGTATGAGTGAACCGCGCTCCCTCCCCATTCAGGGGAGGGCTGGGGTGGGGTCCGTAACGCCCTAAGACCCAATAACAAAGCTAACCGCGAATATCACGGACAGAACGTACATCACCGGGTGCGTTTCGCGCCATTTGCCTGTAACGACGCCCAGCAGCGTATAGGCGATGAACCCGTACCCGATGCCGCGCGAGATGCTGAGCGTCAGCGGTATGACCAATATCGTGAGGAACGCGGGGAACGCTTCGTCGAACTTGTCGAACGGGATCTCCCGGATGAGCGCCAGCATCAGGAACCCGACCACAATGAGCGCCGGGGCGGTAGCGGCCGCCGGCACTATGCTGATGACCGGCGAGAAGAACAGCGCCAGCAGGAACAGCGCGCCCGCAACCACGGACGTCAAGCCCGTGCGCCCTCCCGCTCCTACGCCCGCCGCGCTTTCAACGTAAGTCGTGACAGAACTGGCGCCGCAGATCGACCCCCACACCGCCGCGAGCGAGTCCACCAGCAGGACGCGGTTCAACCTGGGAAGCCGGCCCTCCTTGCTCACAAAACCCGCCTGACCGCCGACGCCGATTACGGTGCCCATCGTGTCGAAGAAGTCCGTCATCAGGAACGCGAAGATCGGAGCTATGAGGCTGACCTTGAGCGCGCCTCGCAGGTCGAGGGCCGCAAATGTGCGAAAGTCCGGCGGGCCGACGAGCGCCTCCGGCGCGCGCGCCAACCCGGCGGCCCAGGCGATTCCGGTTGTCAATACGATGCCGAGCAGGATCGCTCCGTGCATCCGGCGCGCCATAAGGACCAGGGTGATAAGCAGTCCGATGCCGGCGACTATCGCGGTCTTGTCCTGAAAACTGCCGAAGGTGGTCAGCGGACCCGGGCCGCTCGGCCTCACCACCCAGCCCGCGTGCTGCATCCCCAGATAGGCTATCAGCAGGCCGATGCCGACGCCGATGGCCCGCTTCTGGCTGAGCGGAATGGCCGACATCACCGACTCGCGCACACGGGTCAGCACGAGGACCGTGATTATCAGCCCTTCCATAAATATGACGGCCATCGCGGTCTGCCACGTGATATGCTGCCCGATAGCCAGGTACGCAAGGGCCGCGTTGAGCCCCATTCCGGAGGCCAGGGCGAACGGGTAGTTGGTGTAAAGGCCCATGACGATGGTAGGAACGGCGGCCGCCAGGCACGTGGCCGCAATAGTGGCTTTGGATGGAATCCCCGCGACGCTCAGGATTTGGGGGTTGACGAAGATGATGTAGGCCATCGTCATGAAGGTCGTGAGCCCGGCCACAACCTCCGTGCGCCCGTCAGTGTGGTTCTCCTTCAGATGGAAGAGCCGCTCAAGCATAGCAGTCCCCCTATGGAGTGCGGCAATTCATTGCCGCTTTGCCGGCGCCGTTATCGAGCGGGAACGGCATAAGATGACCAACTGCCGGACCTCGCCAAAGCCAGTTCCCGCAATCAGCGCTTTTCGGCCGTTCACGGTCTTGCCGCGGCATGGTCGAAATCCGTCACAACGACAGCCACTAACAGGCAGATAGCCAACAAGATAGGCGCGATCAGTTCGCGCTTGTCCATGCTGCCTCCCGACTTCCGAACCCTCAGTACCGACCGTAAGGTCTCCTTCGACTCCCCCGACTCCGCATCCGCGTTCATCCGTGTTTATCCGTGTTTATCTGCGTTCTTCCCTGAACCGAACTCCTCTTGCGCGGTCTTCTCAGTACTTCACCAATGCCCTCACATCGTACCCCCGCAGCGCTTTTCGCCCGTTGAGGAATTCCAATTCGATCAGGAACACCAGACCCGCGACCTCGCCGTCGAGCTCCTCGGTGAGCTGCACCGCCGCGGCGGCCGTCCCGCCCGTAGCCAGCAGATCGTCCACGACGACGATTCTTTGGCCGGGCATAATCGCGTCCTTGTGCATCTCGACGACGTTTGTCCCGTACTCCAGTGCGTACTCAGCCTGAACCGTGTCCGCGGGCAGCTTCCCGACTTTCCGCACGGGAACGAAACCGACGTCGAGTTCGAGCGCGACCGGCGCGCCGAGTATGAACCCGCGAGACTCGATACCGACGATTATATCGGGTTTCATCTCCGCGACCTGCTCCGCCATGGTACACACGACCTGCTTGAAGCTGTCGGCGTTCCGCAGGACCGGCGTGATGTCGCGAAATATGATCCCGTCCACCGGAAAATCCGGCACATCTCTGATGAGTTCCTTAATGACTTCCTCTTTCAACATCGTCGGAAGCCTCCCGTTTAGTTGTTAGTTGTTGGTTGTCAGTTATCGGTTCAGGCAAACTCAACCCTGGAACCCCAAGAACCCTTATAACGTAAGAGTTCAGAAATGGAGAGAACTTTCACCCTCACCCCATTCGCTACGCTCAGGGCAGGCTCTAACCCTCTCCCTCAAGGGAGAGGGGATTACGCTCGCGTTCTCCCCGGGGGTGAGCAGCGAAGAGAGTCGTACTCACCAAGCCTGAACTCTTACCTTATAACCCTCAGAACCCTATAACCCTACACCCCCGCCGCCCTCGCAATACTCTCACTGTACGGAGGCCGCAATACGCCTCTCTCGGTGATTATCGCCGTTATCAGCTCAGCCGGGGTCACGTCGAACGCGGGGTTTATGACTCGCGCGCCTTTCGGGGCGATAGCCAACCCCTCGATCTCCGTCATCTCCTCGCGCGACCGCTCCTCTATGACGATCGCGTCGCCCGAGGGAACGGAAATGTCCACGGTCGTCATCGGAGCGGCGATGTACATCGGGATATTGTGCGCCCTGGCCAACACGGCTATGGAATACGTTCCGATCTTGTTGGCCGCGTCGCCATTTGCGGCGATCCTGTCGGCCCCGGTGATCACGCAGTCGATCTTCCCCTGGCGCATCAGTGAGGCGGCCATGTTGTCGGCGATGAGGGTAACGGGGATTGCGTCGCGCATCAGCTCCCACACGGTGAGCCTCGCGCCCTGCAGCCGGGGCCGCGTCTCATCGGCGTATACGTGAACGCTCTTCCCCGCCTCCGTCGCCGCTCGCACTACGCCAAGGGCCGTGCCGTAACCCACCGTCGCCAGTCCGCCCGCGTTGCAGTGGGTCAATATGTTGGCGCCATCGGGGATCAGCTCCTGGCCGTACCGGCCCATCCGCTGGTTGCCGCGAACGTCCTCCTCCAGGTAATCCCCCGCCACGGCGGACATTTCGCCTATCACGTCCGAAACGGGCCGCCCGTTGTTCCGCCGCAAGACCGCAACTATGCGGTCGATGCCGTTGAAGAGATTTGCGGCGGTGGGCCTGGTGGAGCGGATGACGTCCGCGGCGGCCTCGACGGCCCGACTCAGTTCGACGGGCGTTTGAGCCGAGGACCGTATCGCCGCGACGACGAGTCCGGCGGCGGCCACGGCGCCGATGGCCGGCGCGCCGCGCACCTTCATCGTTTTTATGGCGTCGGCGATCTCCTCGACCGAACCCAGCTCGATGTAGACCAGTTTGGCGGGGAGCCGGTTCTGGTCGATGATCGACAGCTTGTTATTCCGCCATTCGACCGTGCGGAGCATCAGGAAAGCCTCGCGTGCCTCAGTATCTGCGAGCAGGCGCATGCGCGTTTCAGAGGAGTGCGCTCGATCATATCGAATATCACGCCCTTGACCCGTTCGATGTTCGAGATGAACATCTTCTCGACTTCCTCGGCGGTGACCGGTCGAGCTCCCTCCGCGCCGACCAGGCCGGCGTCGTAGTCGGTCACGAGAGCGATGTTGACGTAGCACATTTCCTGCTCCAGCGCAAGGATCACTTCGGGATACTGAGTCATGTTGATGATCCCCCAGCCCATACTGGTGAACCACTTGCTCTCGGCCTTGGTGGAGAACCGCGGGCCCTGTATCACCACAGTCGTTCCGCCGTCGTGAACCGGCAGGCCCTGTTTCCGGATAATGCTCACGGCCAGCTCCCGCAGCTCCGCGCAGAACGGCTCCGCCGCGGAGATGTGAGTCGTGATGGGTCCGTTGTAGAAAGTGTCTCCTCTGCCGCTGGTCCGGTCCACGAACTGATCGCAGACCATAAAATCGCCGGGTTTGACGTGCGTCTGCAGACTGCCGACCGCGCTAGGCGCTATTATGCGCGTTACGCCCAGCTCCTTCATCGCCCAGATATTGGCCTTATACGGAATGGTATGGGGCGGATATTCGTGCCTTCTGCCGTGCCGCGGCAGAAAGGCAATACGCTTGCCCTCCACGTTTCCCAATGCGATCAGATCGCTGGGTGGGCCGAACGGAGTCTCGATCTTGATCTCGCGAACGTCCTCCAATAGCGAATAGAAGCCGGACCCCCCAAACACCCCGATATCTGCCCGTTCCTCAGTCATGTCTACCTCACAATGTCGGCGGACCGCCGCCTGATAAGTCGAAAAGCCGGACGACGAGTCCGGCAATGCTCCAGCACATTATACTAGCCGGACGGGGGGCGCGGCAAGGGGCGGGCCCTAACCTGGATTATTCACGATGTGCCTGTATTGCCGGCAGTGCGCAGACACGTCATTCTTCGCCTCGCTCCTAATGAAGCGCCCCGTTTCGGGATTTCCGGGTTGGGACCGGAAGTTGTCCGCTATCCCGGATTATTCGCGATGACCTCTGCGTGCAAACAGAATGCGAAACGGAAACCCCTCACCCCATCCCTCTCCCGCTCGGGGGAGAGGGGGCTAACTGGGGCTAATAAGATAGGTTATCTCGTAAGACAAAGGTAATCCCCT
>JAUSGG010000143.1 GCA_030649165.1 Armatimonadota bacterium
CCCAGTCCCGCAGTTGCTCAAACATTCTCTCCAGCGCTACTATCTCCAAGGGAGTCTCCTTTCTGTGCCTAAGCACAGCAGTTTCACTAACTGAAAGGATACTCCCTTTCCAATTTACACACTCACATAGTACACCACCCCAACCGCGAAGCTTGTTGACACCCCTCCAGTCGCCCCGTATCATGGCTTCAGACAAAAGCCATGTACGAAATTCTGATCGAAGACACATTTGACGCCGCGCACTGTCTGCGCGGGTACCAGGGCGACTGCGAGCGGCTGCACGGCCACACCTATCGCGCGCAGGTGTTCATGCGCACTGTATCGCTGGACGAGCAGGGCATATCCATCGACTTCAGAAAAGCGAAAGCCGAGCTGACCGCCGTGCTGTCTCGGCTCGATCATACCTATCTCAACGAGCTTCCGGATTTTCGGGATGAAAACCCGTCGGCGGAGAACCTGGCAAGGTTGATCCACGAGGGCATGTCATGCGCCTTCCCCGGGCGCGTCCATCGTGTCACCGTTTGGGAAACGCCCAACTCGGCAGTAAGCTATTGGACGGATGCGCAGGAGCCCTGGTCGTGACGATAGACGAACTGCTCCGAAACAGACCCCTGGTATGCGACGGTGCAATGGGCACGATGCTCTATTCCCTGGGCGCGGCGGCGGGCCAGTCCGTGGACGATCTCTGTTTGAGCGACCCCGACAAAGTCCGGACCGTGCACCGGGCTTACGTAGAGGCCGGGGCTGAGATCATTGAAACCAACACCTTTGGGGCAAACCGTCTAATGCTCGAAGCTCACGGACTTGCCGCTAAAACCAGGAGTATCAATCTGGCCGGGGCGCGGCTCGCGAAAGAGTGCGCCAATGAGACGGTCCTGGTGGCCGGTTCGATAGGCCCGACCGGCAAGCTGATGAGCCCGTACGGACCCTTGACTCCCGATAGCGCTACCTCGGCGTTCCAGGAACAGGTGGAGGCCCTGTGCGAAGGCGACGTCGATCTGCTCTTTATAGAGACGATGTCCGACATTCGGGAAGCGGAATGCGCGCTGAGGGCTGCGAAGAGCGTTACCCCGGAGACGCCGGTGGTGTGCCAGATGTCATTCGCGCAGGAGGGCAGGACTATGATGGGCATCGACCCCGCGGGGGCTGTGCGAGCTCTCGAAGCCCTGGGCGCGGATGTCGTCGGAGCCAACTGCGGCAGCGGGCCCCACGATATGTGGGAGGTGGCACGGCAAATGGTCCAGGTCGCCAAAACGCCTGTCATCGCCCAGCCGAACGCCGGTTTCCCACAGTTTCTGTACGGCCGGCTGGTGTATATGGCGACGCCCGACTATTTGGCCGACTACGCGAAACGATTTGTCGAGTTGGGCGTCGCATTTGTCGGCGGATGCTGCGGAACTACTCCCGAACACACTCGCTCCATTCGGACGGCGGTGAAAGGATAGGTCGCCGCTATGTCCCTGGCCGACAAGCTGGGAAAGAAGTTCGTAACCACCGTCGAAATAGACCCCCCACGCGGTGTCGATATAAGCAAACCGCTGCAGCGCGCCCAGTTGCTGAAGCAGTTTGACGCGGTGGACATCGCGGACAGTCCGATGGCCAGGGTCAGGATGAGCCCTGTGGCTCTCGCACACCTGATTCGAGAGAGCATCGGGATCGAGACAATTCTGCACATGACGTGCAGAGACAGGAACCTCTTGAGCCTGCAGTCAGACCTGCTCGGAGCTTACGCGTTGGGCGTCGAAAATGTGCTCGCGCTTACAGGGGATCCACCGGGAGTAGGTGATTATCCGAACGCGACGGGGGTCTTCGACGTGAAGTCAGAGGGACTCGTCGACATTATCAGCAAGCTCAACTCCGGCGCCGACCTGGCGGGCAACAAGCTCAGCGAGTCGCCGAAGTTCTGCATAGGTGTGGCCGTCAATCCGACCGCCGAGGATATGGACAAGGAACTGGGCCGGCTGAAAGGCAAGGTCGATATGGGCGCCGACTTCGCTCTTACTCAGCCTGTGTACAGCATGTCGGTGTTAGACAAGTTCATGCGGAAGGCCGCGCAAATCGGGACGCACATCCTGGTCGGTGTCCTTCCGCTTCGCAGCTCCAGGCACTGCGAGTTTCTGCACAATGAAGTCCCCGGAATTACGGTCCCCGACGAAGTCAGGGCGAGGATGCGCGAGGTGGGGGACGACGGAGGCCGGCAGGAAGGAATCGCCATAGCGGCGGAGTTCATGGCGGAAGCGAAATCGCTCGTCTCAGGGGCGTACTTCATGCCTCCATTCGGCGATTACGAGATGGCCGTCGAAGCCGCGCGGGGCTGTTTCTAGGAACCGGCCCGACCATCCAGCGACATGCCAAAGACCAATTCGGCTTTCATATCAGAGGTATTCTCTTCCATCCAGGGGGAAGGGCTGTACGTCGGCGTCCGGCAGGTTTTCGTCCGCTTCGCCGGGTGCAATCTCGCCTGCTCCTACTGCGACACCCCGGCAAGCCGGTCCCTCAAACCCGAGTTATGCGCCATTCAGGACAGGATCGGCGAACAGGTATTCAGGAGAGTAAGAAACCCGCTCGACGTAGACGCAGTAGCGTCCACTGTGGCGAGGCTGGAGGACGAAGCGCCGGGGCATCATTCGGTCAGCCTCACCGGCGGCGAGCCGCTGATGCAGGCGACGTTCCTTTCCAAGCTCTGTCCGGAACTGCAAAAGCTTGGAATGAGGACCTACCTGGAGTCGAACGGAACTCTCGTTGATGCGCTTGCAGAGCTTTTGCCCCATTTACACATCGTGGCGATGGACTTCAAGCTGGAGAGCGCAACAGGCGTAGCGCCCGACACTGAGTTGCACCGCGAATTCCTGTCAGCCGCCGTCGCCGCGGAGAAGGGCGTCTTCGTTAAGGTTGTGGTGAGCGCGTCCACGCCCGAGGAGGAGATAGAGGAAGCGGCGGCCGTAATGGCTCTGGCCGGCAGGCGCATACCTCTGGTGATCCAGCCGCTGACGGCGGTTTGCGAGGACGCTGAACCTCCCTCCGCCGAACAGCTCATGCAGCTCCAAATCGCCGCGTCCCGACTGTTGGAGGACGTGAGGGTGATTCCACAGTGTCATAAGCTGGCAGGGTTGATATGAGCGCTGTACGAAGCTCGGAACGTGTCGGCATCACCACCACCATACCTGTCGAAGTCCTCTTCGCAGCCGGCGTCACGCCGGTCGATCTCAACAACGTCTTCATCAACGCTGAAAACGCGCAGAGTCTTGTCCAGGAGGCGGAGCACGACGGCTATCCTCGAAACGCCTGCGGGTGGATAAAGGGAATCTATTCGACCGTGCTATCGCAGGGAATCAAAACGGTCGTGGCCGTTGTGGAGGGCGATTGCAGCCAGACGCAAGCTATGGTGGAGACGCTCGCCGTGCGGGGAGTAGATATTGTGCCCTTTGCCTACCCGTACGGAGCCGACCGCGATCTGCTGCGGATGAGCATCGACAAGCTGGTCCGGCGTTTCGGTACCAACTGGCAATCCGCAGAAGAATATCGCCTAAGGTTAGACACAGTTAGGCGCGAGGTCCACAGGATAGACGATCTCACTTGGCGCGACAACAAAGTCAGTGGGTTCGACAATCACTACTTCCAGGTCTGCTGCAGCGATTTCAATTCCGACCCGGAAGCATTTGAGCAAGAAGTTGACGAGTTCCGCGCGAAATCGGAAGCATCCTGTGTGAAAACCGGCCTGCGGCTGGGCTATATTGGTGTGCCGCCGATCATCACCGACCTGTACGAGTTCCTCGATTCGCTCGAAGTCAGAGTCGTGTACAACGAAATCCAGCGTCAATTCACGATGCCGTTCGAGAGCGCCGATCTGGTCGATCAGTACGCCCAGTATACTTACCCGTACGACGTGTTCCGGCGGATCGAGGACATCGCGCGCGAGGTCGAACGCCGGGACATCCGGGGCCTGATTCACTACACGCAGAGCTTCTGCTTCCGGCAAATCCAGGACCTCATCATTCGCAAACGGCTAAAGGTCCCGATTCTGACGATAGAGGGTGAGACGCCCGGCCCTCTCGACGCGCGGACGAAGGTCCGCATCGAGAGTTTCGTTGAGATGCTGGGGAGATAGCTTTCAGCCTTCAGCTACGAGCTATCGTCCGCGACCTGTCAACCAACAACCAACAACCGCGATTAGCGTAAGAGTTCAGAAATGGAGAGAACTTTCACCCTCACCCTAACCCTCTCCCTCAAGGGAGAGGGGATTACGCTCGTGCTTTCCCAAAGGGTGAGCAGCGAAGAGAGTCGTACCGACCATTCCTGAACTGTTACCGATTAGCATTGACAGGAGGCCGCCTGCTGTGGTATTCCAGAGTTGGGTGTTGGGGTCCGAGACAAACCCCTCTTCGGAAAAGGCGAACTACTCATGCAACGACGGGGATTCACGCTGATCGAGCTTCTGGTAGTGGTTGCGATCATCGCATTGCTGGCGGCCATTCTCTTTCCTATATTCGCCCACGTCAAAGAACGTGGGAAACAGATAAAGTGTCTCTCCAACCTCAGGCAATTGTCGATGGGATTCCTGATGTATGCCGATGACAACGGCGGCGGTATGCCGTCTTTGAGCAGACACGTCAACACCTATTTTCCGCTTCCTGGGAATCCAAACCCCGGGCCGGACTGGTGTGGCTCATTCAACACACAGGTGGGCTGCCTGGTGTTCCCCGAGAAGGGCACCCTCTACCCCTATGTCAAGACTAAGCAAGTCTACCTATGCCCGGCGGACTATGGGGTGCGCGCGGACAATGTGCTCAGCAAACCGAAGAACTACGCCATATCATACAACGTGAACTATCAGTTGATGTTCGCAAAGCTTGATAGTCTGACAGCCGGCCGTTCGGCAAAGATACTGATGATGATGCAGGAAAGCCGGACAACCATCAACGATGGTTACTTCGTGTGGAAGGACCGCATCGACTCGGTCTCAAATACTCACTGGGATGGCACGACCACCTCTTATTGCGATGGCCACGCGAAGTGGCGCAGCTTCAAAGACCTGGATCGCGATATTGTCCGTAATACCTGGGAGCTGTTCCCGTAGAGGAATGGAACGAGTCGAAGCGCTTCGGAGTTACTCCTCACGCACCACTCGCTTTTCCCGTCCGTTGACGATCAGCCAGTAATAATCCCAGACCGCGACGGCCATAAAAGCACCTATCACCGCATACACGACCGCGGAAATCACCGCCACCCCTATACTCTGCGGAATGCCGTACCAGTACCTCAGGGAGTGACGCAGCAGGCCGTGCAGGATCAGCGGGATGGAGAGTAAAGTGATCCCCAGCGCGACGAACGTGGCGGATCCCCATGCGTTGGCAAGAATGTCGCGCAGGCCGGACTTTATCCCCTGCCACGCCCCGACGTTTCGCGCTACAGCCGCGTACGGGACCAGCATGAACAATAGAGGAACAACCAGCCAGAAGGCGGACAGAGACATCATGGCTGTGCTGATCGTTCGGCCGAAAACCATCGGGGCGTACATCGGCAACGAGAAGATCAACCCGACGCCACCGGTAACCAAGTATGCCGCTACAACCGGCTTGGAATGCAACGCCACATCCTTCACGAAACTCTCCACGGTCACTGATTGACCAAGTTTTAACCGTTTGAGCGAACCCGCGAGCCCGGCGATCAGCAGTCCCGACAGTATGAGGTAGTAGATCCCTTCCGCCCAAGGAAGGGCGACCTCCAGATTAGTCCAGGCTCGGGGTCCCCCGAAAACACCGATGTTCGGGGGACCATTTCGCATTCCCGGCATTCCCGGTATAGTATATGTCCGCGGCGACACTGGGACAGTGGCCAGATACGAGCCGATCAAGGCTCTTTCCAGCACCAATCCCAGTCCAAGGAAACAGACGGCAATTGGTATCAAGCCGATCTGCAGCCACTGCGCTCCCGATGCCTGAGCGGGCTCAAGTCGCATACGCTTTAGCTTGCGAAGTAGCCAGATTGCGCCGATCATAAACACGACGGAGTGTGCAAGAAAACCGCCTGCGCTCGACGGCCTTTCGACAGTTGGGAAAAAAGACAAGACCGCGCTGATGGGTGCGCTCAACGCTCTTTCCACGACCCTCCGACCGGCCTCCTCTGCTGATCCCACTTGCGCCGCCACCAATCGATTCCTCTCAGTCGCAAAACGCGCCGTAAACGGATAATTCGCGGCGAGAAAACCCACTAGGCTGATGACAACCACGCCGCCGAATATCCAGAGTATCCACCTGTGCCGCCATAACTGCCGCCACGCGCCTGCATACACGTTGGCGATGGCGCTCAGGCTGAGTGGTTTGCGGTCCCACGGCGACGGAGGCATTCGGACGAGACCGATCAGGAAGATGGCTGCAAGGAGTATGAGCTGCGCGGGATTGCGAGACTGGAGCGACAGAAACGCGTTGCTCCGGCCTGGCGGTGTGGCGCGCAGCATTAGCAGCAATACGACCACGGGAAAGGCCATCATGAAGATGCTTGCATAGCGAGTCCTGTCTTGATCGTTCACGTTTGTCCTCCGTTTGTCAGTTATGCCCTCGGCTGCGACCGCCGTGCCACATACATAGACGGAACGACCTGCTCGAAGGCTTACAAGTCGAATCTAAAGCCCGGCCTCAGCGATCAGTTCCGTCACCAGCCTCACGCGCTCCAACAGCCCGTCCGGCGGGAGCTGATCGCAAATGCCCATTATGAACCGCCCGTTGCGGCGGAATTCCTCGATACACTCCGCGACGACTTGTCGAAGCGGCTCTTCGGTATACACGGGGCTGAACAGCGCGCCGGGCACGCCGGACCAGAGTATCAGATTCGGACCTGCAAGCTCGCGCATTTTGGCGACCGTCGCGTCGCCTACCGGGTAGGGCGTCAGGGATTGGCCGCAATCGACGCCTGTCGCCTCCAGAAGAGGCAGGACTCCCCTGACTGTTCCATCCACGTGCACGAATATGTACTTGCCGGCCTTGTGCAGCCGGGGGACTCGCTTCTTGTAGTAAGGCGCATAGTACTTGTTGAATATCGTCGGCGTCACAACTTCGCTCGTGATGTTTTCGCCGAAGTAGACCATCGTCGCCGGCGAGTTCTCAATCGCGTCGTAGATCGGGTCGTCGGACGCGCCCAAGACCTCGAGCGTCTTCTCCACCTCAACTATGTCGTCCGCCATTGCGTAGACGGTGTTCTGCACTCCGGCCCAGATGACCAGAAGCTGGGCCATCGGGCTGCGGGGCGGGATCGAAGCCGGCGTACCGATGTCGCCCCACAGGTCCAATTGCCTGCGCTGGACCTCGTAATTCGGCGTCACTATTTGATGCTCGTAGACAAACCGGAGTATGTTTAGATCGGAGACGGTCTTGACTGGGTATTCCCTGTACGCCCAGCAGCAGCCGAGTGGCTCGAATTGATGAACTTGGCTCAGTGTCCCGACAGGCGTGCGCCACTCGGTGAACTGAAGGTAGGGCTTGCCGTCGGCGTCGTTCTCGTACCGTTGGACGGTTTCCACGTCTTCATAGCGAACCTCGCACGGCAAGTTCAGGGCGTGCTCGTGACACCCGCAGCCCATGTCATTGTAAAGCTGCACCACGCCGTTGCCGTGGTACTTCTCGGGCAGCAGGCCGCGCATTGCCTGTGCGTTGTACCAATACGTCAGGTCCGCGAACCAGGGCATCTCTGGACTGCCTTTTCCGCTGAAAACCGCGAGAATCTTCTCTTTGGGGGTCATAGATAGTTCTCCATTTCTGTTAGCTGATCGGCCTGCCGGCCAGTTCTAAGATTATCGAGCGGGGACGGTGTTGTCAAACACGCGTGGGGGAGTGGGTGTGCGTCAGGATGATGGTAAGACACGATTGCATATCTTCGTGTGCTGGCCTGATTTGGAGTGCGGCGGCTTGACGCCGCTTTTTGGAGCGTTGAGACTCTAGAATCAGGGTGAAATGGGCTGAGGTAGCTGGTCAAAGCGGTGTCAAGCAGGCTGTTGCAAAACTTTTCTGTTCACTATTAGTAAACAGGCATGAATATTGGAGATGGGTGTCGAACACCTTATATGGAGGATGACGATGCCCAACTTCAAGCGGATGCCGATGGAACCATCTCAATTGGTGATGTT
>JAUSGG010000144.1 GCA_030649165.1 Armatimonadota bacterium
ATATTCGCCAAGGCCGTTATTGGGCTGGTAACCTGAACAGCGGCGCAATTTCAGTGACAAGTACAAGGCTCTGAGCAAGTAATAAGCGAACGAGAGCTTGCTTACGCCTTTGCTCTTATGCTATATGTCCCGGCAATGACACCTGTGCGCCTTGTGGATGAATGCCGACCGTCGCGCCATTCAGATACGAGCGTTGCCGCATTCAGAGCGGGTAAATGAAACATTTTGCAAGAGGCTCTGGGGTATTATCTTAGGCAGGAAGCCGGACAGTGATTTTCGCCCTGCCCGGCAAAATTGCTGTTGACAGAATTTTACCTGGCGGGTAAACTCAGATTAAAAGGGGAACTAGTAGGCGCGGGGCTTAAACCGGAATTCAAGGCATCGACCGAGGCTGGGCCGGGCGTTTGCCGTGTGCCGTTGATTCCTCTTGCCGCGCAGTCTATCCCACATCCCATTGCCGCAGTTAGGGTGTTCGCCGGTGTCCAAACGATTCGTGACTCCGACAACCTTGATGATTCCAGTCGTCCTCGCAATTGCGTTGTTTGCGGCGTGTACGCCCGCTAACGCCGATTCGTTTGGGTATGACCAGTTGCGCTACAGCCCAGGCGAGATGGGCGTCGTCTTCGACAATCCCGCCAAACGGATGGCCACCGCCTTTACGCTGCCCCCGGAGATGAACGGCAAGAGCCTTTCCTCGGTGAAGTACTACGTAGTCAAGACCATAGGATTCGCCGGTCCACTCGTTGTCGAGCTGCGAAATGACGAGAACGGCTATCCCGGTTCGACCATCCTCGCGCAAGGGAGCGCGACCTGCAGCGCCGGTTGGGCGTCCGTGAACGTGGCTCCCGTGCCCGTTCTCCAGTCCGGCGTTCGATACCATGCCGTCATCCGCGCCCAGACCGGCTACGGCGATGAAGATAATAACGTCCGCGTCTGCTATATGCTGGGTCGATACCGACCGGATATGGCCCAGGAGTTGGACTTTGGGAGCGGGTGGTTTACTCATCCCAGAGCGGATCCTGCCACAATGCTGGTCTTCTCGGATGGCTCCAAGTTCGGGCAGGGCTACACCAACGTAAACACGGTATTGCCAATTTACTCCGTGTATGGCGTCGGCTCGTACTGCAAGTACGGTGAGAGGATTTGGCTTCACGCGCCGATGCTAGTGCGCAAGGTGTCATTTGTGGTCGAGCGCGCGAGACCCGCGACGGCGAGCTTGAGACTGGTTATCCAGGAGGAGATCAGCGGAATTGAGATAGTCAACGAGGTTTTTACACTCCCGGACGACTGCTCGTCCTGGGACCCCGTTTTTCAGTCACACGAGCTGCAGACGCCGGTTCTGCTGGAAGCGAACAAGGGTTACAAGATGTATCTTACTCAGGACCCGCAGAGCACGTTCGATACGAGATACATCGTCATATACCAGCAGAACGAAAGCTCGACAATGAGCTTCGGGGGAGCCGAATGCTATACCTTTGCTGAGACCGCGTCCGGCGCCGTCACCCCGTATTATACTCACGACGCCTATTTCCGTTTAGATACCAAGACGCTTGAGCTGACGAGGTCTACGCTGCACCTGGTGACCGGATCAAGTGTGACTCTGGTGGTCGAGACCAACGTTTCATCAGACGTTGAGTTGGACTACGGAACCACCACGGGCTACGGCAACTACATCGAGTCCTTCGCTAAGACCGTGCATCAATTCGATCTCTCCGGTCTTGCTCCCGGGACTGCGTACCATTACCGGCTCATAGTGACCAACACCAGCGACCCGACCGACGTGATAGTCACCGACGACCGCCGCTTCAGAACGGATCCGGGATCGGGTCCGATTGACGTGTGTGTGATCGGAGATACGCAGTCGATGGACCCGAACACGACTGTTGGACAGGCGGCCAGCTATCCGCGCGACATCGTTGTGACGGTCGGCGACAATGTGGGCCTTCAAGAGTTACACCTGCCAAACGAACCAAGGTCCTATGATATCGCGAAACGCGAGTGGCAATGGTTCCTCAGAGATATTTCTCCGCTTACCGAAAACGCGCCGCTTTATACAGCGCTGGGCAATCACGACGCTGGTTGGACGCCGCAAGTTCTTGCCGCATATCGCGATTCCGTGATAATGCCTTCGAACGGAAACGGCATGGAGCAGTACTATTCGTTCGATTATGGTCCGGCTCATTTCGTCGTGCTGGACGACGTGTCTTTCTCGATAGACACGACCCAGTTGAACTGGTTGTCGAACGATCTCGCTGCTTCAACAAAACCGTGGAAGATAGCGATTCTGCACGTTCCTCTGTATGGCGCTGAACCAAACTGGATCGCGGCGAATGCGCAGGCTACCCACAATATACTCAGGGATAGAGGCGTACAACTCGTCCTGCAGGGACACCGGCACGTCTACAACAGGTATGTGAAAGATGGAGTATGCTACGCCATCAACAGCACCGCCAGTCTGTGGGGAAATGGGATTGGCGCCGATGGATTCCAGTACGGGTTCACGTATTACGCCTCAATGCAGAATTCCGGCGGGGATCCGGGTACTATCGCGGCTTACATATCAAGACCCGGCTGGATGCAGCTCAATATAACGGATACCCGCCTCCACAGTGAGTTCATAGACCCGCTTGGGCGCGTTTTAGACGCTTTCACGCTGCCGATGAGCATGGTCTTGACGTTCAATCCCGACGGCGGCCAGTTCTCCGCGCCGACCAGCGTCGCTGTTGCCTGCGATACCCCGGACGCGGAAATCCATTACACCACGAACGGTCGGGAGCCTACCGTCCAGGACCCCGTAGTTGCATCAGGCGGCTCCGTCACCATAGCAGCCACGCTTACGCTTAAAGCGAAAGCATTCAAGAATGGATCTGACCCAAGCGATACGAAGTCATCCGAATACATTATGAAAGCCGCGACGCCGACGTTTGGCTCTCAGTGGGTGTCATCGACCTTCTACGTCACGATGAGCTGCGCCAGTCCCAACGCCACAATTCGGTACACCCTGAACGGCGTCGATCCGACGTTGAGCCATCCCGTGGCGGCGGGACCGGTCCCGATTCCCTTTGGTCTTCCCACGACGGTCAAAGCCAAAGCCTGGGCTGTCTCCATGCGCAATAGCGACGTCGCGGCGGCTACTTATGGCAGCGTGATGCTCGTCCGAAAAGGCGCTCCAGGACCTGTCCACGATGGCAAGACGTGGACAACGGCGTTCCTCACGATTACAGATGCGTTGAACCTGGCCACCCCCGGTTCGGAGATATGGGTAGCCGGATCGGCCCTTGACACCGAAGCCGGCACATACTATGAACGCCTGACACTGTTCAACGGCGTGACGATCCTCGGAGGATTTGCGGGCAACGAGATCAGCAAGAGTCAACGGGATCCGTCCGCGTATGACACCATTATCGACGGCGGCGGCGGCGGAAGCGTTATTACCGCGCCGGCGGAGATAACTTCGGTCACGACTCTGGATGGGTTTGTCGCGAAAAACGGCAGCGGAAAGCCGATTAGCGGCTTCACTTATGGGGGCGGCGTATACTGCGCGGGCTCGCCGGTCATCAACAGTCTCGTCGTTACCGGGAACAATTCGGCCTACGGAGCGGGAATCTACTGTGAAACAGGCGCCTCGCCGACCATTACCAATTGTCAGATCGTAGCAAACAGCGCTTCCCAACAAGGCGGGGGCATATACGTCTCGGGCGGACCGTCAATCCGGAACAACACCATCGCCGATAACACCGCGGCGGGCGACGGAGGCGGCATCTACTGCAATACGGGCAACACGAGCATCGTCAACAACGTTATCGCCTTCAACTCATCCGGCATAAAAAAGGCCGCCGGCGCCCCGTACCTTGGGAACAACTGCCTCTACGGAAACACTGCCTACAGCTACTTGGGCCTCTCCGCGGGCAGTGGAGATATATCATCCGATCCGGGGTTCTCGGCGCGTTCGTCCGGTATCTATCGTCTTTCCGGTAACTCTCCGTGCATAGACGCCGCGGACAACTCGAGCGCGCCCGGCGCTGACGGGGATGGCAATTCCCGCCCTGTTGATGGAAATAGTGACGGCACGGCCGTCGCGGATATAGGCAGCTACGAGCGGGCCTGGAAATCGACCACTATCGTCACCGCAAAAGGTCTGAAAGACTACACGCCCGTCAGCCTGTTCTCCGGCGTGGTAACCGCCGTTTTGCCTGACAGGTTTTACCTGGAGGCGTCGAACAGGATCGGAGCAATAGGCGTTCTGGGCAGCGGGGCCGCCGTCGGTAAGACAGCCGATGTCAGAGGTGAGATTGTGACGGTCGATGGGGAGAAGATGATCTCCGCGTCCTCCGTATCGCAGGGGCCAACCGCGGCGTCTCCCAATCCCTTGGCTGTCAGCCTGCAAATGTTGGGCGGCGGAGCTTTCTCGCGCCAGAAGGGCGTAAACGGATGGACGCGCAGCGGGCAGAGGAAAGCAGCCGAGGGTGTCAACAACGTCGCCATGCTCGTGAGATGCGTCGGTAAGATCGCTTCTTCCGGCTCCGGCTACTTCTATCTCGACGACGGCTCCGACGTCAGCGAAGGAAGCCAGGCCACCAAAGGCGTGAGAGTCAACTGGCCTTACGCGCAACAGATTCCGCCGACCGGCAGTACAGTCAGCGTAACCGCAATCAGCTCCTGCAGGATCGTCAACGTCTCCGGCTCCGACTACGTCGTCCGAATGCTCCGCCCAATCTCCGCCGACGCCATAGTAACCCTCCGGCTGCCGTAGCGGCAGACGGCATTACCCCACTTACGCCCGATCCTTCGGTAGCAGAGCGAAGCGCCGCTACCGAAGGACGCAGCCCTAAAACCCCAAAACCCTAAGATATAACCTCTGCTAAACGGGTAAATACATGTCGCCGTAGGAGAATCCTGATGATCGACGCCTTGACTGTCGATGAAGTCCAACTGGAGTCGCGAACGCAGATGATCGGCCGCGAGATATTCCGCCGCGCCGGACATAAACACAAGTCCGCGCTCGAACGGGTCAATGACCGCGTCCTTGAGTGGACAATGCGCGATCGAGAGCTTAAGGTTCAGGTCTTCCGCTTCGTAGACGTTCTTCCGGCTCTGAGGACTGACGAGGATATTGTCCGGCATCTCCGCGAGTACTTCGACCGGTTCAAAGACCATCTTCCGCGGCCCGTCCGCCTTAGCCTGGACCTCTCCGGCTCCAACCCGGTCGCTGTCAGGGCCGCCGCGGTGTTCGTTCATCGTACAGCGGGCAGGATGGCAAGGAGGTTCATTGCCGGCTCCACCGCGCAGGAGACGGCCAGGACCGCTCATCGCATGTGGGATGAGCGCATCGCCCACACCATCGACATACTCGGCGAAGTGGTTGTCAGCGAGGACGAAGCCGAGTTTTACCAGCGCAGATACCTCGAACTCCTCGACGAATTGGCGCACTCGGCCCAGTCCTGGAGGCCCCAACCGCTTCTTGAAAACGCCGGCGGCAGATCGATTCCAAGAGCGAACATCTCGGTCAAGCTCTCGGCTCTGTACTCCCAGATCGAGCCCGCCGCCCCGGATCGCACGGTCAGGGCGATAAAGGACCGGCTGCGGATCATCCTGCGGAGGGCGCGCGAAGCAGACGCGTTCGTCAACTTCGATATGGAGCAATACGCCGTCAAGGACTTGACCCTCCGTGTGTTCTACGAGATTCTGGAAGAGCCGGAGTTCCGAGACTGGGTCGACGTCGGTATCGCCATTCAGGCGTATCTGCGCGACAGCCTCTCGGACGTTCGCGGGCTGATTGAATGGGTCCGGCGGCGGGGAACGCCGGTGACGGTCCGCCTGGTCCGTGGGGCCTATTGGGACTACGAGGTCGTCATCGCCGGGCAGCGGCGCTGGCCCGTGCCGGTCTTCACCCGGAAATGGCAGACGGACGAGAGATACGAGGCCATACTCCGCCTGCTGATGGAGAACTACCCGAGCGTTCACACAGCCGCCGGCTCGCACAACGTCCGAAGCATCGCCTACACGATCGCTCTGGCCGAACAGTTCGGTGTTCCACCGGACGGATACGAGATTCAGATGCTCTACGGCATGGGCGACGAGCTCAAACCCGCCGTTGTGGCGGCTGGGAGCAGGCTCCGCGTGTATACTCCCTATGGCGATCTAATCCCGGGGATGGCTTACCTGGTCCGACGCCTGCTGGAGAACACGGCCAACGAATCCTTCCTGCGCCACGGTTTCTTCGAGATGCAGTCTGCCGAAGAGCTGCTCCGGATGCCCTCCGAGGTCGCGGCCCTGTCCCTCGTTGTTTCGGGACGCCCTCGTCCTGAAACAGTAACGGCGCCCAGTCCCGAAACCCTTCCTTTCGTCAACGAGCCGCCCCGAGACTACTCGAAAGCGGAAGACCGTCAGCGCATGCGTAACGCGCTCGCCGCGGTCAGATCACAGTTCGGCCGGTTGCTCCCTTTGGAGGTCGGTGGTGACGAGGTTATCACCGACAGGGAACTGGCCTCTCTCAATCCGGCCGATCCTGAAGTCGTCGTCGGCAGAGTCGCTCTCCCCGGGCCGGCGGAGATCGACAAGGCCGTGATTGCCGCCGAAAGGGCATCCTCGGACTGGGCGGGCGGCGGCGCCGAAGAGAGAGCGGAAGCGCTCTTCAGGACAGCCGATATCCTGCGACGCCGCCGCGACGAGTTGGCCGCTCTGGAGGTCTACGAAGTTGCCAAAGGCTGGGCGGAATCCGACGCCGACGTTATCGAGGCGATCGACTACATGGAGTACTATGGCCGCGAGATGGTCCGTCTCGGAAAAGTCCGTATCCTCGGCGATGCGCCGGGCGAGCTCAACGAGTACTTCTATCAGCCCCGGGGAGTCGCCGTCATAATAGCGCCCTGGAACTTCCCTCTGGCCATCCTCGCGGGGATGAGTTCCGCCGCCGTCGCCGCCGGAAACGCGGTCATAATGAAGCCGGCGATCCAATCTCCGGTCATCGCCGCAAAGCTCATGGAAGCCTACCGGGAGGCCGGGATACCCGACGGGGTTGTCAACTTCCTGCCCGGCGGGCCCGAGGTCGGCGAACCGCTTGTCCGCCACCCGCGCGTGAACCTCATAGCGTTCACAGGCTCCAAGAGAGTCGGCATCCATATCAATCAGGCCGCCGCCGAGATAGTTCCCGGCCAGGCAGGCATGAAGAAAGTGATCGCTGAAATGGGCGGCAAGAACGCGATCATCATCGACGCCGACGCTGATCTGGACGATGCCGTGCTGGGGTCGGTCCAATCCTCATTTGGCTACCAGGGCCAGAAATGCTCCGCCGGCTCCAGAATCATCGTCCTGGAGCCGGTCTATGAGGAGTTTCTGGATCGATTTGTCGCCGCCGCTCGCAGCTTCCGCATCGGTCCGCCCGAAGACCCGGCGAACTCTGTAGGTCCTCTGGTGGACGAGGCAGCTCTGAAGAAGGTCCTCAGCTACATCGAGATCGGCAAGACGGAAGCTCGACCGGTCCTGGAAACCGACGTGTCGCATCTCGACAAAGGCTATTACGTCGGCCCAACCATCTTTGTTGACGCCGATCCGTGGTCCCGCATCGCCCAGGAGGAGATATTCGGACCCGTCGTGGTTGTAATGAAGGCGCGGAACATCGACGAGGCCCTGGACATAGCGTCAGGAGTCGATTTCGCCCTGACCGGTGGTCTCTATTCGCGCAGTCCGGTCAACATCGAGCGCGTTAAACGTGACTTCCGCGCCGGCAACCTCTACATCAACCGCAAGATAACCGGCGCGATAGTGGGCCGTCAGCCGTTCGGCGGACTCAGGTTCTCCGGGATCGGCTCCAAAGCCGGAGGCCCCGACTACCTGCCGCAGTTCATGGAGCCTCGCACCGTCACCGAAAACACCATCCGCCGCGGCTTCTCGCCCGAAACGGCATGACGCATTCCTGAACCACGGATGAACGCGGATAGGGGCGGGAGTCAGAGTCGGGGGAGTTGTCCGGCGTAGTGTGAGGATATAAGACGACGGGAATGAGAAGTGAGGTGGCGGTGATGAGATTTCTGCTTAGTGTCGTGATCCTGGTTTCGATGGCGCTTCCGGCTGCGTCCGGCGGCTTGGAGCCAGTAGGGTATCCCGTCTGTGGCGGTCCCAGCGTTACGAACGTGGGCTATGTGGCCATAATCGGTGAGGTGAAGAAGCCCGGGCGGTATCCGTTCATCGGCAATATGACGGTTCGGGACGCCGTGCAACAGGCCGGCGGGTTTGGAGATTACGCGGACTTAGGTGGTATCTATCTGGTGCGCGAGCAGGATTCAGCGTCCGTCCAGATCAGAATCAACTGGTCGGGCAAGGACAGCAACGCCGGTTCCGCAGGCTCCCTGCTAAAGGCGGACGACATCGTGGTCGTCAAGGAGTCGGAGACTGCTCCCGTCGTAATCATCCTGGGCGAGGTGTCGTCTCCCGGACGGTTCCCGCTCAAAGAGGGCATGACTCTCATCCAGGCCATCGCCGTGGCGGGTGGCGTTTCGGAGTGCGCGGATGCGTCCAAGATCGTCATCAACCGATTTGGCCGCGGGAAGAACGGGAAGGCGATCGGTCTCAAAGCGAACCTGGGGGAGATTATAAGGGGGCGCCGGGCGGATCCGAAGTTGCTGCCGGGGGATATACTCATAGTCCCGAAGGGCAAGAAGCCGAAGCCGTTGATGCGGATCGCAGGGTGATGCAGGACACTAACTGATTCCGAGATAATCAATCCGGGCTCGGGAATTCCTCAGGAATGAATTAGCCGTTTTAGCGCGAATTCGGCTAACATATTAGCGGATTTCGCGCTAAAACGGCTAATATTGGGCTAGCGCCGTACTCGGCTTTGCCGCGTGATGAGTGAAGGCGTCAACAGTGGAAACCGCTGCGAGGTCAGTTCGTCTCAGTGGCCTTGGCGCGTTTCTTAGCTTCAGCGGCGTCGACGATGCTTTTCAACCGCCTATCTCTGTTGTGTCTTGCGATATACCACTCCGCCAGGAGCATCTCGATGAGTTGGGTCAGGATCTCCGCTTCTTGCGGTGGACAATCAAGTCGATGTCTTTCTCCATGTGAGCTCCGATGTTGCCGATACTTCGTACGGCGTCAATGGCTTCCCACGTGGCTTGGTCCACTCGGCCTTTGAGCTCGTTGATCTCATCAATAAGGCGATCTCTTGTTATGCCCCAGAAGTCTCTGATGGTCCCCTGCAGGCACCGGCGCGACAGCGTTGCTGAAGCTTTCGGACTCAAGTCCTTTATCAGACACGCCTCTTCATAGTCGTGCCTTATTGGCTCGGGGACGTAAGCGGGGAATTGTTTGGCCTTTGATTGTGGACGTAGTTGCCACCTCATAAGCGGTGAACCATCCTGCCTGCATTGCCCGTCGGGCATGGGTGTACATTTGCACAGGCGTGCGGAAATAGCATACTCGCCACACCCTGGGCTGGGGCATATTATCACATCCGTAAAGATACCCAGGTGGCCGTCCATGCCGCGCTTGCGGAAAGTGTGCACATCCGAGCTAAAGTCTAAATGTGTAATCGTTGCCGCTTGGCCGCAGTAAGGGCATCTCCAAGAGAAAGACATCGTAGCCTGCTGATCCTAATCTTATGTTTGCGCAACACGATCGTTGTGGTCTAGCCCAATATGGGCATTGTACCTCACGCCGAGGTGATCGTCAATGGACAGTGAGGGGCAGAAACCTCTGCGCGAAACCGCCTCCTCTTTGATCCTCGTAGTACATTAAGACTGCCGTTTCTCAATTCCGTCGAAAACCGGGCGAGGTACCTCAAGACCGGATTTGGCGATTTCCGCAGGACTGGCGGGCGGCGGTACCTAAGTAGAGTATTTGGTACAATGAATTGAGACGACAGAGTTGTTCACAGGAGGAATAGCCGAATGACCGACAACAAGCGCGTATACCTGTTCGAGGAAGGTAACGCCGCTATGCGAGACCTGCTTGGCGGAAAGGGGGCCAATCTGGCTGAGATGACCAATATCGGCCTGCCTGTCCCGCCTGGCTTCACCGTTACCACCGAAGTCTGCATCGACTACATCAAGCGCGGCAAGACGATGCCGCCGGGCCTGATGGACGAGGTGAAGGCCGCCCTCGCGAAGGTGGAAGAGAAGATGGGCCGCAAGCTGGGCGACCCGAGTAAGCCTCTGCTCGTGTCGGTCCGCTCCGGAGCGAAGTTCTCTATGCCGGGGATGATGGATACGATCCTGAACCTCGGTTTGAACAAGGCGACTATCGACGGCATAACCAAAGAGACCGGCAACCCCCGCTTCGTGTGGGACGCATACCGGCGCTTCGTTATGATGTTCTCGGACGTTGCAATGGACATCCCCAAGGGGAAGTTCGAGCACAAGTTCAGCGCGCTGAAGCAGAAGCTTGGGGCAAAGCAGGACACGGACGTCAATGCCGCCGATCTGCGGAAACTGGTCGAGGAGGAGTTCCTACCGCTCGTCAAAGCCGAACTGGGCCGCGATTTTCCAAGTGACCCGATGGAGCAGCTCGAACTGGCAATCAGGGCCGTCTTCGACTCCTGGGATAACCCTCGCGCTATGGTCTATCGCAACAAAGAGAAGATATCCCACGATTTGGGCACCGCGGTCAACGTTCAGACGATGGTGTTCGGGAATATGGGCGAAGACTCGGGCACGGGCGTGGCATTTACGCGCAACCCGGCGACCGGTGAGAAGAAGCTGTTCGGCGAGTATCTGATGAACGCGCAGGGCGAGGACGTCGTGGCGGGCGTGCGCACGCCGGTCGATATCCAGGAGCTTGCGAACCAGAACCCCGAGATATACAAACAGTTCGCGGACATTGCCGGGAGCCTGGAATGCCACTACCGCGAGATGCAGGACATCGAGTTCACCATCGAGCACGGCAAGCTTTTCATTCTGCAGTGTCGCTCCGGCAAACGGACCGGAATGGCCGCCGTGAAGATCGCGGTCGATATGGTCAAGGAGGGCCTGATCACGAAGGAAGAAGCGATGAAGGGTCGCGTCTCCCCTGAGCAGATCGAGCAGACAATGCACCCGCGGTTCAAATCGAAGCCGGCCGACAGGGTCATAGCGAAGGGCATGAACGCCGGACCGGGCGCCGCGGTAGGCCAGATCGTTCTCGATTCCGAGACCGCCGTTGAGAACAACGAGAAGCATCCAGGCGTGCCGATGATACTGGTCCGTGAAGAGACGAACCCGGACGACCTGGCCGGAATGCTGGCCAGCAAGGGCGTTCTGACCAGCCGCGGAGGCCGAACGTCCCACGCGGCGCTGGTCGCGCGCCAATATGGAATCCCCACGATTTGCGGCTGCGCGGAGATCAAGATCGATCACAACAAGCGCACGGTCAACGCCAACGGGACTATGCTGAAAGAGGGCGACTGGATTTCCATAGACGGCGGCGACGGGAACGTTTACATCGGTGAGCTTGAGACCGAGCCTCCGACCGAATCGGGCGAAGTCGGCGAGATTATGAGGTGGGCAGACGGGCTTCGCAAGCTCGGCGTCCGCGCGAATGCCGATACTCCGGAGCAGGCCGCTGAGGCCGTTCAGCTTGGCGCGGAAGGGATCGGCCTCTGCCGCACGGAGCACATGTTCCTCGGCGACCGCGTGCCGCTCGTCCAGAAGATGATCCTTGCCGAGAACGAGGAAGAGCGGCAAGCCGCGCTGGATGCCCTGCTTCCGCTCCAGCGAGAGGACTTCGTCGGCATCTTCAAGGCGATGGAGGGCAGGCCGGTGACGGTCCGGCTGATCGACCCGCCGCTGCACGAGTTCCTGCCGAGCGAGGGCGAGCTTGTCGAGAAGGTTACGGAGATTCGTACAAGACTGAAATACGGCTGCTACGACGATCCGGAGAATCCCGAATACAAGAGCCTTCGGGCGGAGCTGCCCGACCTGGAGAAGATGCTGTCGGCTGTCCGGCAGATGCACGAGGCGAACCCGATGCTCGGTCTGCGGGGATGCCGGCTGTCGGTCTACATGCCGGGCATCGTCCAGATGCAGGTTGCCGCGATCATCGGAGCGGCTTGCCAGGTTCAGAGGTCGGGCATGGATGTGCATCCCGAGATCATGATCCCGCTGGTCGGGCACGTAAACGAACTGACGTGGATCAAGGAGCGGCTGGAGAGAACCGCCCGCGACACTATGACGGTTGAGTGCCACGACATCGACTATTCCTTCGGCACGATGATCGAAATCCCGCGCGCGGCCCTCACCGCCGACGAAATCGCGAAGGAAGCGTCCTTCTTCAGCTTTGGTACGAACGACCTGACCCAGATGACCTACGGCATCAGCCGCGACGACGCCGGCAAGTTCATGCGGCTGTATATCGACGAGAAGATCCTTCCCGGCGACCCGACCGAATCGATCGACCGAAAGGGCGTCGGCAAGCTGATGAAGATGTGCGTCGAGGCCGCGAGGGAAGTCAATCCGGGCATCAAGCTGGGCATTTGCGGCGAGCACGGCGGCGACCCGAACTCAATCGAGTTCTGCCACCAGATCGGATTGAACTATGTGAGCTGCTCGCCGAAGAGGGTGCCGATTGCGCGTTACGCGGCGGCGCAGGCGAATATCGAGTTGAAGGGCGCTGCGGAGCGCGATAAGTGAACTCAATGTAGTGGCTGCCCGTTCGTGGCAGCCATCGGCCGCCCAAATGCGGACAAACAGTGCAATAGAAACCCCGGTGGAGGAATCTACCGGGGGTTTTGCTTTCCGTGGTAAAATACGTGTGAGCTTGGAGGCTTATTATGAAAACCGTTTGCATTGAACTGAATGACAAATTGGCAGAAAGCCTGAGCGCTGTTATCCGTGAGGGGTTGTTCAAGACGGATGAGGAAGCTATTCGGTTCGCCTTGATCGCTTTCATCGAAAAACAGAAGCCCGCATTGATTGAGCAGTTTCAGAAAGAAGACATTATGTGGGCGCTTGACCAGAAGAGGAGCAGGCAGTGAGAAGGATCGTATGCGATACTGGGCCAGTCCTTCATCTCTAGGTAATTGAATTCCCGATACTCTGGTTCGCCCCGATGACATATAGCGTGATCGAAATGGTATACCGCGTCGCAGGCGAATATTAGGCTTGAGGTGTCGAAAGACAAGTAAGGAGTCGAAGGAGTCTGACGAGTCGAAAGAGTCGAAGGCTTCTCGTAAGAGATACGGCTTGTGGCCGAAAAGGGACCGGGCAGGGAGAGTTTCTTCCTGCCCGGTTGCGCGTGTGTTTTCTTCCTCGATTCGTCGGGATCGGCTTTTCAGACCAACGGGCGATGTGGTACAATGACCGCGGAGGGTAGTGATATGGTGAGTCGTCGTTCCAAGAGGGATTCGGGGCGCGATGCGGAGACGATCCCCAAGCGCGGAAAGTTGCCGCCGAAAGGCACGGCGGCCAGGTTGGCGGTAGCGAGTGGCCTGTGGTCGCACTTGTCTCCTGAGGAGGTGTCGCGCATAAAGCAGGAGATCTTCGGATCGAGAAGGTCTGCTAAGTAGAGGCCAACAGTGTACCTATTGGACACGAACGTTTGCATCGAGCTACTGACAGGCAATCCCAAGATATCCGGGCATTTGTCCACGTTGGGCAGGGTCCGAGTGTATGCGGCTTCGATAACTGTTGGGGAGTTGGCATACGGCGCGATGTGCTCCTCACGTCCTGCCCACGAACTCATGCTGGTGAAACAATTACTGCGCCATCTTGCGGTTATCCCACTCGATGCGAAAACGGCATTCGAATATGGCGTTCTCAAGTCGCAGCTTGCGGCGCAAGGCAAGTTGCTGGAGGATAATGACCTCTTCATCGCGGCGACCGCCTTGTCCCGCGGGCTCACCCTTGTGACCCATGATCGTGGATTTGGTCGCGTTCCGAACCTGCAACTCGAAGACTGGATCGAGTCGTAAGATCGCGTGGAAATCGATCAGCGCGGGCGGGTTACGGGTTCTCTATCCCGCGGGAACGGCCTCACACAGCGAACGCATGCAACATCGTCGATGTCAGTTCCCGCGGCAGGCCGCAAGCCGCTTTCGTCCCCTTGGGCGCCGCCGAGCGGTGAGGGTGAATCATACCTGTGATCTGTTTACCGAAGCAGTTGTTCGAGCCGCGCCTTGTTGAATCCGACGACAATGGTCCCATCAATATCGAAAGTCGGCACACTACCGCGCGGGTTTATCTTCGTCAGTCTTGCGTCAGTGCTCCGGTCAACGGACACATCATACTCGGTATACTTCAAACCTTTTTCGGCCAAGAACCTCTTGGCGTCAGTGCAGTACGGTCAAGTCGGAGTCGAGTACAGGATGATCTTCGGTTGGGAAGGCGCGCTCGCCGATGCGGCCCGTGATCCCGGTTTTCCGGCAACCGTTACCGGTTCGAACTTACTGGGTGTTCGCGATACCGTTGTGCCGTAGCAGAAGAACCTGCATTCCCAGGCGCTTCGTGTAAGAGCGCCCGAAGCGTCGGACGCGGGAAGCTCAACCTTTAACGTGTCATCCCCCACGGGATCACGCACAGTGTACCGAAACACCAGACAATCTTCGGCATTGACTCTGGGAACCCTCTTGTAACTCGACACGATCTGTGAGAACGAAAGAGGCTCGTCCGGGCGCGGCAAAGAACGTGGGGCCGTGGCGCTGTTCGCCGGGGATGCGGACACGGGAGCAGTTGACGCGCCGACCGCGTCCTGAGCAGTGTCGGTCTTGGAGCATCCTGCCATAAGGCACACACAAAGAAAAGCCGCGGTCAGCAACACACCAGACACAAATCCTCCGCGGCGCAAGTCCTTATAACCAATCAATCGCATACGGCCCCTCCTCCAGGAGTCCTCAAACAGGATTTCATACACACTCAGGCTCCCCATCTGTGGCGACGACCGAGCTTGGTCATTTTATCATAATACGGCGTATTGTAACAGGGTTTTTGCTTCTTTGTAAGAGTTCAGGAATGGGTAGAATTGTATCACCCTCACCCTAACCCTCTCCCGTCAAGGGAGAGGGGATTACGCTCGTCTTCTTCCGAGGACGGAGGAATAACGACCGACAGTCTACCTAATCGTGAACTGTTACGCCGAAGCATCAGAAGTGGAGGGCACGGCTCGCGGGCTTCAGAATATGAACGTGCGGTACACACTTATCCCTAGAATCCAGCCGACGATGCTCCAGAGTGAGGCGGCGACGTAGTCGCCGAGGATCAGTCCGGCGAAGAAGGGCAGGGCGCGGCGGTAGCCCGAGCCTCCGCCGTAGCGCACGATCAGGAATTTGACGAGCCAGCCGACGAAGAGGCAGCTCCACCAGTATTCCAGCGCGTAGCTGTTGGCGAGCGCAAATCCGGCGGGGTGGAACGGCCACCAGAAGAACGCGCTCTTCATCGCCATCAGGAATGCGGTGAAGATGAAGCCGATGCTCATCCACGAGAGCGCGACGAAGTTCGTGGTCCGCGGGTTGTTGGTCCAGTCGTTCAAGCGGTAGAATCCCTCGACTCCGATTCCGGTGCTGAACGAATGGACGTTGACCTCTCCGGTCTTGTAGAACATATTGAGATAGAACCAGAACGCCGCGAATATTGCGATTACGCTGGCGAGAATCATCGCGAGGAGCAGCCTTCGTGGCTCCATGTGGGTTTCCCGCCCGATCTTCATCCCCTCCAACTGGTGAGGCATCGGGAGCGATCTGTAGCCGCGGTTGAACCAGAACATGTAGGTCAGGGCCATCAGGCTGCCAGATCCGACCGCGTTCGTGCCGAGAGCGGTGATCACGATGTTCTCCGGGTTCACCCAGTTGAGCTCGTGCGCGGGAGGGCCAAGTTCGGCCCGAATACGGGTTATGCCGATCGCGAGCAGGAAGAATATCGCCAGGTAGATAGGCGGCAGCCACGGTGACATTCCGATCTTCATGAGGAAGAAAGACATGCCCGCGACGCCGAGGAGGACCCCGATTATCGCGGTGCGATACGATACAATCTCGTCGGGCTGGCGTTCTCCCCGGAGCGCCGCCTGGATGATCTCTTTCAGGCTCTTCCTTCCGGCGTAGACCAGGAACAGGCAGAGGCCTATCCACGCGCCCGCGCCCTGTTCCTTGCAGAACGGCCAGGCGTCCGAGCCCCAACCGCCGGGGTTTGTGTAACCGAGGTAAACGGCTGAAATCGCCTCCAGCTTTCTGATGACGTAGAAGAACCAGCAGGAGAAAGAGAGGTCGATCGGCAGGAAGAACGCAAGGCCGATTGCGAACGGATAGAACCCGACCGGAAGCCCGCCCATACTGTTCCATGGCGGGTTGACCATGTAAGGAGAGAAGTTCTGGAGTTTCAGGTGCATACTCGGCACTGACGGGAACAGGTAGTTCAAGCCGTTTACGGTCTGTATGACCAGCGGCAGGAGGAAACCGGCCCAGAGCATCCTGCTTTTGAAGAAGTTCTTGTCCTGAGCCATCTGGACCGGCAGGAAGACGATGGGGAACTGGAGCTTCTCCATGTCCATCCAGTGCCGGCGGACTATTACGTTCACGCACAGCATCACCAGAAGCATCGCCACTATGAACGCGGACCAGACTCCGATGACGGGCAGCCAGGCTTTCAGAATAACCCAATTATAGAACGGCGTCTCGCCCACGTAGTACCCGCGGAGCACAGCCTTGTCGTGCGGGGCCAGCCAGTGCGGTATGCGGTCGAAGAACCTGGAGAACTTGTTGACCGGGTCATCGAACCAGAACGGGAAACCCAGCATCGGCAGCAGGTTCATCATGGTGTCGCGCCCGGCGACGGCCGACGCGATGCTGAGCATTATGTAGATTATGAGTATCTCGGCGGGTTGGAACGCAAAGCGAGGGCAGCGATGCATCAGCCATCTATTGGCAATGGCGAACAGGAATATGAGGAAGACGACGTGGAAGAAGAGGCTTACGCAGGTGGCGTCTACCGTGTTCCACTGGAGTTCCATCACGGCCATCCAGTAGCAATTCACCGGAACGAGCAGTGTTCCCAGTATGAGCGCCCTCGCCGTGACGATGGGGCGCTTCTTCTCCTGAAGGCCGGTGGGTTCAAGCTCGTCTTTTTGGGTAGGTGTTATGGTTGTGCTCATATATAGGTTCTTACGTTCATAAGTTCATAGGACCCCACCCCAACCCTCCCCTGAATGGGGAGGGGGCAGGTTGGTCTTAGGTTCACTGGGTCGGCGACGGACTCGAAGCTAACCTCCCCCTACCCCCTCCCAGGAGGAGGGGGGACTCCCCTTCCAGACTCTGAAGGAAAGCGGTTATGCGTTTTTTAAGATCAGCGACGATTTCGGGATGCTGGGCGGCGACGTTGCGGCGTTCGCCGGGATCCAGATCAAGATCAAATAGCTGCGGCTCCTCGAGCTCTTTTCGTCCTTTTTCCATTCGCAGTTTCCATCGTCCGAACCGGACGGCCGGGACGGAGCCGGGCTTGGTCACATCGTAGAAGAACGCATAATCGGGCAGCCTGGCCGAGCTTGTCAGCAGCGGCGCGATATTGCGCCCGTCGATCCCCCGATCTTTGGGAACCTTCCCCCCGCCGAGGGTGACGAGAGTCGGCAAAATGTCCAGATTGCTGGCGGGCTGGTGACAGACTCCTCCGGGACGAATCCGGGCGGGCCACCGCGCGATGAAGGGTTCGCGCATACCGCCTTCGAACACCGATCCCTTGCCGCCGGAAAATGGGTCCGCCGATCCGCCCGGCTCCTTCTTTCCGAACACGGGACCGTTATCGCTTGTGAACATGACAAGAGTGTTCCGCTGCAGCCCCTCATCTCTGAGGGCCTGTACGATGCGCCCAACTCCCCAGTCTATTTCTTCAACCACGTCCCCATATTTACCTCCGCGAGAATGGCCCTTGAATCTCGGGTTGACGTAAAGCGGCTTGTGAGGCATAGTGTGCGCCAGGTAGATAAAGAACGGCCTGTTCCCGTGTGCCCGGATGAGACGGACGGCCTCCTCCGTGTATCGCTGCGTCAGCGTATCTATGTGCGCGGGCCGTTCTATGGTCTCCTCGTTACACATGAGCGGCACGTTCGGGTAGCCGTCTATTATCTCGCCCATATCGTTGCTGTAGGGAATTCCGTAGTAATAGTCGAAACCGTGGCGTGTCGGCAGAAACTGGGGCAAATGGCCGAGATGCCATTTGCCGATGCAGGCGGTGGAGTAGCCCTGTCGTTTGAGAAGCTCTGCGATCGTGATTTCAGTATCCGGGATTCCAACCTTGTTATTCGGGAACAGCACGGTCGTGAGGCCGGAGCGGATGGGGTATCGCCCGGTCAGCAAGCCTGCTCTGGACGGTGTGCAGACAGGGGCGCAGGCATAGAAGTCGGTAAAACGGACACCCTCGCGCGCCAATCTGTCCAAGTTCGGCGTAGAAATGTTATCCGAACCGTAACACCCAAGATCGGCGTATCCGAGATCGTCAGCGTTGATCAGGATGACATTTGGCCGCTGCGGTCGGCTTGCGGTGAAGGCTTCTTGGCCGAGCAAAGCCACGGCGGCGGCTGCAAGAGCGGATTGGCAAAGGAACTCCCGGCGCGGAATTCGCGACGTGAAGGCTTGAATGTTGAAAGTTGAAGGTTGAATGATTGGAATCCCCCTCACTTTAGCCCTCCCCCGCGAGGGGAGAGGGGGTTACGCTCCCGTCTGCCCCCACGGATAGGCATTGCCGCAAGACTGAGCTTTTGCCGACTGGTTCCATGTTGGACGCCGGTGGGGAAAAGCCCTCCTAAGAAGCGTGGTGTTTCGGGATTTCCGGGTTGGGATGCGAGGTTGTGCTGTAACCGCGCGAGTGTGAAGCCCAACCCTCAAATCCCGAAACACCGAGGCAATTGCCTAAGCGCCGAGGGCGGGCTTCGGCTTCAAAGAGCGAGTGTTCAAAAAGCCGGCGGACGGCGTCGGATGTCATTTCGGAGCGGAGCGCCAGCGGACCGAGAAATCTGCTTTTGAGCACGATTCAAGGGCGCTGCAAAGCAGATTCCTCGTCGTTCCTCCTCGGAATGACGGTTCTTGAACACTCCCAAGAACAAGCCGAAGCATCGGTCCTTCGGGAGTTAAAACGTCACTATGTCGCTCTGCTGCCGCACGAGGAGAAGCCGGCGGAGGCTGCCGCCAGCTTGATATACTGAGCTTATTCCGGTGACTACAACATAGGAACCGCCGGCGGGTGTTGCGACGCCGGAGGGTACGGTCACCTTGATTCCCGTGGGGTAGTCCGGGCCGCTTTGGGCGAAATCGCTGAAGCCGGAACCATCGTCAACGTAGAAGCCGTTGGTATCGCTGTAGGTGACTCTGCCTAACACAGTCACCAGCATTCCGACGTTGTTTATACTTGACAACTCAGAGAGCACGCCCGCGGTATAGGCCCTGACTTCCTGCTGGCCTGTTTGGGCCACGGGGTCGTACTGAAACGCATGGCCTCCCAGCCATTCTCCGGGGAAGGCTACGGGTCCGATGCCGCCGGTTGTTTTCCTGACCACCGTGTCGGCTGCCAATTGCTTTTCCTTGTCCGAACCGGTCATCGTCCCGGCCAGGTCTACTACATCGTTAAGCGATATCGACTGCCCGGTGACAATACGAACTCCCTGTCCGTGACGCTCCTGTACGTAGGCGCAATCGGGGAAGACGGCCGTGACGGTCTTGCCGTAAAGGGCCGCGGGGCTGGTGTCGGCCAGGGCTTTAGCGGCGGCTATGGTGTCCATTGCTGGGGCAACCGTTATCCCATCGCTCGATCCGGTGACGGTGATTGATGACATGGTTCCTCTGACGGTGACGTAGTATGTCCGGCCCTCGGTCAAGCTGAGGTCGGTTCTCGTGATTTCGCGCGCCATCCCGACGTTGGTGAACGGAACGACGTTTTGGGAACCGGGAGATTCGCCAATGGCATACTCGTAGTAGTCGGGAGACGGGCCGATGGGACTCCACTCCGCGTGGATGTAATCCGTGGTGGTGTAGGCGCCGTCATCGGTGACGGTCGGAGCTACCGGACTGCCGTTCCAGTAGTAGAACGGGCCGACATCTTAGACCCGCTCGAGACACCATCCGAGTTGAAGCTCTTGACGTGCAGATAGTAACTGCTGCCGTAGTGAGGAGCCGACATGGTGAGCGTCGTTGACGCCGCCGGGGGGTAGGCTCCGGTGGTGTTCCACGCTACCCATTGCCAGGCCCAGCCGCCCATAGAGTCGTCTCCTATGTGCCCGAAGAATGGGCCGGCCCAGTCGCTGATTCCTGATGGTCCCTGGATCGTGGTCGACACAAGCGCGCCGTCGCGATACAGGTTATAGGTGGCCGTTGCGTCATTGCCCGGCGTGGCATTCTTCAGAGCTATGGTGTAGGTGTGGTAGGTGTAACCGTTATCGACCGCCTGTGAGCCACCGCCGTCAATGTACACGATATCAGGTCTGATTATGGCGCTGATCGTCGGGCGGTCCCGGAGGTTGATCCCCAGATTGCCCATGCTGTTCCTCCAGCCCGCGGGAATATCGACGCATCTGATCCTGCCTACGACCGTCATACCGGTGTCCCTGCTGATGATCGAGTTGGGCCAGACCCCAATCCTTGCGTGGGTGTTCCACACGCGGCCCTGGTCGGTAAGGACCCACGTAGGTATCCCATTCTCAAGAGTAGTCTGCTCGGACATACATCGCTGCGTCGTTGAGCCGTCGTACAGCAGCCAAGGCGGGGAACTCGTCGGCGACGAAGTTGCGCGCCAGACGCTCCAGCCGGCATCAGACGGAGGATTGCCTGTCGCAGCCGGCCAGTTCAGCTCGCTGCCGGTCCACGTGTGGCGCGGAGATTCGTCCCATACGTATTGGTAATAAGCCACTTTGCCCGTTCCGAATCCTCCGACCGCGGTGAATGACATGGAACTCGACGTCTGCCACGTGTTCGGCTGCGGGTTCGAGGTGATCGTTGCCGGTGAAGGCGCGGTTGCCAGAGTCGTAACGTAGGTATTTCTCGTGGCGCACGATGTATTGTTAGAAGCGTCGTAAGCGGTCACGGAATATCCGTACTGCGTATTCGGCGAGATCCCGGTATCGGAGTAACCGGTTGTTGTCGGCCAGCCGATAGCGCCGCCGTTTCTACACACCTGGTATTTCGTCGCCCCGGCCACGACGTTCCAACTGAGGTTTACGCGAGCATCCGAAATCGCTGAACCCACCAGATTGGTCGGCTGCGCCAGCGTTCCCGCCGCCGGCGTGTACGAAAGCCTTACTGAGCTGACAAAAACGGTTCCGGCGGCGCTTCCGACATACAGCTTGAAGTCGTTTCCGCCACTGACCCTGTGTCCAAAGTTGACGTTGTCCAGTTTCCAGGTTGCGGTTCGCCAGGTTGTGCCTCCACTCAGATACACCGGAGGAAGAGGCTCGTCATTCCTCCAAATACTGTCGTAGTACGGCGCTATAGAGCCTGACGAGCCGTAGTAGTCCACCTGTAGATAGATCGTGCTCGGCGATCTGTCGTAAGCGTACCCGTCGTCCGTCTGAAAGTACATATTGACGTCGCCTGACGAGGCCGGCGTGCGACAGGACCGACCTCCCGCCGAAGCCGCCGACGTATTGCCATCGCCGCCCTGCGGATGAGCGATTCCGTCCGACACGACACTCGAACCGAGAGTAACGTACGCGTTGTCCAGTCCGCGCACCGTAAACACTTGGGATGCGACGACCAACGCGAGATTCGTTGCCGTGAAGTTTACCTTGTTCAGAGCCGCCCGGGCCTGCCCGAACGGAATGGGTCCTGTGGTGATGTGGTACGGATCGGTAGGCGCCCCGTCGGATGTGACCGTGATGGCGACCGGGGCGCTCCAGGTCGCCCCTCCATCAGTCGAATACCTCGCCTCGAACGTATTCGGGTTGAGGCCATTTGCGGCGTCCACTACAGTGGCCGAACATGCCGGACTCGTCTGGCCGGTGGACGCAGGCGTGAAATCCCCGAACAGCGTCGAGGGCACGGAGACGCCTAACTTGATCGCCGCGTTGACCATTCGCCCGTGGAAGAGGTCATAGTTCGATACGCCAGGCTGGAAGTTGCCGTTGGCCTTTAGACTGGCGTTCACGCAGTCCAGGTCGAAGGTCGACATCTTGATGTAGTTATTCGCGACGTAAGAAGAGAACGGGTAGAACATCGGCAGGCCGTAACAGGCGTTCGTGATGTCGAATGTCCTCTTGAGCGAAGACGCCACCTTGCTTCCTGCTGAGCCGAACCAGTGGCTGCACCAGTAGCTGTAGATGTCGGCGGAGGAGCAGTCGGGGTAATCCCCCAAAACGTCCATCGCGAACATGTTGATCCTATTGGGCGTCTGCACGGCGTTTCCACTGTCTCTGTCTATCCTCGCCACCATTCCGTCCGCCCCGCGCGGCAGCGCGAACTCGCTCCACAGATGTCTGGTGTAGTCGATGCCCGCCCACGGCGTATACGTCAACCCCCAGTACTCGCCGGTGAAGTCGAACTCCTCCAGTTCCGGATGTCCCGTGCATGTGCCGATGATGTCGTAGTCTTCCTGGATGACGTTCCAGTCGGCCGCGCCCGTCGCTTTGCTCATCATCCATATCGCCGGGTCGTTTCGCACGATGGCATCCCGGATCATCCTGTCTACTCCGGCGTAGTGCCACGTGCGTATGTAGAGGGACTTGTTGTGGCGGCTGCAGACGTTCCACAATGTCTGAATCGCCTGGGCAAAGGTGTCCTCAACCGATTTGCCCGTGTGGATGGTGAGTGAGCGATCGTTGAAGTCCGCATCCGTCTCGCCGAACGTGAAGACGAGCCCGTCGGCGTTCGGACAGACCGTGAAGAGCTGTTCGTACTCCGAGTCCATCCACGTCCAGAAGCCCGGATCGTCCAGGTTCACCTTGCCGCCGACTATGTACTGCGTAGGCAAATCGTTGAACATTATTTCGTGGACCCACAGCACGACCTCGCTGATGCCGTTTGCGTGCGCGGTATCGATAAGCTGGTTGATGTTGTTGCGTCTCGTCACGTCGTTGATCGGCTCATGAGCGTACATCATGTTGTCGTGCGAGATTTCGAGGCGGTTCACGTGGTATTCGGGAGCGTGGGTGAGCAGTTCGAGATGATAGGGCATGTCGTAGCGAAGGAAATTCCAGCTCTTCTTCACCTCAGCGCCTGTGAAAGCTACGGTGAATCTATGACCCGCGCTCCAGGGTCCCCAGCCATCGATATTGCGCAACCGCGCGAAGACGTAATACGTCCCGTTAGCCAATACTCCGGTGTCACACCAGTCATCCGTGCTGGTAACCTGGCCGGAGTCCCAGCCGTCCGCATCCGACGCGTTGTTGGTGGTGTTGATATGGACCTCATAAGTGTCGTGAGCGTCTGCCATCCAGCGTATGGCCGATTTCTGAATTGCCACATTCGAGCCGTCCGGCGGGGTGATGATCGTCGGAGCCGCGGGTGGGCTCGACTGCGCGTTGACTGTGAAGCTAACGCCGGCGCTCCATTGACCCCAGCCTATCAGATTGCGCAGTCGGACGAAGACGTAGTAAGAGCCATTCGCCAGCGCGCCGGAGATGCAACTGCTGCCCGCGCCGGCAAACTGGCCGGAATCCCATCCGTCCGCGTCCGCCGAGTTGTTCGTTGTGTTGACGTGGACTTCGTAGGCGTCGTGCATGTCGCCGGTCCACATGATCACAGGGGAGTGAACGGCAACAGTTGAGCCGCCAGCCGGCGCAACGACCGTCGGCGCGCCGGGAGGGGCGGTGGGGGTGTTTACGATAAAGCTATAGCCTGCCGCGCTCCAAGCCCCCCATCCTAAGCTGGTGTGCAAGCGAACGAAGATGTAATACAGGCCGTTTGCTAGACTTCCCGTAACGCACGAATTCGCTGCGCTCGACACCACTCCGGAGTCCCAGCCATTGGCGTCGGCGGAGTTGTTGGTGGTGTTGATGTGAACTTGATACGCGTCGGCGACCGGCTTCAGCCACTGTATCGTGGTCGTCGGCACGTAGATCGTTGAACCGGCGGCCGGGGCGATCAGCGTGGGAGCCGGCGGAGGGCCGACGGGGTTCCATTGGGCGGGGCCGTAGGAGCCGTCGTTATTGCATGCAATCCAGTCGTAGTACCACGTGCCCGTGCCGGTCGTCCCGTCGTGACCGGCGAAATAGCCATCGTAGTTGTCCTGGATTCCGGCTCCCGTGTAGGTCAGGACAAGATTGCCATCGCGGTACAGGTTCCACGTCGCCGTGCCGTTGTTTCCGAGAAAGGCGTTCTGGACGGTAAGAAAGTACTTGTGGTAGTTGGTAATGTCCGCCGTGAAGGTGTAAGCCGAGCCGACGGTCGTCCCGTCGAACATCATCAAGCTTGCCTGGTTAGTCCTTATCTGCACGCACAACCCGCCGACGTTGCCATTGGAAATTCCGATGTTATAGGAACTGCTCGAATTGCTCGAAGAGCACCTGATGTTCACGGCGAGGGTTGCGCCGGTGTCGAATGCGATATTGCCGAGGCTCAAGTTCCGCTCCGCGCAGCGGTAAGCGCCGCTTGTGTCAATCAGTCTCCAGGTATTCGACCCACCGTTCGATATGATAGCGCTCGATATGCTATTGCCGTTCTCGTTGGAGTTTGAGTGGTAGACCTCCCACCCTGAGCCGCTGGGAAGCGTGTCACCGGTGTAGACGAACTGGCCGGCGAACGAGACGGTAGTTGTCAGGGAGATGATCAGGGCGATAAAGAGAGCAGTGACAAATCCGCGCATTATGCGTTGCTACTCCTTTCCCCATCGGAAGCGAAGCCTGCGGAGCAGGCATTACTACTTCGACCATAGCCGCATGTGCGGGTTCTGTCAAGCTGGTATAGTTGCTGGGTGTCGAAGGAGTGAGAGCAGTCGGGAGGGTAGTGCTGAGTGCTGAGAGGGAGTGGGGAGAGCGGAGGGGGCGGGGAGACCCGCGGTCGGAGTGGGTGCGGGGTCTGGAAACCCGCGCACAGCGAGGTTTGGTTCCTCCGTGGTGAGGGGGAGAAAGCGGCGTCGAGCAGGCTGTTGCAAAACTTTTCTGTTCACTATTAGTAAACAGGCATGAATATTGGAGATGGGTGTCGAACACCTTATATGGAGGATGACGATGCCCAACTTCAAGCGGATGCCGATGGAACCATCTCAATTGGTGATGTT
>JAUSGG010000147.1 GCA_030649165.1 Armatimonadota bacterium
GATAACCTATCTTATTAGCCCCAGTTAGCCCCCTCTCCCCCGAGCGGGAGAGGGATGGGGTGAGGGGTTTCCGTTTCGCATTCTGTTTGCACGCAGAGGTCATCGCGAATAATCCGGGCTAACACCAACACAGTTCACTTAACGTGGCGCATCCGCCAAGTCCCCCTCTCCCCCTGGGCGGGAGAGGGTTGGGGTGAGGGGGGATCCGCTTAAGTGAACCGTATTGGGGCTAACACACTCGGAGGTGTTGGCAATGAACGGTAACCAACCAAAGCTTCTCTTGACTGTGGGCGTTGTTGCCCTGCTCTGCGCGGCCGTGGTCATGTTCGCGACTGGCAGACGGCCTGCTGAGATGTCGTCCGGGATCACGCAGATAAGACGGGACTTGGAATGGGTTTCCCGCGGGATAGTAACCCGGTGGGCTTCGTGTATAATGGAGACGGTCGGGACTTACAGTCGATAATCACGTCGCTGGGTAAGATATGAAAACTAAGCTTGTCGCTTTTGCGTTCGCAGCTCTTTTGACCTGTTCTACAGCCCATTCGGTGGAGAGGCTGTCTGACGGGGAGTATTACGACAAAGTCTACGGCGCTTGGCTGGGCAAGTGTGTTGGCGGGGCGCTGGGTATGCCTATCGAGGGTTGGCATTACAGGGACATCCGGGCAAAGCACGGCGAGATCACGGGCTACCTCAGCTACTTTCACGAGGATTCGCACACGGGCTGGTCCGGAATCCTGAAAACCGCGCAGATCCCGGAGGATGGCGAGTGGCATCATCTTGCCATTACGATACGGGCGCCTCGGCTTGCCTCCGAGCGCTACGCCGTCCCGATTGTCGGTATGAGCTGTGAGTATAGCACCAAGCCCGGGGAGTATCTCATACGCAATCTGCGTCTTCCGCGGCCGGCTTCAAACCTGCCGGCCAACGGCGGAGTATGGTCTCCCATGGACGCCTGCGGCTGGATGCCGGGCGGAGAGATACGAGTTGCTTTCAACGGCTTGCGGGCGTGGACTAGAATGACGCCCGAAGCGGCTCGACTGGCGGCCATTCCGCCGGGTTCTCTTGTGGCTTTCTCCTTAGACGCAAAATGGATTTCCGGTGACAACCAGATCGGCTTCGCATTCGACTACAGGCAGAAGGTCCGCCGCACCGGTTTCGGTCCCGACGACGACACCACCTACGAGATTGTGGGCCTGCACGCGCTTGAGACCTACGGTCCCGATCTATCCTGCGAGCAAATCGGCGCCGAATGGCTTAACCTTCTGGGGCCTCTGTCCGGCGGCATGCTGGCCGAAGAGATTGCGCGGGAACGCATGGGCAGGGGAATCAAGCCGCCGGAATCGGGGAACCACCCGGTCGGCGAGGCAATCGGCGGGCAGATGAAGGCGGATATCTGGGGGCTGGTCTGTCCGGGACGGCCCGACCTGGCGGCGGAGTATGCCCGCCGCGACGGCGTGGTTGCCCACCGGGATAACGGCGTTTACGGCGAGCAGTTCGTCGCGGCAATGATCAGCGCGGCGTTTCGTGAGAAGGACGCGCGCAAGCTGATCGACGTGGGGCTGGCGCACATCCCGAAGGACTGCAAGTACGCGAGCGTCATCCGGGAAGTCATTGAATGGCATTCAAAGTATCCCGACTGGCGGGACACGGTTCGGGAGGTCAAGTCGAAGTATCCGGGCGTCTGCGACCCGGTCTACGCCGAGGCCGGAATAGTGACGCTTGCTCTGCTATACGGCGAGGGGGACTTCGACAGGAGCGTCTGCATCGCCGCGATGTGCGGGAGCGATACGGACTGCAATACAGCTACCGTAGGCGCGTTACTGGGATGCATCAAAGGCGCAAAAACCATTCCGGCAAAGTGGAAAAAGCCCCTGAACGACACATTTTACTGCGGCGCGCGCGGCATGACCGATTGGAAAATATCCGAGCTGGCCAAACGCATTTGCGCAACAGGCCGAAAAGTCGGTCAGCATCACGGAACGGGGATCAGGTTTACGAAGGGGATTTAGGCGGGGTCGGGTGTTAGATGTTGGGCCGGAGCTCTCGGAGATCTGATCACTTCCACCCTCGCCCCAGCCCTCTCCCTCAAGGGAGAGGGCGTTACGGGCGCGGCCTATTCCACCCTTGGCGATGGCGCACGACTCCTTTGACTCCTCCGTTTTCTCGCGTTGACGTACAAAACCTATAGCCGTATAATAACCTTGCTCGAAAGCGCGTCGAGCGGGAGTAGTTCAGTGGTAGAGCGTCTGCTTCCCAAGCAGGATGTCGCGGGTTCGAATCCCGTCTCCCGCTCCATTATTCATGCTCTGGCGCAGATAGGGTAGCCCCGGTCCTTGTGGCCGGTTCGGACGAACACGACGTGGCGGCGTACCCAAGTGGCTAAGGGAGCGGTCTGCAAAACCGTTATTCAGGGGTCCGATTCCCCTCGCCGCCTCCAGATTTTGGCTGAATTCACGCTCAGAATGAGCTGGGTTCAGCCTTTTTCATTTTGAGCTGTCGCGCGCTGATCTCAATTTGATCTCAATCCTGGCTGCGCCTGGCTGGCGCCGATTGGAGCGGGATGGATCAGAGTAGGGTCAGGTAGCTGGGTTCGTCGCTCCCGTCAAGGCCCGAGAACACGAGCGTAATTGTCGATATTAACGGCGTCCGGTTCGTCGACAGCAGCGGGCCGGCCGCGGTCGTGAGCGCCCGTCGGGAGACGGTGGAGGCCCGGAAGAGTTTGGAAGTCCATGGTATACGAAAACACGTGCGGAAAGCCGTGGACATCAGTGGCTTCGGTCCGCTGTTCCCCCACGATCGTTGTTTCGCCTATCATTCCACGTCGGACTGCCCGCGAGGCATCACAGCTCGGAGCCTGACACTGCCCGACTTCCGCAGACTGGAGATGCCGATGACGGTGATATACTGAGATTCGCTCGGTATCGTAGCCAGAGTGGATGTGTCCATGCGAACCGGTGAATTGGAGCCGTCATCTATCATCACGTATCCCGCTCCGGAGCCTATGACCCTGCCCCACGTCTTGATCAGCAGCCCGATAGTGTTGATGCCGAAAGCGTCAGTGACGCCAAGCTGGCCGCTCGGCGGCAAACCGAAATCGCTGCCGCCCACGCTCCGGTTTGGCATAGCGACCGGATTCAACGGCTGATCAGTTCCGACCACTATAACGATGGGGCCCATAAGCTGCCGTTCGCCGTCGCTTGTAACGCCCAGAACTCCCAAGACGTTCACTATACTTCCGCGGACGAGATCGGCAATTGCTCCCGGCGGCGCGGCGACCCGAATGCCGCTTGTCTTCCTGTCGTTTTCTACATAGAAGAAGTCATCGAAATCGCTTGCCGCGCTTGTGGCGATGTTGCCGGAAATGCTGATGAACATGCCCTCCGGCAGGATCTTCGCGGCGCCGATGCCCGCGACCACTTGAGGATTAGGAACTTCGCCCGACCAGAAGCCGGTCCAGTGCAGAAAATCCGCGCTGTTTGCGAAGCCGGCGGCCGATTGCCCCACGGAAACGCTCAGATTGTAGTCTCCTCCGGAGATATCGCCGCTACCCGAGTTGACTGAGTACCAGGATATCGCATACTCTTCGGCTCCCGCGACGGTCAGAAGCCCGACCGTAAGCAGCGCTATGAGAATCACTGTCCTTATCTTCTTCATATTGATTTCCTGCCTGAAGCTGTTACCGTTTCCCGGACCGGAACCCCTCCCCAAAACGGAGAGGGGGCGGCTACGGCACGTTGTTGGCCGTTATGCATTTGCTGCCCGCCGAGTTACTTATCTCTGAAGTTGCGACTCCCTGGTTGCCGATTATGATGGCTCCTGTGATGCCGGAACCGATGCTGGCTACGTTACCGTTCGTCGCGAAGCTGCATCCGCTAATGCTTACTCGCCCGCCGGTCGCGACCACGGCATACTCCCCGTTGTTGTTCTTGTTCCAGTCACGCATGCTGCAGTCTGACAAACTGAGCATGCCGCTCGCTACTGTCGCGATGCGGTTTGAGGCTCCCCAGAAGGAACAGTTGGTCATGCCGACCACACTATCGGACGCTGATAAAGTGAAGTACACGGCTCTATCGCTCGCCACGAACTCACCGCTGGCTATGAGCACGCCGGTCGGCGAGCATCGGTCTATCAGCACGGCGGTATTGCAGTTGTTTGCCGCGATGCCGGCGAAATTACCGCTGGTGTTGCCGCCGGGAAGGATCTCTTGGTTCGCTCCGCCACTGCTCTGGACGAAATGATAGCCGTAATTATATCCGTTTACATACGTATTGAGCACGTATTGCCAATCCGACCGGGAGAACAGAATCCCGGTGCCGTTAGCTCTCTGCCAGTCTGCGAGCGCCTGGTACTGCGGCAGGCCCTCGGTGAAATACGGGCCAAAGTGCACGTTCTCGATTCGCCCCACGTCATAGCACATGTCCACCCAGATGCCCATATAAAGAGGCTGTCCGTAAAGCCCGTGGACGTAGTGGCGGCCGGCTCCAGCGAATCTGAGACACTGATAGGGATTGATCACCGTGCAATCGATCACTGATGGGTTGTCTGTAAGGGTAGTCTGCGGGTTTGTGTACGGTATAGAGATAGTATACGGATACTGCCGCGGCTGAGACAGGTCGGCCGTCTGCTCGGAGTAGAATATTGCCACGCCCTTCAGCGTCGAGTTTTCGTTTAGCGTGATAAAGGCTGTTCCGTCAGGACTCCCCTCGCCCTCATAGGCAAGAAGCAGCGTGCCGACGTTGTCTCTCCATACATTGTTTGCCGTTGGGGCTCGCCAGACGCCCTGGAGAGTAACGTTGGCAGGCACATTCAGATGAGTGGCGATCTTGTAACTGCCGGTCGGAGCGTAGGCTATACCCCCTCCGCGAGCGCTTGCGGCATTCAGCGCGTTTTGGAACGCTGTAGTATCGTCAGCCACTCCGTCACCGACGGCGCCATAGTCTTTGACGTTGAATATCGCGTCAACTGATCGAGCCGTGAGACCCAGGGCCGTGAAAACCGCGGGGTCCAACTTGTCCGCTGTGACCGCTCCGGCATTTATCTTGGCGCTCGTCACTGCATTCATCTGCAACTTGTCCGCGCTGACCGAGTTCGACGCTATCTGCGAGTATGTCACTGCGCGAGACGCGATCTTAGCGCTTGTGATGGACCCGTCGGGCACGGTCTCAGCGACAGCCGCCCTCATAGCGTAGCCCACGCTCACTATCTGCGCTCTTGGCGTAATCAGAGAGCCGTTAACCTCAACGCTCAGCCAGGTCGTGCCCGAAAAGGCCGTCGAAGCCAGGGGTGTCACCGAGCCGAGAAACACGGAGAACACTCCGCCCCTGGTCTCCACGCTCTGAGTCTCGGTCCACAGAGGGGTCCCTCCAGTCTGCAGAAAGTACAGTCTGAACACCATGCTGTATGTGCCGTCCGGCGCCACAGCGCCGGAACTGGTCGTGAGCTTACCCTGGTACGACATTTTGGTGGGCACGGACGCCAGGCAAGCTCCAGAGGCAACCAGCGCCGCGATTACCAATATAATGATTATGTATGCCTTTTTCATCTCGGTCATAACAGCCCCCTTAAGCTGTTTGAACGTTCCCAACAGTCGCCATCTCTCCGGGTCAAGACTTGTTGTTTGCGATAACGCAAGCTGAACCGATTTCGTTCAGTATCTCGGACGAGGACAATCCCTGGTTGCCCATAATGACGCAGCCGGTCGTCCCAGTCCCGGCGCGAACCCCGTAGCCCGATGTGCGGAAGTAGCAGTTCCTGACACTGAGCTTGCCACCGGTTGAGTAGATGGCGTAGGTTGTAGTCTGGAATTCCGAGAGCGTACAGTTGGTGAAGCTGACCGTGCCGCTCTGAACATCGGCTATGCGGTAATTCGCCCCCCAGAAGGAGCAGTTGTTCAGCCTGACCACTCCGGCCCCTACGTTGGGTCCTACTATAATGGGTTTGGCGACGGGAGATTGATTTCCAACGAACTCTCCATTGGTCACCAGAATCCCGGCTGAGGAGCAACTATCGACTTTGAGGTCGGTTGAAGACGCGTCGATGCCAATTCCTATCAGGCTGCCGTGCGTGTTGCCGCTCGTTCCCGCGACGAACTGGAAGCCGATATTGTAGCCGAGGACGAACGCATTCGTGACATACAGCCAGTCGCACCGCTTAGAGAGAAATGCGACGCCATTGTTGAGCTGCCAGGTGTTTTGAGAGGTGTACATCCACCCGGTATTGAACGGCCAAAAATGAATGTTCTCAACGCGCATGTCGCTGCAGTTGTCCACGACCACGCCGCGGTACAGAGGCTGACCGTAAAGCCCCCGGATGTAGTGCTTCCCGCCGCCATCGATGTTAACGCACTGGTAAGGATTGACCGCCGTGCAGTCGATGATGCTCGTGTTATTGGCATTGGTGGCCTCTATTGTCCACGGATATACAAGTGGAGTCGCCAGAGTAGGCAACTGATTGGGGTAATAGATTATCAGTCCCTTGAGGCCTGAGTTCCACTGGCCGAGGGTTATGAAGGGCGTAGCTCCGGCGTTTCCCTCTCCCTCGGAGGCCAGCAGGATGCTGCCGGTGACGGTATCGACCTGCATCCATCCGACCTTCTGTGGCGGCGCCTGCGCCACCCCTTCGAGCGTAACGTTGCTCGGCACGCTGAGATGGCCGGCAATCTTGTACCTGCCTGTCGGCACGATGACAACACCGCCTTTAGCTGCCGAAGCCGTGTCAAGCGCTGACTGAAACGCCGAAGTGTCGTCCGTCGAACCGTTTCCCACCGCGCCGAAATCCTTGACGTTCAAAACGCTTTCCGCGGAGCGGAGAGTCTGGTTCAGCAAGGCGCGCGCGTCGGCGGAGAGTTTGCTGTCCGTTACCGAGCCGTCAGCGATGGCCGGTGTGGTTACTGATCCGGCAGCCAATCTGTCGCTGATCACGGCAACACTGTCGAGTTTCTCCTCCGTGACGGCTCCATCGGGCATCTTGTTTGTCGTGATGGCGCCATCCGCAACCGAATCCGCAACTGACGCAACCTGCGCGTAACCCGCTGTTACCAGTTGAATGCGAGGAGCAAGCGTGACCCCGCCTACGGCAGTTTCCAACCAGGTGTCGCCGGTGAATGCCGACTCGGGCAGGGGATTCAGAGATCCCAGAAGAACCGTGAACACGCCTCCGAGCGTCTGGACCGTTCTGGACTCCGTCCACGCTGCTGTCCCGCCTGTAGGTTGAGCAAACAGGCTGAATGTGACGTCATAGACCCCGTCCGGAACAGGGGAGCCTGAGGCGTTATTCGTGAGCTTGCCCTGATACGAAATAAGGGCCGGCACAGACGCGGCGCACGCGGATGCCAACACCACTCCCAGAAGCCCTGCGAGTGACCACCTTCCAAGCGCGCGAAACGGCACGATGACCTCCATTGTGCAAAACGTTTAGCAGCAGACCGCTCGCAACCATCTCTGCACAATCCGTGCCACAGCGCCGCGTTGATTCCGCTTGATCGTATGTTATGTGATATGAGGACGCTGTCGTATCGTGAACCCGCGCCCGATACAAGGTTGGGCAAGCCGGTCTCCAAATCGTTTCCCGAAGCATCAAATTCCCGCGTAGCGAGTCAGTGTGAAGCAGACGCGGGTTAAATCTACGGCGCGAGACCGATCAACACGAGGGGGACCGCCGGGGTGCTGCGGCCCTGACGTAGTAGGTTGTAAAGCTCGTTTTCGTAGTAGGGAACACCAGACGACATTTCAGCTTCCAACGCCTTCATGGGCATAATCTCTACCCCAACGTCAATCACATCCCCGACGAAGAAAGCCATGTGCTTGACGAAAAGATCATAGGCGACCGAGAAGTACTTGCCGAACTGAACCTCGACGGCTATCCTGTCCTTCACGAAATCTGTCTGGTTATACGTATAGATCGGCCTGAAGCCGGCGGCGGCTATCTGCTTCTTCTGTTCATCCGCAGGAAGCTCCAGGGTCTTACGAATGAGCTTTTGTTCTTCCGTAACCCAATAGGATGTGCGGGACCCATGCCAGCCCCCCTTTTTTTCGAGTTCTGCGTGGAAAGAGGCATTCATATCAACCGGGATGTATAGTAGTTTACCTGGCATGGTCTTCTCTTTGGAAACCTTTGTCCTACATCTTGCGGCATCTACCGCGGCAATGACCTCCTGAATCTCCTTCCAGAGAGAAGGCTTGTGCACAAGCAGAAACTCCAGGCCGTTCAGGTGCGAATACATCCTGGCTATCTGCATCGGTGACCTCCGTTGGGAAGGTTAGGGTCGTAAACTAGCTTACCCATGTGCGGCATCCAGAGTGTTCGGGCAACGAATTCACAGTCTACCCGAACGGGTATCCACACCGTTTCATTGCGTCGCTTGGCCACCAGTGCCTCCTTGCCTCATTCTCGTATGCCAACCATAAACGTTGCGGTACTCCAGAAAGGTGCAGAGTTCGCGCAACCCACTTGCGGCAAACGTCGGCCTATTCACTTGTCGAACAAACGTGCTTCTTCGAGCGTCGTCGGCTACGATCCCAAACCGAAGGCTCAGGTTTGGAAACAGAAGGTGTACGTCGTTGAAGCGAAGAAGGCCCGAGTAAATCCATGTGGAGTGTTCGACTTCGTACAAAGCCGCTGGAGATGCGCTTGCCCGGTCAACCCAGATCACGTCAATCCCTTCAGCGACTTCTTCGACGGGCCGAAGCGACGGCGGAAGCGTCCGACAGAGCCCAAAGGGAGGGGTCAAGTCCCAGTCGAGTTTCGACCTATCAGCGGATGGTATCCAGATATCAAATCCTTTTGCGGCTCCGATTCCGCCGAGCAGGGTTTGCACCTGTGCGTGCGATAGTAACGGAAGTGTGCTGTGCTCTGGCTCAACCAATCCTGCTATACTGCTCCATCCCAGGTAGCTTTCGACATTGAATCTGCCGGCCTTCGCGATATATAGTTCGGTTCCGCTTTCTTGCTCATAGAGTTGGGCTTTATATTGGCCATCGCTGCCGGGAGTTAATGCGGCAAACACCTCCTCGAAATCGGAGAACGGAACGAACAGCGGCTCTTCCTCCCCGTCCGAGAGAAAGCACACGATACCATTGTGCCCCTCAAGGGCTTGAAGGTCTACCCTCCGAAGCCCGAAGAAGGTACGGTTTCGCGGGTGCTTCTTGGAATACCGGAGATATAGTCGCGCTCTTCCTTCGCCAACTTCATAGAGCGACTCGCTCTTCTCCAGTTTGCGAAGCACGCCAAATCGCCTCGTCATCTCCACGAGAAAGGCGGATTTCACTGGATTTGGCATAGGCCTCCGCTACTCCTTTCCGATGTTGTAAGGCGGCGAGGTGACGATGAGCTGCAAGGACCCTTCAGGAAGCGACTTCAGTAGATCGAGGCAGTCAGCCGGGTAGACGACCGCACGCTCGGACGGAGAAAAGCCGTCGGCTACTCCGTATCTGCCACCGGACGCAAGGTGGTCGTAGCATTCTGATATCGAAGCCAAGTAGTCCGTCCCTCTGGGCTGGATCCATTCACGTTCCAGACGTTGGAACTGTGGAAGATTGTACCAGGTCGCGTGCCTTCGGTCAACCCACGCACGCTCGCCAATCCGTGTTCATCGGCGTTTATCGGCGGCTAACCCGACGCGGGCCGACAAGGAAGTGAAACGCTGACGAAAACGCCCGCAACCGGCTCCCCGCCTCTGCGCCCCTTTGTCCCGGTGATTCGTCGCTCCAGTCAAGGCCCGATGTTCCATACTTCGGATTGCACGGGCAGAATCTGCCGCTTGAGTTGGCCCGCATCGGAGAACGGCGAGCTTATTCCCGTCATATGGACGTAAGCGCTCTCCGAATACCCTGTCGGCTCGGCCTTCACCCTGACCCCGATATTGTCCACGCCATCCGTCTGCGTCCCGTCAGTTACACCGCGGCCATCGTCGATGTAGAAGTACTGCCCGGAGGGGTCTCTCCGTGTAACCTTTCCCACAATCCGGACAAGCAGGCCGATATTATTCGGCCCGACTCCTCCGAAAACGCCGGGGGTGTAGGAGTTGAGCCGCGCTCCTCCTATAGACGCGCCGGTCATGAAGACGGGATACGGGCCGCCGGGCCCCGGCGAGATCCCCACAACCGCGTTGCCCGTGCAGTCGATGAACCTTTCGGCTCCCAGGCCGCCCATGAAGCCGGCCACATCCACCTCATCGCCGGGCGCTGCTGAAGCCGTGGAGATGACTCTCATTCCTGACCAACTTGCGGGCTCCTGGATGTAGAAAAACCCAGGGAACGCCGCGGAAACCAGCTTGCCTCTCAGGGCGAACATATTGGACGGCCCATCCGGCAGCGCCTTCGCGTCCAGTATGGCCGCAATCCCCGGCGCCACCGTTATACCGTCACTTGTCTTGACCGGTCCCCATGTCCCATACTGGTTGGAGCACTGCGCGCTAACGTAATAAGTCTGGTTCTCACCTAGACTCAAACCTGTTGCCAATAGGTCCGTCGACAGACCACAGCTTGTCCATCCTCTTGTCTGCGTCCCACCGGAGGTTGTGCCTATGGCATACCGGTACTCGCCCGCCCACGGCACCGGATCAAAGGAGAACCGCAGCTTGGACAAACTTGGATTCCAGACGCCGTCGTCTCGCACTTGCGAGACAGTCAATCTAGGCTCCAGGCGCAGATTGTCGATGTACGCCTTCTGGGTCGTGAGGTTGGTATTCCTGTCGCTTCCAATGACGATTCGCGATATGTTGATTCCCGTCCCATACCACGCATAGTTCGTGCCCTTGGGCGCCCCGTCAAGCCAAAGGTCCATCTTCCTCGTATCTATATTGAAGCCGATCTTCACGTTGTACCAGGCGCCGTTCGCCGCGGAGGCGGTCAGGATGGCGTACAATCCGCCGCCATATTCAACCAGAAGCCTGCCTTTCTGAACTACGACCTTGGCTATCTCCGTGGACGACGAGGAGCCATAGACGCTTGCGTAACCGATTAAGGCTCCGGTCGTGCCCGCGGCGTCCTCGAAAACATCGAGGCTGAGATAGCAATAACCGCTTGTCTTGTCAGTAAAACCGATCTCATTGCCGATATTCTGTCCCGCCGCCAATGTGTCCATGAGAACCGCTTTGCCGGTTCCGCCGCCGGCAACCGCCGACTGCGCCTGGGCGCTCGCTGGTGCTGTGGTTGTCCATTTCAGGTCAATCAAGTTGCCATCGGGATAGGAGTCGAACGTCTCGTTGAACCAGTCGATGGTTGTTCCCTGAGTAGTTCCGGACGCCTGCGCGCCTGGAGCGTAGAAAGGCACGTCATCGTGCGCGAATACGGTGTAGTAGTACGTCACCCCGTTGTTCAGTCCGGAATGAATGCAGCCGTCGCTTGCTCCGGGCGGCCCAACCCTGTCGACGACCAGGGAGCCGTCGGTTATGGCCGCCGGATAGGAATCGGTGGAATATCGGACCATTGCGCCTGCATAGTCCGGCGCTGACGGATTTGTCCAGGAGAGGACAACCTGCCTATTGGCGGGCGTGGCGGCCAGGTTTGCGACCGGACCGGGCGACGTGAGGTTAACCATGATCCCGTTCGAGGCGCCCGGATCGCTCCACACCCCCGACTGGCCGCGGGCCTTCACATAACAGTAGTAAGTGACGCCGTCCGCGAGCGACAGGCCGGTGATAGTTACTGAGTTCGCCGTGCCGGCGTCGGTCCAGCCGACAACGTAGTCCGATCCAGGGTCGGTGGGTGACTCGCCGACGGCGTACTGATAGTCCACAATGGTGACCGAAGCGTCCGGCCACGACCACGAAAAGTGCAGTGAGGTCGTGCTGGTGGTACTGGTTCCATCGTCAACAACCGATGGCGTTGGCCGGGTGATAGTGAGCGGCTTCGTCACCGGCGTGTCTCCGAGCGACGCGAACCAGGTTGTGCCCTGCATCATATCAAGTTGCAGGTTGTAACTGCCGGTCGGCCAGTCCTGCGGCAGGCTGACCGTAATCTGGCGCTCGCCGCCTCCGAGCGTTTCCGCCGGCACGGCTGCGAGCGCGCGTTCCGTGCCCGGCACGACAGCCCCGGTCGCGGCGTCGAGCAGCCGTCCGCCCAACGAGTGAGTCCCCGGCTCCCAGGGCAATGCCCCATCGTTGCGCGCGCTTATCGTGATTGGGTTGGACATGTAGTTCGCGCTCGCCGGTATTTCCCACGTCCGCGGGAACGTCGCGTCGTTGTCCCAGATACCGATACTGCTCTGCACGAGATTGTGGAGGGTGTCTATGTAGAAAGTCTCCGACAAGTAGGTCCCCGGATTCCAGGGATCGGGATAATTGTAGCATCTCTCGATTCCGCTGCCTTCCCAGAGCTCGTTCCAGGTCTCCACGGTCAGCATATTCGAATCCCACACTTTCCGGCTGCTGTAAGTACCGTTGTACCACTGGACGAGCGTCTGCTGGCGCTGCCTGTCCGTGTAGGTTCCGGGGCTTCTGATCACCCTGTCGTCGTATCCGGCCCCGATCCCGCACGTATAGTATCCTCCGACCTGATACATATACGGCCCGCCGACCGCCGCGCCCCACGAATATCTGCCGTCGCCGGTGGACCCGCCGCCGCCGTTGTACCACGAGCTTTCGTGGATAACGAACGGAGTGATATCGCCGCCGTTTGCGTCTTTGAAATCCCTGGCAAATGAGGTCTTCACGTACTGCCAAAGCGCCGCCCCGTGGGTACTCACATCAGTAAACCAGCCGGCGCCGTATGTGTAGATGACGGGCCTCCCGCCCTGTTCGAGGGGAAGGCCGTTGTGGGTCGCCCAGTACTTCTGAGGAATGGCCTGGAAGAACGGCTTAGCCTTCATATCGTAGAAGTATGCCCAGTTGGCTGAGTCAGAGAGCGGCATGAGGTCGTCCGCCTGCCAACCCCGGCCGTTGTTGTAGTTCCACAGGCAGGTCTCGGAGGTGGTGTCGTCGAACATGGCGATCTTGACGCCGACTCCACTTCGCGCCAGGGCAGGTACCATATAGGTTGATAGCACGCTCGTCTGGAACCAGGGCTGACCGGGCACATCGCCCCAGCATATAAGGGCGGCCACGTCAACCCCGGCAAGCTTCATATCCTGAAAAACGCCCTCCCACCAATCCACGTTCCGGGACGAATAATAGCCGTTGGAGCCATAGCCCGACCAGGGGTCCCCCTGAAAGCCGTGCGGATCGTACACCGCCATGCTCGCGTAGTTGGCCGGGTCGGCGGCGGCGTCATACCAGTAGAAAAGGAATGACGACACCTGGATTCCCGGCCTGCGCGACGGTTCGGCGAGGAGGTTAGTGGACTGGATCGAGCCGCTGAGCGCAAAATCCTGCGCGTTGACGGATACGCCGCCGTCGGTGTAGACGTTGAGCACGGTCGAGCCGCCGTTTGTGATGCGCACGTTATCGTAGACGGCGGAATAGCATTCGTAGGCGCCGTAATTATAGCCGTCCAGGACCACGTCCCACCGCTGCGTCGTCTTCCCGACCATAGCGGCGGGAACCGGCAGCGTTCGGTGATACCACTTGCGGTACGCCCTGGAGGTAAGGTCTTGGCCCGGGTGTCCCCCGATGCCGTTCTGGTCTGCCCATCCGGCGGAATCGCGCCAGTAAGTCAGGTCCGTGTTTCTGATGTCGATCCCGCCAAGGCCCGGCACGTTGCTGTTGAGGTAGACGTCGTATTCCAGGCAGTCGCCCGTTTGGATCGCGCGAGCAGCGCTGGAAAACCTCCAATAGGAGTAGGCGCGGGCCTGAAGCGTGGTGACGCGGAATTTCAGCGCATCGTTGGCTTGCGCCGGCAGGTGCATCAGAAGGGCGAGAATCAATGACACGCAGGGAGACCATGCAAGTGGCTTCCTCATTCTCCCTGACCTCCGTCGCGCTGCCTGATGGATACTGGTTTCGTTCGCAGCGGATGTCTGTGATGCCTACGGGCTGAGCGGAGGAGCTGACATATACTCCTTCATCATCATTATTATGCCAGTTTTCTCCTGGGAGTGTCAATGCTCACGCTCAAGGGTAGGTAACAGTTCGTTTTTTTCCATTACCGTTGACAAGACGGCGAACAAGCTCTATGATATGGCTGTCAACCGTGCTGTACATACCAGGGCATCTGCTGGCAAATCGGGCTCCGCACTACGGTAACGAGGGGAGAGTCTGGTTATGAACTTCGCCAAACGCTTATTTCCTTATTGTTTCGTCATCTGCATTGCTCAAGCGCTGGGGGGAGGTCTTGCGAATTCCGCGGGCGCGGACGGCAAGCTGACGATCGCCGCCATCAGCAGATCGGCATCCGAGGTAACCCTGCGCGTATCCGTCCGCGATGACGCCCAACACCCGATTCGCGGCCTGACGGCATCGAACTTCAGCGTCAGAGTCGATGGCAGCCCTGGCCGGATCATCCGGGTTCAGCCAACCGACAATGACAGGCCGCTCGCGGCGATTTTGCTCGTGGACATCAGCAAGAGTATGTCCGGAAAGCCAATGCGCCGCGCATTAGACTCGGCGGGCCGTCTGGTGGATGAGGCAGGGCAGAATGACGCTCTCTGCCTTATGACCTTCGGCGAAGCCGTCAACCTGGTATCGGACTACGGCTCGGGGCGCGACGAGATCGCGCGGGCGATATCCGACATTCAACCGTCCGACCAACGAACTCTGCTCAACTCCGCCGTGCTGGCAGGCGCGCGGAAAGCCGAGAAGTCGCCTCTTGACCGCACAGCGGTTGTCCTGTTCACCGACGGAGTCGATCAAGGCAGCAAGATAAGTCTCGGCCAGGCCATCGCCGAAGCTCAGAAGGCGTCTGTCCCGTTTTATACCGTGTCCTGCGGACGGCATCCGGAGAGCGGAACACTTATGCGAATCAGCGAGTTGACGGACGGCGCATACCGCAACGCGGCTGACGATACCTATTCCCTTTTTCAGACGATACGGGACGGGTTGAAGGATGAATACGATGTCACGGTTTCAGCTCCCCTGAGTCCCGGTTCGCACGGCGTCGCGGTCACAGCGACCATAGCGGGCCAGACCCTGAGCGCCGTAAAACCGATCACGGTTCCCGCGCCCAGGCATCCTGCCTCCAAGTCGCGGAGCCGCACGTGGTGGGTTTTGGGCATAGCGCTGCTTATAGCCGCTGTCGCGGCGTTTTGGCTGGTGACAAGAAAGATACGCGATTTGGAGGGAGATCAGATGGAAGCAGAGGACAAAGACGGCGCGCCCGCGCCCAGGACCTGGGTAGACGCGCCTTTGCCCGCTGACGCCGCGAGGGCCAGGAGGACGGGCAAGGTCTGGCTCCAGATTTCCACCGGGCGGCATGCCGGATCCCGGCTCGATCTGACCGGCCAGCCGGTCCTGGTCGGCAGGGACAGTCGAAGCCAGTTGGCTCTGACGAGCGACCCTGCCGTATCGCGGCGGCACGCGGAGATAACGCTCACTAACACGGGGGAGTTTGTCCTCCGTGATCTTGGCAGTGAGAACGGAACGGCTCTGAACGGTAATGATCTCGGCGAGGGTATCGTGACCCTGCGAGATGGAGACAGGATAGCCGTGGGCGGTTCAGAGCTTGTCTATAGGGACACTCGCCCGCGGTTAGCAAACAATACCCGCCGGTGAGGCGAAGGAGGGAAAAGACATGGCTGAAAAGGTGTGGCGAGACGTGTCCGGCTCCTTTTGGGACACAACAGTGAGCTCGGTCGGGTCAGATGGAAATGGTGATATGGACGAAACCATAAGCACAATAGCGCCTGATTCCGACAGCACGGTAGCTCTTCGTCGCCAACTGTATGCAATCCTGGTGCAGTTGAACGGACCCCGTAAGTTCGAGCTCTATCGCATGGACAAGCGACACACGCTGATCGGCAGAACGCGGTCCGACCGTGTCAGTATCGCGGTTGACGACCGCGCTGTCAGCAGCATTCACTGCAAGCTCAGCGTGGAGCAAGACGAAGATGGGCGAGTAAAGGCGATCGCCGTCGAGGATCAGGAATCCGAAAACGGCACCTGGGTCAACGGAAAACTTGTCGAGCGCGCCAAGCTTAACGACCGTGACGTGCTCCGCTTGGGCGAAACAGAACTGCTGTTCATCCAAATCTAGCACAACCTGAAAGGAATCGACTCTTGCCTGGTAGGAAGAACAGACAGAGCGCGTCGCGCAAAGCTCCGGACAGGTCGCCAACGTGCGCTATTGGCACCGACCCTGGTCCCAGGTCGGTGAACCAGGACTATTGCGCGTACGCGGTCGTCGATGGCGGCGACGGCGGTCCGGGATCCGGCTCGATTTTCGTCCTCGCGGACGGAATGGGCGGACACGGAGGCGGCGACTTGGCCTCCAGGGTGACCGTAGAGAAGACCATCGACGCCTACAATCGAGCCAATGGAGGTTTGAGTCTCACTCAGAGACTTGCCGCCTCCATAGCATTTGCCAACTCTCAGGTGCTCAGCCTGGCGGGAACTTCCGAGGGCACGGATGACATGGGAAGCACCGTGGTAGCCTGCGCTATCGGCCGCGACCGTATGGCGGTGGCTCACGTCGGCGACAGCAGGGCGTATCTTCTTCGCGACGGCGCGTTTCGCCAGTTGACAAACGATCACTTGTACGTCACCGACGTCTTGATGCACAGCCAAAAGGAAGCGGAACGCCATCCTCTCAAGCACGTGCTCAGCAGGTGCGTCGGCAGAGAGGATGCGGAGCCGGACTTGCAGGAAGTCTCATGCTTGCCGGGAGACCGACTGCTTCTCTGCTCGGACGGAGTCAGCAACGTGGTCACGGACCGAGAGATGCGGGCGTCGCTGACCTCAAAGACTCCCGAGGAGGCTGTTCGGATGCTGATGGATTCGGCCAAGCGCAGGGCTCGAGACAACGTCACGGCGATGGTGATCGACATTCCCGACGGCAGGGAACACCAAAGGACGGCGCGGGTCAGACGTGGGATCACGATGGCGGCGCTGGTAGCGCCGTTCGCGCTGCTCTCCGTTCTTGCCCTGGTCGTAGTGGGTCTGAAGGGGCGGGAAACGCTTCAGGCTCCGAACTCGCGCGCAATACAGGTGGAGAACGGCTATGGGAAACCGGTGAAGATCGTGAATGCCGCGGGCGGGCCGCATTTGCTCGACCCCGGGAAGCGTCGGATGCTCGAACTGTCACGGGACTCCTGGGTCGTGTACTACAGGAAGGGGCAGGCCGAATACTGGAGAGCCTTAGACAATGGTAAGACTCTCTTGGACCCGAAAAAAGAGAACCAGTGTGTTGTGATTGATATCAAACCATGAAGGCCCTCGAAAGGGGCTTCGGAAAGGGGATTCAGTGATGGGCATACAGTTTATCGGTATAGATGGTCCCATGCGCGGCAAGGCTACGGACCTGGAGAACGGGTTGTTCACCGTAGGTCGCGGATCGGACTGCGACCTGCAGATCGCCAACGATGACAACGTCTCCCGAACGCATGCGACGGTAATGGTGCGCGACGGCATCGTGGACATCGAAGACAACGGGAGCAGGAACGGCGTCTTCATCAATGACAAGCGGGTGCTGAGAGGCACGGTTGCGGACGGTGACACGCTCAAGATCGGCGGGAGCTTGTTCCGTATTATCAAATCCCAGGACATCTCCACGGGCTCCGGCGGTCCGCCGCCGCCTGTTCAACCCGTGCGATACGCCGGCTTCTGGGTCCGGCTTGGGGCGCGGCTCATAGACAGCCTCGCGGTCGGCCTCCCGCTTGCGCTCTTCTACTACCTGGTGGCGATCATAGCGCCTTCCGTCCACGAGCGACCTGACTGGTGGATCGTCGTAGGATCCATTTTCGGCGCAATCGTCTACTGCGCATACTACACGTACATGGATGGGACGACCGGTCAGACGATCGGCCGCAAAGCGGTCGGTATAAAGGTCCTCTCCACTGACCGGGGAGGCGTAACCTACAATCAGGCGCTTATGCGCTATCTGCTCCACTGGGCCATCACGGGCGTCGGCCCCGCTATAGTTCTTGTAGTGGCCGGCGTAGTGGTGTATCTGCTGTCAAAGAACGAGACCGTGTTTCAGCTCACCGATCCCGTCACAATGGGATCGAAGATCGGCTTTGTAGTGGCGGCGGTCGCCACCTTCATCGCCTACTACTACATTCTCCTTGCTGCCAATAGCCGAAAGCAGGGATGGCATGACATCGCGGCCGGAACAATGGTCGTTCGCGAAGGTTAGGATTTCCGCCCGCCGCCCGCGCGGGCGGCGGGCTTCTGAGCGCCCGACCCCGCAAGCGGGGTTATTTCGGAAAGGAGCCCGCCCCGGTATTTCGGGATTTGAGGGTTGGGCGTCATACGTATGCGATAACAGACAACTTCGGGTCCCAACCCGGAAATCCCGAAACTGGCGGTTCCTTAGGAGTAACGCAGGAATACGGCAATGGAACTTGCAGGCGGACAGATAGTCGGTGAATACAGGCTCGTCTCGATGGTCGGGCGAGGCGCAAAGGGCGAGGTCTGGAAGGCCGAAGGCATCAACGGCAACGGAACCGGCCACGTCGCAATTAAGTTTCTGAACCATTACCTCCTTCATGACACCCAGGAAGCCGGCAGGTTCAGACGCGAAGCTAAGGCCCTCCTGCGCTTGGATAATCCCAATATCGCCAAAGTGCACGGCTGCGGCGTTCACAACGATCACCTGCCGTACATCGTAATGCAGTTCGTGGACGAAACGCTCAAGGATTACATCCGCCGCAAGGGACGCCTCGACCCGGCGGAAGCCCTTCAGCTCGCGGGCAATATCGCGGATGGTTTGGATGCTTGCCACAGGCGCGGGATCATCCACCGGGACGTAAAATCTCAGAACATCGGTCTCCTCGACGGTCGAAAAAGGGCCGTTTTGCTCGATTTCGGAATAGCTAAAATGGAAGACCTGACCCTGTCGATGTCGGGCCAGGTCATCGGCACTCCGCACTATATGTCGCCCGAACAGGCGGATGGCCAACCGCTGGACGGACGGAGCGATCAGTATTCCCTCGCGGTCGTGCTGTGGGAAATGCTGTGCGGACAGACGCTGTTCGACGGCCCAACTCCGATGGCGATATGCTACAAGCACGTATATGAGCCGCCACCGCCCCTTAACGTGCCCGGCTCTGACACTATGGCTCCATCCTTCAGACTGCTGGATTCGGCCCTGAAACAGGCGTTGAGCAAGAATCCGAAAGACAGGTTCCGCACTTGCCGCGAGTTTGTCACGGCAGCCGGCGGCCAACCGTCCTCTGAAGTCGCCGATGCTCTCGACGCGCCGCCAAAACCGGAACCAAAGCCGGCGGCCCCGCATCGTCCGGACGCCCAGCTTATGAAGTCCCTGGTCATCGTCGGCGCGTGTTTCGGCGCTCTCATCGTGCTTCTGCTGGTGATGCTGGCGCTGATTCCGCCGCCTCCTCCGCCAATTGAACGGCCCGTGGATCCGGCCAAATCAGCGTTCGACTCCGGCGATTACATCAAGGCGCTGAACCTTTACAGCAGTTCCTGGGACGCCAATCATTGGGCTTCCGACGCGCTGGGAGCAGCCAAATGCAACCAGTCGCTGGCGGACCTGGCCGGCGACCCGCGTGATAAGATAGAGAAGCTGGACGACAGCTTGACGTGGTGTGATAGAGCGCAACAGAACGCAATGGGAGCTGAAGTTGAGGAAGCGCGGCAGCTCAAATCCGCGCTTCTCTCGAAACTCGGACACACATTCGCGGATATTGGTGAGCGGCTGCGGGCTCTGCAAACCTTCGGACGACTTCGGAGTAACGGAGGGGCCGCATTTGACGACTGCAAGGCGGCCGGTGACTGTGCCGCGCAGCTTGCGGCTGAGACCAAAGGAGCGGAAAGGCGCAGCTATGCCAGGTCCGCCGTGACGTGGTACGACAGGGCATTGAGGGGGAAAAGTGGCCAAGACGAGGCCACACTTGCGGCAGTAATGGCGGCGAGAGCGGAGATGCGCGACATCCTCGCAGCAAACGCAGTCGCGCATCGGCCAAGGTCTCGGAGGAGACATCACGTCCACAGAACGTCGACGAGGCCTCCCGTGACGCCCAGAACCCAGCCGGTTGTCACGCAACCATCCGGCCCGTCGCTGCCGCCGACTACGGAGCCGCAAATGCCTAAAGCTGAGTGATCGAACGTCGAATCTCCATCTTCAGCAGTTCTATGTGAGTCAATAATGGAGGGATAAGGATTGTCCTGCAATCTCAACAGAGCTAAGGTCTACGCTTCCGCTGTGGCGGTTCTCATGTCGCTCTGCGTGGCGCCGTTGCTGGCCGCGACCGTAGCGCCGGAAGTCGGCTCCCCGGCTCCGTGCTTCAATACGAGCCTGTCGCAATTGGCCGTCAAAGACGCGAACCATAAAGCGATTGGCGGGTCTCTGGCTGACAAGTCTTCCGGCTTTCCAATGGTCCTTTACTTCTGGTCCTCCCAGGACCCAAGGTGCGAGCGGGAGCTGTCCGTACTGTCCCGGTTCAGGCAGAGACTCAGTGGGATCGCAAAGTTCGTGGTCGTCGCCTTCCCCGCCTATGGAGACGAAAAGAACGCCAAGAACCGCGCCAAAGTCCCGAAAGGCCTCGATATCGTTTTCGACGATGGCAGAAAGCTCTACAGCGAGTACTGCCCGCCCGATAAATCGCACAGCAAGTCCGCGTTCCTTATCGACCCGCGTGGGAAAATAACGGCATTGCGGGTCGGCGCGGACAGAAGCAACGATCTCGGCGAATGGCTCTCTGAAATATACCCTCCGCCGTACTACGACGAGATTAAGCTCGCGCTGCGTCTCGGCTACCTGAGTCCCGGCGCCGATCCCTACGCCAACGTTCGGGCCGGCGACTTCGCCGCTTGCCTTAACAGGCTCTATCAACAGGGCTGCTCGGCGTTTACGCCGAAACCGCCCAACAAACCCAACGAGATGATAACGAAGCAGCAGGCGGTTACGCTGCTCGTTTCCTGCATGCTCTCTGACAAAGACCTGGCTGATATCGAAGTCATGTGTGGAGGTAAGGATTCCAATTACCTCGGCGGCAGCGGCGCTCAGGGGTTCAAGGATGGAGATAGCATTACCTGGGCAAGGCGAATCTGCACCGCCGCCGTATACAAGGGCTGGATTCCCGATCGGGAAAAGCTCTCGCCAAACGAGCCCGCCACTCGCGGTTACATTGCCGCGCTGCTCGTGCGGGCCTTTCCTGACCCCAAGGGAACCACCGGCCTTGTCATTCACGTGCCGCGGGATTTCAACACTTGCCAGACCATTCAAGTCATCCCCGATCAGATGACAGACACGTCCGAAGTCGTATACCCTCAGACAAAATACCTGCCGTCGGCATCCTTCCAACAGTCTCCCGGGATGGTGAGTTTCCCTCTGCCCGGCGACGACGTAGCGCTGAGACGCCGGGTGGGAAGCAGGCCGATGGAAGTCACGGCCATTCGCGTCCAAAAGGGACCATCGTACCAATGGCAGCTTGTCTTATCGAATGAAGACGCCGCGCGCGTCCGGGAAGCCGACCAGGAGAGTCAGTTCATGAGGTGTTGGCGGGTGGCGATATTGCGAGATATACCAAGATCCGTAGAAGTCGCTTCGCCGGCAGGCGTGGTAGAAGGAAGCCGACAATGATCATAGCCGTAAGTCCGCGGTACAGTTTTCCGCCCGCGTTGGCCTGCGCGCTGCTGATGGTCCTCTGCGCAAATCCAACGGACGCTTCGCGCGCCGGGTCGAAAAGGCTGGTCACGGAAGAGTTTCGTATGGCCCGGAGCGGAGCCGGCGACGTTGTAGCGGCCCGGTTCACTAACAACACTAGTAAACCTCAGAAGATAACTGTCTCCAAGGGCGACTTCCTGGTCCCGCGGACCGGATCGGGGAGACTTGTGATCGGCAAGGAATACGCCTCTTTCGCCCTGCCGCCGCGCGCTGTCATTGTCCGCGTCCTCCGAGCGTATCAACTGTCAAGGAAGCATCCCGTCGCCGTGGGCGCGGTCTTGGCGCCCGCGCATTCCGCAAAATCGGCCGACAAGTTAAAACCCGTGAGCGCATTCGTGAAAGGGCTTAGCGGAAGTTTTGGCCAACAAGATGTGCAGCTATGCCAGGCCTACGTTTGGCAAATCGCTGAAGGCGTCAATTCAAGCGTTACGATGCGATCTCAGGGTTGGAACCAAGCGCGGAACGCGCCCAATAGAGCCGTTATCGAGAAAGCTTTCAAGAATACGGTTGACGGAGGCGCCTCGCCAGTAGTCAACAAACCCGTCTCAAGCCCTGCGAATATCAAACCTGTTTCACCCAAGCTCAACACGGGCAGGTCGGTCGATCGGTTGCCGAAGCCGCACCACCCGACCAGCAGCGCAAAACGGCGTTCGGACAATACTCAGACCGGCGAGACGCCAGGCAAACCAGCAGGCGATGATTGACCGTTGTTCCAGGAGGCGCATAGCATGCGAAAGCTTCTTCCCTTATGTCTCGTTGCGTTGGCGGTCGCCGGATCCGCCGGCACGGCATATCCACAGCCGCAAGCTGTTTACGTAACCTTCCGTGTCCCAGATGACGCCTCCGTACAGGTCCGAACGAAAGGCAAATGGGTACCCGTCAGGCACAGGGCTTATGTCAAGCCAGGGCGGCAGTTTATCCAGGTGCGGAAGCAAGATTACACGCGCAAAATAGTGGCTCTGGACATACCGCCAAAATATAGATGGTCCACGCAGCAGATCGCACTCAGAAAAGCAGTTGATCGGAAGTTCAAAGACCCCGGTATTGTCATCGGCGAGGTCAAACCAAGCGGTCTGTCGGCGTTTATATGCTACGCGGGCGAAAAGCCCCAGCCCGCCGCGGCAAACGGGTTTACTCAAGTCATCGCTGACAAAGAGTTCAGCATCATCATCTCTGATAGCTTGGAAAAGCCCTTCTACACTTCGTTGCCCTGCAGGATTGGTGATAAGAAACGGTTTGAGCCTTTCGATTTCCAATCTTTCATCTCCCCGATCACTCCCGTCTCCCAGGCCAAGACTCCCCGCTCCGCTCCCACGCCGGATTCTCAGGCCCTCGTTTGGAAGCAGACCCTGGAGCGCGGCAAGGAACACCTGCGCGCCGCCCGTTACGAGCCGGCCGGCAAGGCGTTTGAGAAACTGAAAAACACTCCGCACAAGGCGGCTGCCTGTTTCTTCCTCGGCTACGTTGCGGAGATGAGCAACCCGCCGGGCAAGTACGATGCCAAGGTCAACGACTACTATGACCAGGCCGCTAAACTGGACCATGCGTCGGGGTCTATCCGGCTGCAATGGCAGTCCTACCTCATCAGATGCGGCAAGGTTCCGGAAGCCGATCAGGTCGCTAAGCTCTATCCGGAGACACAGGTGACGCTGGAGAATCAAAAAGACTACTGCCTTTCCGCTCCACAACGGTGAACAGAGGGTCGAGCCCGAACGCCCGCCGTCCGTCTATCTGCGTTCTCTTCCGAACCGGACGCCGGGTTTCTTTGACCACTCACTGGGCCATCAACTTGACCGATTTCCAGATCCCCCCTGCCCCGCCGGTGTCGCGGACCTGGATAGCCAGGACGTTCACGGCGGTCGACTTTAGCTCAGATGTGATGTCCATCGTGAACGGCGTCAGCCAACCATCTGCGCCGATGTCGTGGTACCCGATGGCCCTGCCGTTCAGCCACACCCGCGCTGTCTCATCAGCGGCGCCGACTGCCAGAAACACCCGCTTGCCTGGCTCAATCGCCGGAGGCGTGAACTTGATCCTATACCAGGCCCTGCCGTCGTAAATCTCCCCCTGCTCTTCCCAAAACTTGCCGATGCTTATCGCGCGCCACGCGCTGTCGTCGAAGTTCGGCTCGTACCAGTTTTCGATCCATCCCTTGTTCTTCTCATCGCGGCTGAACCGCCAGCCGTCCTTGGGAAAGTCGAACACTTCCGTCATCGTCTTGCGGAACTCGGCAAATGTGGCGTCGTCGGAATATCCCGGTTGCAGGGCGGCCTTGGGAATCGTGGCCTCCGACCGCCTCGGGTTCTTCGCGGCAGATCCCGGCCCCCTTCTTGCCAACGCGAGCCCCTCCACGTATTCCTTCGGCGCATTTGCGCCGTTCCACCATCGCAGCCGCTCTGAGTACACCCACACGTACTTGTCAGAGTTCTCCATCGCGTAGTTCACCGACGCGCGGAACTCGTCAGGTGTGTAGAAGTTCCTGGAGAAATCTTTAACAGACCATTCCGTCGTGCTGCCGCCGCAATCCACCCAGTTCGCAAATCCCACCTGCAGATGCTTATCGAACTCCGCGGGCGCGTCGCAGATCGTCCTTGAGTCCATTATCAGGTTGCGCCCGTTCACGAACTCCTCCCGGCGCCTGTAGGGATACGAAAACTCATAGCCTTCCACAAAGACAGTCCCCGGACTGGCAGCCTCCAGCATCCCGTCGTAGAACGACGGCAGCAGTCCATAGCCCGCCTTGTCCAGGCCTTTCTTCGACCAAATCCTGATCTCGACCCACGGCAGAGAATAGCCGTACAGCGTCAGAATCACCGGGGCTGGAAACTCGGCCTGGATTGCGGCCATGAACTCCCTGCCGCGCTCTCGGACCTTGGCCTGGTACTCCTTGAAAGTGCGCGCGTTCCTGTCCGCATACTTAAACTTCCTGTAGTCGAAAAGCTGCTCGATATACATCTCGGGGTCGAACATGATGCCCTTGCACCCGCTCTGCTTGGCGATGCGCGCCATCAGCCCCACGTTGTCAACCACAGCCTCCCATTGAGGATCGAACCAATCGACCTTGCCCGGAGCGACCGTCACCTGTATGAAGTTGTGCTTGAACCGCTTGAACTTCGTCGCCTTGAGGTCGCCCACGCCATGCTTCAAATCATCCCAGTTCAGCTTGATCGGCGAAAAAACGGCCCAGCCAAACGAGTCAGTATTGGCGAAATCCTGGCCTTTCCTGCTGACGCGGATCACGACCCCGTCGAACGGAACCTTCTCCATCTCGCGAACGTTCTGCCGAACGTACTCCGTACTCGGCACGTCCCAGCCATACTCTATCAGTTTCTTACCTTTCGCCGTGCCCGACCAGGCGGGAACGGCGATCAGGCACAACAGCGCCGCGATAAGTTGTCTCATCTCCAAACCTCACTGGTAAGTCTGTGTATAGGATTCCCAGCCAATATAGCACACACCGGCATGTTCCCGCCAGAACCGCAACGGTTCACGCTTGGGGGACGTCATTCTACTGAACGAACAGAAGAATCTGCTTTTTCCGGACTCATCGCACCAAAAGCAGACCCTTCGCTCTGCTCAGGGTGACGTCGTACTCACCATTCTCGACCTCCTACCCAGAACCGATGTGTCCGGACCGGCCCGTCACCTTGTTCACTTTTCGGTTACAGTGGTTTGCACATGCCTCACGAAGGGAATTCCCGATTTTGTACGAACGATTTCGTGCTCAGGCTGAGCGTGGAGACAATTCGTTTGCCCGACTTTTTTACTGTCGTCCTCTAAACCTCCGGCTTTTCACTCTCAGCCTGCATATTATTAGAACCACAGATTAACACGGATGAACGGCTATTGAGTGGTTCGTGGTTAGTGACCGGTACCGCGAACGCCGATATTCGCTGTGATTGTCAATGTCCTGCCGACTACTAGTAGTAGACGATAAGTATAGAACAGATGTTCCCGCTTTGCAAGTCGTGGCGGCTTAAGTTTTTGGGGTATGTGTGGGAACAGATGTTGGTGGGTCGTGTGGGTGCCGAACCATGCGATATTCTATATTGGACTACCTGGGCTATAGCCCTACAATTTCTGTGAGGCTTTCGACGTGAGTAAATCCCTGTTTACAAAGGAATATGCTGCCTTTCTCGACTTGCTCAAAGCCGCGAGAAGGCGATCGGGGCTGTCGCAGATGGAGGTCGCTCAGCGTTTGGGAGAGACGCAGTCGTTTGTCAGCAAGTGCGAACGGGGTGAGCGCCGCTTGGATGTGGTCGAAGCGCGCGCCTTCTGCAAAGCGGTCGGTGTTTCGTTTGTAGGACTGATTGCGGAGTTCGACCGAGAGCCCGGCGACGAGGCCTAAGCACAGATAGTGCAGGGCGTCTCGGCGCACAGCTCTGCAGACGGCCGGCTGACGGCGGATCCTTTTTGTAGCCAGCCCGAGCGATTCCCCGGTTTGAGATACAGAATGCCAACGATCCCTGTTATCGATCTGTTTGCCGGTCCAGGCGGTCTGGGTGAGGGATTCTCCTCATTCAAGTGCGGTGACACGCATCCATTCAAGGTGAGACTGTCTGTAGAGAAGGACGCTAACGCCTACCGGACTCTGAAACTCAGGAGCTTCTTCAGACAGTTTGCCTCCGGTTACGTTCCGGCAGACTACTACGCTCACCTTCGTGGCCAGATCACTCTCAATGAGTTGTTCGAACTGCACCCTGAAGAGGCTGAAGCAGTGGAACAAGAGGCACTCCACAGGGAGTTGGGAAAGCTTGACGATGACAGAGTGGTAGATGACCACATTGCTGCCGTATTGAGAGACACAGATAGTGCGTGGGTTCTCATCGGTGGACCTCCCTGCCAAGCATACTCAACTGTGGGGCGCTCACGGATGAAGGGAAGCGAAGACTTTGAGGATGATAAGCGTCATTTCCTGTACAGGGAGTATCTGCGCATTATTCTGAAGTTTCGCCCACCGGTTTTCGTCATGGAAAATGTGACGGGAATCCTGTCCGCGACGGTCGCTGGCAAGAGTACAATAGCGCGTATTCTCAAGGATTTGGCGAAACCAAGCGCTGCCATGACCGAAGAGAATGAACACCGCAGTCCAGACGAGAGTTCACTCAGATACCGTATCTATTCTCTGGCGACGGAGACGGATCCAGAGCAACTTGAACCTGCGGATTTCGTTATCAAGTCAGAGGACTACGGTATTCCGCAGGCCAGGCACAGGGTCATCCTGCTTGGCGTAAGAGACGACGTGGAAGCCAGGCCCGGAACGCTAGAGCCTCACGAAAAGCGTATTTCTGTTGGCGATGTGATTTCCGACTTGCCGGTACTGCGGAGCCGCCTGTCGAAAGAGACTGACTCGGATTGCGCGTGGCAAGAAGCTGTGGCTTCGGTGGCGTATCAAGAATGGCTTGAAGGGATCGATGAAGACCTCAAAGCCGAGATCTGGGCAGCGGTAGCGCGCATGGATGGAGCATTAGGCCACGGTGAGCAGTTTGTCGCCGGTGGTGTGGCACCTTTGCATAACAAGGACTGGTACTACGACGCCAAGCTGCTTGGTGTGTGCAACCATATGTCACGCGGACATATTAAGAGTGATCTCCACAGATACTTCTTCGTAGCGTGCTATGGTGAGATCAACAGTGTTTCTCCCCGGATGCGTCACTTCCCAAAGGCCTTGCTGCCGAACCACGACAATGTCCAGAAAGCCGTTCAGGGCAAGATGTTCCCTGACAGGTTCCGCGTTCAAGTCAGAGGAGCGGTGGCAACTACCATAACCTCACATATCTCGAAGGATGGCCATTACTTCATACACTATGACCCATGTCAATGTCGCAGCCTGACGGTTCGTGAAGCTGCTCGTATCCAGACCTTCCCTGACAACTACTATTTCGAGGGCGACAGGACGCCGCAGTACAAGCAGGTTGGGAACGCCGTCCCACCGTTGCTGGCCAGGCAGATCGCGGCGATAGTGCACCAAGTATTGGAGGATGCATCTGGGGACTTAGGTGACAATGGACACTCTGAGCAGAGAGAAGAGAAGCTGGAATATGTCGCGGATTCGCTCCAGGAACACCAAGCCGGAACTGGTGGTGCGGTCCATGCTGCACCGGATGGGGTATCGCTTCCGCGTCCACTATGCGAAACTGCCGGGAAAGCCTGACATTGTGTTACCGAAGCACAGGACGGTAATCCTTGTCCACGGATGTTTCTGGCACAGGCATCCGGGCTGCAAGTATGCGTACAGTCCCAAGAGCAGTTCGGAACTCTGGCAGAAGAAGTTTGTCGAGAACACCGAACGAGATAAGGCAGTCGGCGCCCAGTTAGAGGGACTCGGTTGGCAAGTGGTGGTCGTCTGGGAGTGCCAAACCAATGACACCTCTCTTCCAACACTGGAGCACCTGTTGGCGAGCATTGGGCGAACCAAACCGGATGATGGCCGAGCGGGGAGGTGACTTGTGACGATAAGGGCATCGCAGCAGAAGAAGATGGCAATGCGGACGTTCAATGCCGCGCCAAGGGCCTCGATGCTCATAGAAAGCATGCGGGATATCGGGTATTCACTCGAAACGGCGATGGCCGACGTCGTAGACAATTCGATCACCGCTCGGGCTGCGACAATCCAACTGTTTGCCGATATCGGCGATTCTGAAGTGAGGATAGGGATTGTTGACGACGGCGAGGGCATGACCCAACAAGAGCTGCTCCAAGCTATGCGTCCTGGCAGTAGAAGTCCACTCGAAGACAGAACCCCTTCGGACCTTGGACGCTTTGGACTGGGCTTAAAGATTGCATCGTTTTCACAGTGTCGACGACTCACCGTTGTCACCCGCCATGGCGGTGCCACGAGCGCGGCCATTTGGGACTTGGAGTATGTCGCGGAAAAGGATGACTGGCTTGTTCAGATTCCCGACGATGTGACCACGATCCCATGGGTTGATCATCTGGGTGAGAGAGGTACGCTTGTGGTCTGGGAGCGCTTGGACAGGCTGATCGAGCAGGCCAGTTCTGAAAGTGCTCGAACACATTGCATCCGTCGAATTGACGAAGCGCGCGAACATCTGGAACTTGTTTTTCATCGGTTTATTTCAGGGGAGCCCGGTCTGAAGAAAATCCGGATTTTGCTCAATGATCGCCCACTTGAGCCCTTCGATCCCTTCCATTCAGATCATCCTGCCACGATATCGGGGCCGATTGAGCAGATT
>JAUSGG010000150.1 GCA_030649165.1 Armatimonadota bacterium
GTCGAAAAGCAAGGTATGGCGCCCGCGTGCTTAGAATTCCCCACGCGCGTGGGGGTGAACCGTTCCGCGAATTGGAGGAGTGGCCGCGTCTGCCGAATTCCCCACGCGCGTGGGGGTGAACCGCTCCTTGCTCGTCTTCCCCGACATAAGGGAACGAATTCCCCACGCGCGTGGGGGTGAACCGCCTGCGCGAGATGGAGGTCCACGAATGAACAAGAATTCCCCACGCGCGTGGGGGTGACCCGGTCCCCCACGCGCGTGGGGGGGAACCGGACGTGGAGACAGCAGAGCAGCAGACTAACGAGAATTCCCCACGCGCGTGGGGATTTCCGACCTGTCCCGCCCCATCGGGGATCGCCACCCCACAACCCACGCCCGTTTTCCGAATCCGACAACCCCCAACCAAAATTTCCGTGCGGTTTTGGTGTAATTCCGTGAGGTTTCGCGCGTTTTCAGTGCGTTTTCAGTGCGTTTTCACACCTTTGTACACCGGTTTCGGCGCGGTTTCGGTGCGATTACCATGCAGAATCGTGCGGAAATGGAGCTGTTTCGAAGCGGTTTACGCACGAAAAATGCAAAATGAGGAGAAAACCACCTACCGCGCCGTGGATGACCAAAATGTTAACACCGCGGCGGTTTCAAATGCTCGCTCACCAACTTCCGCCGCCGCCACCGCCGCCGCCACCGCCGGAGGACCCGCCGGAGAACCCGCTTCCGCCGCCGAAGAAGCTGGAACCCGATCCGCTCGAACGCGGCTGCGAGACCATCGCGCTTCCCCAGTTGTCCGACGCCGAGACCATGTCGTGGGCGAAGATGGTAGGCAGGAATACTCCGCCGTCTCCGGTATACCAGGTCGGAGGAATCGTCTGAAGTCCCTCGAACGCCCGCGCCCAGCGGTCGGCGATGCCAAATGCCATCGCGTATGGAAGGAACTTCTCGAAATACCCCTGCCGCTCCTGGTATTCGATCAGGCCGCGCTCCGCGCGGGAGAGATACTCCTCGAAGCCCTTCGCCCCGAGAAACGCTTCTCTGCCCGCCGCGGTCTTCTTCGGCATACCGCGGGCCGCCAGAGCGAGCAGACCTCCGCACAGCATCACAGCCACGCTCCATCCGAGCGGGACAAAGACCGGCGAGTCGCCTGACCCCAGAAAAATGGCGGACCCGAGGCCGAGAACGGCCAGCACAACCCCCGCGCCGAGATAGCCGGTCCGTATGGAGTCCGGCCGCTGCAGGAAGTATCCGTGCTTCACCAGCGAGTCATACAGGACGTCCTTCAGGCCCGGCAGGTCCTTGTAGAAGTCGTTTTTCAGGCTCGACATCCACTTGGTCTGTTCACTGCCGAAAATCGCCCTGATCAACCTGCGCTCGAAATAGATCAGGTCGAGATCGCCTTCGACCTCGGATGGAGTCCTGAGAAGGGTGAACTCGTAGTCCTTCTTGGACGTGAGAAACCCCGGCTGCACGTCGGCCCTGATATGGATGTAGCCCCGAACAGCCAGGTCCACAATGGTGGCGGAAATGTCGCGCATGTCCGCGCGTTCGTCCGCCAGGGAACCGACTTCCGCGGGACGGAGATTGTCGGGCGGGTCGTACATTACGGTCTCCGACCTGCCTGTCCGCGGATCACGTCCGGCCTTGCTCCAGAGCACAAGGAGGAAAGCGAGGAACACGAACGGGAGGAAGACGTAACCGTTGTCAGCCATGAACCACATCGCTTCTCTGGCGAACGAGGGAGGCATGACGACGCCTTTGGGCCAGCCGACAACCACGGTCATGAACTCTCCCTGATTGACGGGCCTGGTCATAGCAAATCTCGCGGTGCGGTTATCCGGCGTCGAGGCGACCGCGTCGGCCCCTCTCGATCCGTAGTTCCCTGTGAACGCATCCACCTTGAGCTTGCCGGCGGGAATGGCTGATGGAAGGGTGACGACGCAGACTGCGTTCTCGACCGGGACATCCCATTTCTCGCCGACGGCGTTCCAGTACAGCTCGTCGTGGTCGTTGAAGAAGTGGACCGCGCGGAACAGCCGGTATCGAATGACATAAGTATGCCACCCCTGGACGTAACGATCCGGGTCGCCGATTCGGACGTGGAGGTTCCCGGACTGGCGGCTGGTTTGGACCTGTTCCGGGACACCGTTCACATCGGTCACGTAGAGCTGATCCAGTCGTATCTTGTATCTGTTCCCCCAACTGTCGGACCCGACGAGCGGAATATCCCGAAAAATGCCGTGCTTGTATTGCACATGCGTGAAGTCGGCGCTTATGGTCTCGGTAACCTGGACACTGCTGTCGGGCTGGATGTCCATCCGGATATTATAGGCCGTGAGCCGCCACGCGAAGCAGGGGGACGCGGCGAGCAAAAGGCAGACCGCGATAAGCGTCGATTTCTTCATAACAGGCCTCCAGAAGCGGAATCAGACACGAAAGAACCAAAGACCGTTAACCCGCATTATTCACGAATACCGCGTTGTACAGCCCCTCGATACGGTCCCAGAGGACCTACTCGGGGACACGGACTTGTTGTTTTCGTGCCGGAAAAGTATACCTCCGCGTTCCCGAGTAGCCGCTCCGGCGGCGTATCGAGGGACAGTACAGCCTATGGCAGACTGTAGTGTCTTCAGACGTTTCGTGAATAATCCGCTATAGCATGCGTATGCCGCCCAACCCTCAAATCCCGAAACAACGGACAACGGCCCGATTCCACATTCCACACACCCCCTATATAGATGATGTGTATGTGGAATCAACCCATCGCATCTGGTTCGCCGGGCGGCTTGTGTGGAGTGCGAGGGCAGGGCCGTCGCAGGTGTATTTGTGCTTCGGGACGAAAAAGCGTGTCCCGAAGCATAGAAAACTCCCATCCGCGTTCATCCGTGTTTATCTGTGTTCATCTGCGTTCTTCCCTGAACCACCCTGAACTCTCCACTCCCCCTCAGTTCCACCCTATACTCAAATCCACAAGCTGCGCGATCACGTACCCCACGAGCGCCCCTATGAACACGCCTATCGCGGCTGAGATAAGTATCGAAGCCCCTGTGGCGTCGCCGGCGATGATCGTTTTGAGCGGCTCTGTTATCAATCCGGCGGCGGCCCCGATTCCCGCCCCCATGGATTCACCGCCGCCAGTGCGACCTACGGCGTATCCTACGGCGGCCCCGATGCCCGCTCCTATGGCGGCTAGAATGCCGATGAGCAGGAAGAACCCGTATCCTTCGGCGAACCTGGCGACAAGGGAGCTGAAGCCGAACAACTGCATGAAAAAGAACAGCGCGATGTACCAAACGGCGCCTATGCCCGTGCCGTAGATCAGCCCGGAGCGCGTCATCTGTTTCTGGACCTCCAGGGCCTTCGCTTCCCGTTCCGCGTCCATTTCCTCCTTGGTCGGCGGACGCGCCATCGCTTCGCCGCCGGGCTGCCTGGCTTGCCGCGCGTCGAGTCCCGACAGATCGAGTCCCTGAGCGTCCGACCAGACCGGCGACGAACTCGTGTTGAGCGATTCCACAGAGACCGCGTTGGGGTCTTCGTCCTCATCCGCGTTGAGAAGCGAGGGACCCTCGGGCTCCGCCGGGCCGCTCTCCGCCAGTCGCGCCAGGGCTTGCCGGACCCTGTCGAGCGCATCGGTCGCGGGCTTGTATGACGAATCCACCGCCAGCGCGCTCGCGAACCGGCTTGCCGCTTCCTCCAGCCGGCCGCCGCCCTCCAGCGCAAGCCCCAGGTTGTAATGCGCCCTGCACGACGGCTTCAGCGCCAGGGCGCGCTCGAACGCCGAGACGGCCTGGTCCCATTCCTTCTGCTGTGAGTGCGCCGCGCCCAGGTAGGCGTAGGCATGATCGTCGTCAGGATTGGCCGAAAGAAGATCGTTAAGGCGCTCGATGCACTGTGCGATCTTGCCCTCGCGGAACAACCCCGCGGCCTGGTTTCTCAACGCCCCTGCGTCAACATCCTCCACGTAAATCGCTCCTTTCGTTCTTGTTGGTTGGCGGTGAATGAGACCCCACCCCAGCCCTCCCCTAAAAGGAGAGGGAGTTCCCCCTCCTCTTAGGAGGGGGTTAGGTTAGGGGGAGGTTCGCAAAGATCCCGCTCACTCAGTAGCCAACAACCACTGCTCACCGCTCACCGTTCACTGACCCTGCCCCCACGCGTACTTCCCAACAAGCGGCACGAACACGCAGCCCACACCCCGCCGGATTTCTGGCCCCTCAGGCGTCATTTCTACCAACGTTAGGACTTGATAGGAGAAATCGCCGACCGGAATCACCATTTTGCCGTGTGGGGCAAGCTGGCCGGTGAGCGCTTCCGGGACCGCGGGCGAGCCGGCGGTGACGAGTATCCTGTCGTACGGCGCATGTTCGGGCCGGCCCTGCGAGCCGTCGGCCACGATCACCTCTATATTAGCAAATCCGAGTCGGCATAGCGTTTCCCGTGCGGTTACGGCCAGCGGCTCTCTTCGCTCCAGCGTGTAGACCTGACGCGCCAGTTTGGCCAGGACCACGGCCTGGTATCCCGAGCCGGTCCCGACTTCCAACACTACGTCGTCCGGTTGGACATCCAGCATATCGGTCATAATGGCAACCATAAGGGGTTGGGAGATCGTCTGCTGCTCGCCGATCGGCAGAGGCCGGTTCTCGTAGGCGCAAGCCTTCTGCGCTTCAGGAACGAACTCGTGCCTCGGCACGCTTCTGATAGCTTCCAGCACGCGAGGCGAAATCGCGCCGGCGCTTTTGGCGATTTCGAGGATCATAGCCTCGCGCGCATCGGAGTATTCGTTTAAGTCATTCAAGTTGATCTCCACCGCTTGCCCGTTTTGAACCGCTGCATAGGACAGATAGGACAAATAGGACCGATAGGACGGACTCGCTCCACTCCCTGCTACAGCATCTCCTTCAGCTTCAACGCATTATACACCGCGTAACCCTTATAGTCATTGTTGAAGTATACGTAGACGTCAACATCCTTCAGAAACCGGCGTACGTCCTCCGCCCACTCCGCGAGGGATTCGTCTGTGTAATTTCCCTGCGTGTCCGCCCCTCCATTGTGCATCCTTATGTAGGCGAAGTCCGCGGTGGCGATTTTGTGGAGCGGCAGGTCGGGCGCGCTCATCACGCAGTAGCCTGCGCCGTGTTCCCGCAGCAGGTCGAAAACGGTCTCCGTTTGCCAGGACTCGTCCCTGAACTCGAACACGTGCCTGACATCCCTCGGCAGCAGTCCCAGGAAATAGCGGAACCGTTCGAGGTTCAGCTTCCAGCCGGGCGGCAGTTGGTAGAGGATCGGACCCAGCTTGGCGCCGAGCCCTTCCGCCCTCCCCAACATCCGCTGCAAAGGCTCTTCCGGGTCTCTGAGCTTCTTCATGTGGGTCAGAAAACGGCTTGCTTTGACGGCGAACGTGAAGCGCTCCGGGCTGGAACGTTCCCATGCCTCGAACGTGCTCTTCTCAGGAAGCCGGTAGAACGAGTTGTTGATCTCTACCGTGTCGAATGACTCAGCGTACTTCGACAGCCACCGCGACTGCGGCATGCCCTTAGGATAGAGCACGTCAATCCAGTGCTTGTAGTTCCAGCCCGAAGTTCCGATGTAAGCTCTCATCATCTAGCCTGTATTATTCACGAACAACGCCGCGGAGATTGTCATTCTGAACGAAGAGAAGAATCTTGTTTTGCTACTGCGCCAGGTGGGGCCTGTTCAAACCTCACGTGGTATTTTCGTGATACGAGATCCTTCGCTGGCGCT
>JAUSGG010000154.1 GCA_030649165.1 Armatimonadota bacterium
TGAGGGTTGGGCGCCATACGCGTGCTATAGCGGACAACTTCGGGTCCCAACCCGGAAATCCCGAAACGGGGCGCTTCCTTATGAGCGGAGCGCCAGCGGAGTCGAGAAATCTGCTTCTCTCGCACCGTGCCTCCGGAAAAAGCAGATTCCTCGTTCCTCGGAATGACGTCGCCGGTAGGTAATCACGATTCCTGAACTCTTACCTAACAACCAACAACCCCTAAAATGGTATACTGTTGCGAGTGATCTTGGAGTAGGGGACGATACGCGGCGGTATGATCGGCAGCTTTCCCGAGTGGGGCGAGACAGAGATCGAGGACAAGGCGGCGTTCGCTGAGTTCGCCACGCGCGAGCCGCCGGTTACGTCCGAACTCAGCTTCGAGAACCTGTATGTCTGGAGGCTGAGCCACAACCTCAAACTGACCGTCCTCGACGGCGCTCTGTGCGCCCTCGCCTCACCCGAAGGCCAATCCCCGTTCCTGTTGCCCCCAATCGCCGCGGAAGACGCCGGCGGCGTGGTCCTGCGCCTCTTCGACCACCTCAGTAGGCAGGGTGTAGAGCCCACGCTGCAGCGGACTCCCGAGGGATTTGCCCGGAGGTTGACGGCCGGTTTAGCTTCGCGGACCCCTGCCTTCAGGATCGAGCCGGACCGAGACAACTTCGATTATGTCTACCTCGGGGCCGACCTCATCAATCTCGGGGGACGCAAATACCACAGAAAGCGGAACCAGATCGCACAGTTCAAGTCCAGGCACACTTACGAGTACCGGCGCATAACGCCCGACCTGCTCCCGCTATGCGTGGAGTTGCAGACGGCGTGGTGTGATATGCGCGACTGCTTCATCCCCGAAAATGCCGGCCTGGCTGAGGAGAACCAGGCGGTGTTGGAGGCCCTCCAGAACTATGAAGGGCTCGACCTGGTCGGAGGAGCAATCCTTGTGGATGGCCGGGTCGAGGCTTTTACGATAGGCGGGGAGCTGAACCGGGACACGTTCGTGATCCATTTCGAGAAGGGGAATCCGCGGATTCCCGGTATCTACCAGGTCGTAAATCAGGAGTTTTGCGCGGATGCCTGCCGTGGGTACAAGTTTGTCAACAGGGAACAGGATTTGGGAGATCCCGGACTAAGGCAGGCCAAAATGTCTTACTATCCGCACCACATGATCGAGAAGTACACCATTTCGCTCGACCCTGCGCGCACCCTCGACTCCCTCGACTCGTTCGACTCTTCTAACAACCGGGAGGACAAATGCACAACATAGGAATCATCGGCTACGGCGCTTTCGGCAGGTTTCTCAAGGAAAGCTGGGAGGAACTGCCGAACGCTCGGGTTACGTTTATTACCAAGACGCAAGTCGAGTCGGCCAAGGAGATGGCCGAGCGGGACGGCGTTCCGAAGTACTCCGCCGATTACAGAGACGTTATCGCCGACGAGGACGTTGACATCGTCGCTATAGCGACTCCACCATACATGCACAAGGAGATGGCCGTCGAGGCCCTGAAGGCCGGCAAGCATACGCTGGTGGAGAAGCCTTTGGCGGTCTCAGTCGCCGACGCCGAGGCGATACTTGCCGCGGCAAGGAAATCCGGTCGAATAGGCGCCGTCAACTTTATGATGCGCTACAGCGGACTGGTGGAGAAGCTCGTGGCGCTGCGAACAGAAGGCGTTCTTGGCGGACTGAACAGGATCATCGTGGAGAACTACGCCGGCGATGAAGGACTCTCTCCCGATCACTGGTTCTGGGACCGGGCCAAGAGCGGAGGAATACTGATCGAGCACGGAGTGCACTTCTTCGACCTGGCCCGCTGGGTCGCGGACAGCGTCCCTACTCGGACCGTCGGTTTCGCCACCGAGCGCGCGCCGGGCGTACAAGATAAGGTCCTCGCCTGCGTCCAATACGAGGACTCCACGATGGCCTGCTTCTACCATTCATTCTCCCGCCCGGGGAATCTGGAGGAGACGTCCGCCCGTTACGTTTTCGATCGCGGTGAAGTGGACGTGATCGGCTGGATTCCGATGAAGCTGAGGCTGCGCGGATTCGTGTCCGACGGGGAACTGCTGCGGCTGATGGAGCTTTTCCACGGCGGCGATATGCGCACAAGCCCGCTCGCGCGCAAGGAGGTCGTTTCGAGCGGCGTCACATACCCCGTGTCTCAGGAGATCACACTGGCTTACGTCCACTCGACGGACAAGCAGGCCGAATACGCGGCGTGCGCGCGCGGCCTGATGGCCGACATGATCCGGTCAATCGAGAATCCGAATCACGCGATGCGCGTCACGATGGAGGATGGACTGGAAAGCGTCAGGACGGCGCAGGCCGCGGCAGAATCCGCGGCGTCAGCTCTCTAGCAGCGGACGGATAAAGCCGAGGCAGCGCTTGACCTCCCCCTAACCCCCACCTAAGAGGAGGGGGGACTTGCCCCCTCTCCTTTCAGGGGAGGGTTGGGGTGGGGTTCAGACAGGTTATGCCTTCCACAAATGATGCTCCTGAGGTGGAACTCCCTCTCCTTCTAGGAGAGGGCTGGGGTGAGGTCTTGCTTGGTGATTGGACTTTATCCGGTCCCTGCCAGGGCGTTTTCCAGGACATCCTTCCTCCCGTGGTAGACGAGCAACGACCAGCCGAACAGGATCATCGCCACGCTTATCAGGAAAAGATATCGCACGTCATAATGCTGGCGAGTGAAGACGTCGTACAGGATTCCCCCCAGGAGCGGCCCCACTATGCCGCGCAGCCCCTGAATTCCGGCCTGTACGGTCTGATAGGTTACCTCTTGCCCTTGGGGCGCGAAGCCGAGTACGGCGTTGAAGTAAGCTAGTTCCAGACCCGCGGCGTACACCCCGGCCAATATCGCCGCCGGCAGCACGGCCACATATAAGGCGGAACCCGGCATCAGCAGATGCAGCCACGGCGACAGGAAGAAAACCAGCGGTATTCCCGCGTTGACGAGTATCGCCAGGCTCGTGCAGCGGACCGGGTCTTTCCGGTCGATGTAGTGCCCCCAGTACAGATAGGAGGCCACCAATGCGATGTTAGCCAGCACGCAGTATATCGAGAGGTCGCCTTCGTCCATCTTCAAGACCTCGTCCATGAACTTCGGATACCAGGGGAAAGCGAGGAAGTTTCCGAACCCATAGACGGTCGTCGTCAGGATGAACCAGCCAAAACGCTTGTCTCTCCTGAGCACGGAGGCAGACATTCTAATCGACTTCGCCAGTGAGACGCGCTCCACACCGTTCAGAGTCTCCTTGTCGTCGCCGGGGACGTCAATGGACCGGAAGATAAGCGCTGAGATAATCCCGATCACACCCGCTATCGGAAAGACGAACCGGTATCGAGCGCCGGGCGCTTTCAGGATTGGCCCCACGATCAACGTGGTGACCATCGCGACTACGGTCATTGCGGTCCTTACGTACCCCATCAATTTGCCGCGGTGGTCGTCCGGGTAGATGGCTTTCATAATGGCCGTGTAGCCGGGGATCGCCATCATGCTGACGAACTGATATCCAATGGCCAGTACGGCGAAGACGTGACGTGTCGTGGCCGCGAACATGAGGATGAGGATGGCCCTGGATACGATCCACACATTTGACGTGAAGGCCATTCGGGGCTTGCCTTCCATTGCGTTGGCCCAGACGACGCAAAGGAAACTGCTGACCCACGGGGCCGCGAGGATGAGGCTGATCAGGGTCGCGCTCGCGTGGAGCCGGTGGGAGGCGATGAATGCCATGAACGGGCCGACGCTGCCTGCCAGCACGCCCACTACTATGGACGCCGTTAGTTCTTTCTTGAAGGCGCTTCTGGCCTTTCTCGGCACGTACAGCAACGCAGCTCAGCCTTTCCCAGGGATAAAGCGCCCCGTTTCGGGATTTCCGGGTTGGGACCGGAAGTTGTCCGCTATAGCATGCGTATGCCGCCCAACCCTCAAATCTCGAAACAACGGTCCACGGCTTCGGGGATGCTCCATAACTCAGTCGTACGAAACCGTTCCCGCGGGATACGAAAGGAGAGGGAGTTCCCCCTCCTTCCAGGAGGGGGTTAGGGGGAGGTTTCTCTCAACCCTCAACTCTCAACCTCAAAACTGCACTTGTTTCGCGCTTTCTATGCCGTCTATTCCGACTATCTCAGCCATCACGTCGGCGGGAATTATGTCGTCAACGTTCAGAGCCATAATCGCTCGCTTGCCGACCGACTGCCGTCCGACGTGCATACCGGCGATGTTGATACGCCGGTTGCCGAGAAGCGTTCCGACCTGTCCGATAATCCCCGGTTTGTCGATGTGCGGCGCAACGAGCATGGTTCCTACAGGGGCCACATCTATCCGATACCCGTCGATGGAGACAATCCTTATATCTTTCTTCCCGAACAGAGCGCCGCTGATCTGCCGCGTCCCGTCCTCCGTTTGCGCATCTATCGAGATGAGCGACGTGTAATCGCCCGAGGACGTGGAGCGGCTCTCCACGACCTGTATGCCCCTTTGCTCGGCCTGAAGAGGAGCGTTAACGAAATTGACGCTCTCGCTGAGTATCGGCCTGAGCAGACCCACGAGCGCCGCCCTCGTGATCGGTCCTGTTTCCATTTCGGCGAGATCGCCGCAGTAAGTGATCTCCAGGCAAGTAATGGCGCTGTCGGTGGTTTGCGTCAGCAGTGTTCCCATTCTCTCGGCCAGCGCCAGGTAAGGCTCTACCTGCGCCAGGGCCTCCGAGGACATCGCCGGCATGTTTACGGCGCTGCGGGCCGGTTTGCCGTTTAGCACGTCGACTATCTGCTCGGCGATATCGATTGCCACGTTAATCTGAGCTTCGGCGGTGGACGCTCCCAAATGCGGGGTCGTAACCGTCTTGTCCAGCTTGAGCAGAGGGTTCTCCGGCGGGGTAGGCTCCTGCTCGTAAACGTCTATGGCGGCGCCCGCTATCTTGCCCGCTTCTATCGCCGCGGCGAGGGCGGCTTCGTCAACTACTCCGCCCCGAGCGACGTTTATGACGCGCGCTCCGTCCTTCATCATCGCCAGCTCTTTCGTGCTGATAAGATGCCTGGTGTCTTTGTTCAAAGGGAGGTGAAGGGTGATGTAGTCGCTCATCTTCAGCAGATCGTTGAGCTTTACGATCTCGACGCCCATCTTTTTCGCGCTCTCCGCGGTCAGGAAGGGATCATAGGCTACGACCGTCATACCGAAGGCCTGAGCGCGCTTGGCGACTTCTCTTCCGATTTTCCCGAGGCCTACCACGCCCAAAGTCTTTTTGTACACTTCCGTTCCCACGAACTTGCTCCGCTTCCACTCTCCGCTCCGCACGGAACTGCACGCCTGCGGTATGTTGCGCGAAAGCGAAAGAAGCAGGGCCATCGTGAGCTCAGCCGCCGCGATCGTATTGCCTTCCGGCGAGTTGACGACGATTACGCCCTTCTGAGTCGCTGTGGGAACGTCGATGTTGTCGACCCCGACCCCGGCGCGGCCGATAATTTTGAGATTCTTCGCGGCTTCCAGCACGTCCGCGGTCACTTTGGTCTCACTGCGCACGGCCAGAGCGTCATACTCGCCGATACAGGCTATCAGGTCCTCCTTCGGCATGCCGGTCTTCACATCAACCTGACCGGCCTGTTTGAGTATCTCTATTCCCTCCGCCGCTATTGGGTCACTTACGAGGATTCTTGCCATACGCTTCTCCTTCCGCGATCCGTACTTTCGGGTCTATTCTACCAAACGACCCGCTGCAATGTGAAGTCAATGTACCGTTCGGTTTGGGCAACGGCGGTTCCTCCTGGAGTTGTGTACTTTTTCACAATCACTTGCCCGGAAGCTCCCCCTATAACCTTATAACCCTGGAACCTTATTACCTTGTGACCCTTGTGTACTACCGCGGAAAACCCAACAAAGCCCACCAAAGAATCGCACCGGCAATCCCCGACAGCAATAGCGTCTTCCCCGTTCTCCTCTTTTCCCTCTTCCGCGCAAAAAGCATGCCCAAGCCTACAAAGATCGCCGGCGGAGGAACCAGGATCCCAAGCGCAACCACGAGCCATCGCACACGCCTGCGCACGGTTGTAACGTAGGCATCAGCGTTCTCATCAGGAAAGAGCAGTAGGGCAGGAGACGTGGAGGCGCACATAATGCACACACTGCCGCGCCAGCATCTCTCGCACGCGTGCCGGCCGCACGATGGACAGGGCAGCTCGGCTTCTCTCTTATAGCATATCTCGCAAGTGCGCATTGTCTTCCCTGGCGAAATACTACCACGAACGGGACTGCTCGACAACTGTCGCTACGCAGGGAGTCGAAGGAGTCGAAGGAGTCGAAGGAGTCGGACGGGCGCTGACAAGGCTGACGAATCGGGGATCGGTGCGCGCTGTGCGAAAATATTGACACGCCTCCCCGTTGAAGCTATCCTGTACTTTTGCACACAGGTTGCGACCGCACATGAAGTTGACAGTCGAAAAGTCGAGTTTGTCCGGACGGGCGTTGATCCCGGCGTCGAAATCGCATACGATCCGCGCCGTCACCATTGCGTCGCTGGCGGAAGGGGAGTCCAGGATCAGCAATCCCTTGAGCTCGGCCGACACGCTGGCCGCGGTCGATGCCTGTCGGGCGTTTGGGGCGGAGGTACAAAGCAACGGCGATTGGCTGATTAAGGGCGTAGGCGGAAAACCAAATATACCGGACGACGTGATCGACGTTCGCAACTCCGGCACGACACTGTACATAGCGATGGGCGCGGCGTCGCTGGTTAACGGGCGTACGGTTTTCACCGGCGACTATCAGATCAGAAACCGGCCCGCGCAGCCGCTGATCGATGCGCTGAACGCGCTGGGCGCGGAGGTCTATTCGACCCGGGACAACGGCAAGCCGCCAATTGTCGTCCGCGGCCCGCTGAGAGGCGGCGCTATCGAACTCGACGGCAGTAAAACGTCGCAATACCTGACGAGCCTGTTGATATGTTGTCCGCTGGCCGGCGGCGATACGGAGATCAAAGTCCACAACCTGATCGAGCGGCCTTACGTCGAGATGACGCTCGGCTGGCTGGCGGAGCAGGGGATAGAGCTGGAGCGGGAGGGATTTGAGGTCTTCCGCGTCCCGGGACGGCAGAGTTATAGGGCATTCGAGAAACAGGCTCCAGGGGATTGGTCCTCGGCGACGTTCTTCCTGTGCGCCGCGGCGATCACGGGTTCGGATCTGACTCTGGCCGGTCTGGACATAAACGACACGCAGGGCGACAAGGCCGTCGTTGAGATGCTCCGCAAGATGGGCGCGGATATCCGGCTTGACGGCTCTGACGTTACCATCCGGGCAAATCAGCTTCGTGGAGCGGAGTTCGACTTGAACGCGACCCCGGACGCGCTGCCGGCTTTGGCGGTGACGGCCTGTTTCGCGAAAGGCGTAACCAGGCTGGTGAACGTGCGCCAGGCGCGGCTGAAGGAGACCGACCGCATCCGCGTGATGCGCGAGGAGCTTACGAAAATGGGCGGGCTGGTCCGCGAGTTGCCTGACGGCCTGGAGATTACTGGCGGAAGGATACTGCCGGCGGAGGTCCACGGATGGGACGATCATCGCATCGTGATGGCGATGGCGATAGCGGGTCTGGCCTGCGACGGCCGCACACGCGTTGACACGGCAGAGGCCGTGTCCGTGACGTTTCCGAACTTCGTGGACCTGATGCGAAGCGTCGGGGGCAGGATAGAAGTTAGGAGCTAGGAGTTAGGAGTTAGGAGCTAGGAGTTAGGAGCTAGGAGCTAGGAGTTAGGAGTTGGGAGTTAGTGCGTTGATTCCTAAGGGAATTCGTTTCGGGAACAAGATTCCCGAAACACCGGGAAATACGCACTTCGCGCTATCCCGCGGGAACGGCCTGGAGAGGTAAGAGTTCAGAAATGGAGAGAACTTTCACCCTCACCCTAACCCTCTCCCTCAAGGGAGAGGGGATTACGCTCCCGTTCTCCTCGGTGGTGAGCAGCGAAGAGAGTCGTACTCACCAAGCCTGAACTCTTACCTGGAGAGCATAAGCTTTCGGATTTCGACAAAGTCAGTTCCCGCGGGAAACCACGGATAACGGACGATGGAAAGGGGTCGCTAATTGTTAGGCAATACGATTGGAAGAATGTTTCGAGTGACAGCCTGCGGCGAGTCGTACGGCGACGCGCTGCTTTGCATTGTCGATGGCGTGCCGGCGGGCATGGAACTGACGGACGGCGAAATCCAAGTGGAACTCGACCGGCGCAGGCCTGGTCAGACACCGCTCGATTCGCCTCGCAAGGAGACCGACCAGGTCAAGATCGTCTCCGGCCTGCTGGAAGGCAAGACCACCGGAGCCCCTGTCGGCATGATCATTTACAATGTTGACCGGCACGATATTCACGTTCAGCAGTACCGCGACGTGAAGGACCTCATTCGGCCCGGCCACGCGGAATACACCTACATCGTGAAGTACGGCGAATACGCCGACTGGTGCGGGGCAGGCCGAGCGAGCGGTAGGGAGACGTGTATGCGCGTTGCCGCGGGCGCGCTGGCCAAGAAGATCCTGGCAGGGGAAGGCATCAAAGTCGTTGGCTATACCAAATCCTGTATGGGGATAGCGGCGGAGAACATCCCGCCGTTCGAGAAGATCGAGGAAGAAGCGCGTAAGAATATGATCATCTGTCCCGATCAGGAGGCGGCCAAGAGGATGATAGATCGCGTGCTGGAGATCAAAGATGAGGGCGAAACCGCCGGTGGTTCGATTGAGATCATCGCCCGCGGCGTTCCCGCCGGTCTCGGCGAGCCGGTATTCGACAAGCTGCAGGCATGTCTGGCACACGCCTTGATGAGCATTGCCGCCATAAAGGGACTCGAATTCGGCGCCGGGTTCAAAGTCGCCGAGATGAAGGGATCCGAGTGCAACGACTTCCCCTACCTGGACGAAAACCGCAAGGTCCGATTCCGCACCAACAACGCCGGTGGAATCCTCGGCGGCATCTCCAACGGTGAGGACATCGTGATGCGGCTGGCGGTCAAGCCCACTCCGACGGTCTCAGTGGAACAGCCCACCATCGACATGGCAAAGATGGAGGAAACCACCCTCGGAGCGATCACGAGGCGAGACCCGACCCTGCTGTCGAGGATCCTCCCGGTGGCGGAGTCGATGGTCGCGATCACGCTGGTCGATCATCTCCTGATGTGGCGCGGTTACGACGCGATGCAGAAGTTCGAGAATCCCTGGAAGTAGTTTCGGGAATAACATTCCCGAAACACCGAAAAACTGGTTGCGACCTCCCGCGGGAACTGGCTTCGATTAATATTCGATGACTCGGTTGTATGAGGCCGTTCCGCAGCATAGAAAAAGCAGATTCCTCGTTCCTCCTAAGAAAGCGTCCGGTTTCGGGATTTCCGGGTTGGGATGCGAGGTTGTGCTATAACCGCACGAGTGTAAAGCCCAACCCTCAAATCCCGAAACACCTGGCCGCTTTCTTTCCGAAATAACCCCGCCTGCGGGGTCGGTTCCTCGGAATGACGTTGCCCGGCAGGTACTCACCATTCCTGAACTGTTACGTAGAATTCCCCCTCCTCCCAGGAGGGGGTAAGGGGGAGGTCGGCTTCGCATCAGGCCTCGTCACTGACGACGAAGCGGGCTACGGTTTTCCTGCCTCTGGGCTTGAGTCCAATTGGTCTATAAATTGGACTATAATGTAAGCCAATTGCATCCTTCCGAGTGCGCGCGCCGTAACACGCCTGGTAATTCTACCTGATTTCATCTCGTTTTGTGCTTAGATCACCGTGGAGCCTATTGACACGGGTGGAACTGCACCGGTATGCTGGCGATGTCCAATCCGCGATGCAGTATGGTCATGGAGGAAATGTGAGAGCAGACGAATCGACGCTCCCCGGATACAGGCGCGTTAAACAAATACTGATTCAGCAGATCACCGAGGGCCGGATGAAGCCGGGTGACAGGATAACGTCCGAGCGGGCTCTTGCGGAGTCTCTCGGCATAAGCAGATTGACGGTCGCCAGGGCCATAAAGGAGCTGGTCAACGATGGTCTGCTCATGCGCAGGCGCGGCAGCGGCACGTACGTCTCTGATTGGCGGCATCGATCGCCGGAGGCAAAAACAGGTCAGATCGGGCTCGTTCTTCCGCACACGACCGATATTCCTTCCAGCGAGTTGATCCGCGGCGTTACGGCACGGCTTAGAGATACGGGGCTCCACACGATATTCGCCGATTCGAGCAACGACTGCGCCCAAGAGGCGAGCGTGCTTGGCTCCCTGAAGCGTGACAAGGTGGACGGTCTCATCATAATGCCCGTAGACAACGTCCACAATATCCCGATCTACCACGAGATGGTGTACTCGGGCGTGCCGTTCGTGTTTGTGGATCGGTATCTGCCCACCGTCGATTGCGATTACGTCGTCACAGACAACCACTGGGGGGCATTTCAGGCGACCAAGTGGTTGATCGAGCGCGGGCACCGTCGCATAGCGCACTTCACCGTTTTCAACTCCAGAAGCACTGTTGTGTGTCACCGCCAGCAGGGGTATTTCGACGCCCTGACGCACTACGGCATCCCGCACGACGCGGAGCTGATCTGTCCGCCGTCCGTTTACGAGTATCGCGTCTTATCCTACAAGCACGCGCTCGCATACGTGCGCGGTTTGAAGGACCCGGCAACGGCCGTGTTTGCGATGAACGACAGCGTGGTCTGGGCCACACTGCAGGCGGCCGCGGACATCGGTTTGAGGCTGCCGGAAGACATCGAACTGGCCGGATTCTTCGATGGCGCCAACCGCATCGGCATCAGCGCCTCGTTTCTGAGGATTTCGCAGCCGAGCTATGAGATGGGCCAGATGGCGGCGGAAATCCTGGTGGACGCTATCGAAAAAGGCATGGAGCACGAGATCGAAAGGCAGCAGTTGAAACCGTCGCTTATCCACAGCGGCTCGTCTGTGGCTGTCGCAAGTGACGAAAGCCTGGCGATTTAGAAGTTAGGAGTTAGAAGCTAGGAGTTAGGAGTTAGGAGTTAGGAGTTAGGAGTTAGAAGTTAGGAGTTAGAAGTTAGAAGTTAGAAGCAACAGTGCAATCGCCCCGACCAAAGTGATCTCATCAGTAACGCGGCGAACATTATACCCGTTCAAAACCCCTGTAAAACAAATCTCGGCGAACTTTTCCCCCCTGTAGATCGTCTAATAAGTGTAACAAACCCATCCTTCATTCTGCTCGGTTGAAGGGCAAGAAGCGAGGATTCGGGGTTCGACGATGAGCCCTGGCTCCCGTCGCCCCGCAATTCCCCGCCTTTTCCGCGAACGGATTCGCGTAACACAGACTGGCAAGGACTCACATGGTTTTCAGATGTTTCCGGTTAGGTTTCGCTGGAAGGGAGGCGGCCTCCATGTCGGAAAACATCGTCCGCGGGACCTTCGTCCTTTTCATCGTGTTGCTCGCGCTCCTCGTTCAGGTGTCATTGGCGCAAGCGAGCGACGCGCCCGCTGCGTTCGGAGCGACATTCATCAAACACAGGGTCCTTGGAATTCGGGTCCACATGGTGGTTGTGGATCTGAATGACCCTTCCTACGAAGTCGGCGTCGCGCTTTCTCGCGGCGGGCTGCGCACGTCAGAGTCGTTCGTCTCGATGGTAAACAGGACCAGGCCCGTCGCCGCTATCACCGGAACGTTCTTCTGCACCCGCAGTCTGATTCCCGTGGGCGACATTGTCATCGACGGCCGCCGTGTGCACCGCGGGCCGATTGGGGCGAGTCTTGCGTTCACGTTCGACAACAGGGTTGCCATCCACGCGGCGGGCAAGGGCGCCAGGATCGATTGGACCGGCTGTGCGGCTGGGCTTCGCAGCGGTCCACAGCTCATATCCGGCGGCCTCATCAGGATCGATGCCAGGCGGGAAGGATTTCGCGACAGAGGGTTGTTCGGCCGCCGGCTGCGCAGCGCCATCGGAGTCACCTCCAAGAACAAACTCCTGCTCGTCGCCGTCAGAACGCCCGTTACGTTCAGCGAATTGGCCAAGGTAATGCGACGCCTGGGCGCTGTCGAGGCGGTGAACCTCGACGGCGGTTCTTCGACAGCCCTTTCCTACGGTGGCAAGATCAAGGTGTGGCCGGGCAGACGGCTGACTAACGTGATCGTAGTAACGAAGCGAAAGCCGTTCGTGCCGCGGAATGCCCCCGTCCCGATAGCCGCTCCGTTACCCGCCCCTCGACCGGACGGGATATCCGCTTCGCCTCCAGCTTCCGTACCCACGAAACCCCCGGTTGTGGCCCAGGCGCCCGAGCAGCACGCCGCGCTGCCGGAAAAGCCGTTTTCGATGGAACGGCTCTTGAACCGCTGAGACGCTGAAGGTTTTGAAGCCGCTGAAGACCTCAGGCATCCGGTAATCCTCCGACTCGGCTACGATTAGCCGCCAGAGGCGGCGGATGGCTATTTGTCAGGAGGCCGGAGTCCTCCTGACATCGACCTCCGGAATCCGGGACTCCTTCGATTCCTCCGACTCTTCCGACTCTTCCGACTCTTTCGATCCTGCGCGGGACTGGATGAAGTCGCCATTATCTCGTATTATTAGATGAAAGTCCACTTGGTTTGCAAGCGGAGACGGAGAGAATGCGGGCAGAGACGCGTTGATCGCGCTTGCAGGTGGAGTTCTTCTGGTTATCTACAGTCTGCTGCAGGCGATGTACTGGTATAACCAACGCGATGGGGCGTTTGGAAGGCATGGCGGAAGTCCAGTGGCCGCGGAATCGCGGCGCCGGTCCGGGACTCCTGCCGCGGAAGAGCCACATGCGAAGGAACTCGCCCCCGCCCCCGCTCAGCGCTGACGCCAGTTCCTCCCTCCCACACAAACCCTCGACCATTCGGAATAAAGGTAGCCCGGCCGTCCGCGTGGAAGGAGTGTGTACGCCACGGCGACCCTACATTGGAGGATGGATGAAATGGCACAGGTGAGCAGACGCGATTTCATCATTGGAGCCGGCGCGGCGGTCGGTCTGGCAGGGATCACCCCTCTCATTGCCGAAGGACGTGACGACGCGACGCCCAAGCAGACGTCGGAGCCGAATCTCCTGTTCATCATGACCGACCAACAGCGATGGGATGCGCTGAGCCGCGCGGGAAACGGGATACTGAAGACGCCCAATCTGGATCGACTCGCGAAGCAGGGGGTCTACTTCGAGAATGCTTTCTCCGCCTGCCCCGTTTGCGTGCCCGCGCGCATGAGCATCCTTACCGGGTGTTCCACACAGAGGACCGGCGTCAGGTGCAACTACGACGTCGACCGAAAGGGCTACGCGCAGATTCCCACCTTCGACAACATCCTCTCCGAGCGTGGAGTCTGGGCGGAGTACTACGGGAAGTGGCACTCGCCGGAGTGGCGCGCCCTCGATTACAAGAACCGTGCGCCGGCGTTCGCCAACTTCGGCGGCCGTTACGTCGATTATCTGAACAAGCACGTGCCAGTCCGACCGGCCAGGGAGGGCGAGCAGATAGACGATCTCTACTCGCGCAGGCCTTACGCGCCGGACCCGATAGACCTGCGCTACGGCTTGTCGCCCGGCGCCCGGCCAGTCGGCCAGGACGGAAAGCCCATCAAGATCATACAGCCGGATTGCCTGGGATGCCTCGATGTGCCCGCCGGGCACACCTCGACCGCGTTCTGCGCGAACCAGATCATTGAGGCGTTGGAGCGGCTGAAAGACCGTCGGTTCAGCATCACCTGCTCGTTCCACCATCCGCATTCGCCAATGACTCCCTCCAAGCCCTACCACGGCATGTACCCTCCGGCCGAGATGCCGCTGCCCGCGAGCATCGACGATCCGATGACCAACTCCCCATATTCCATAGCGAGAAGAATGAGGACGATGACGACCGGCCGGCCGAAGGAGATGTTCCGGTACATGATCTCCAACTACTACGCGCTGGTATACGAGATCGACTACCATGTCGGCCGCATTCTGTCCAAACTCAGGGAGCTTGGATTGGAGGAGAACACGCTCGTCATCTTCACCAGTGACCACGGGGAGATGCTGGGATCGCACAACTTGCGCGAGAAAAACGTGTTCTATGAGGAGTCGGCTCATATCCCGCTCCTGATGCGACTACCGGGCGGCATTCCCGCAAACGGGACGGTCAGGGAGCCCGTTTCGCATCTGGACCTGTGCGCCACAATTCTGGACTACTTGAGCGTCTCGGGTCGTCCTTCTCAGGGCAAAAGCCTGCGCCCTCTGATTGGCGGCAAGCAGCGTTCTACTTTCGATTACGTCGTGTCGGAATGGGATCCCGACAATGTCCCGAATTTCATGGTCCGCACGAAAGAGTGGAAGTTGCTTTTCTGTCGAACCGAGGGCCCCGGCCGATTGGACGGACTCTACGATCTCCGGAACGACCCTCACGAGATGAACAACCTGGTCGGCGACAATCCCGACCGGTCAAAGTGGCTGTCCCAGGCGGAGGAGATGAAGGAGCGTTTGATCCAATGGCTGAAACGTATGGAGTCGCCCTTCATAGAAGTCGTAAAGCGGCGGAAAATCCACTAACAGGCGGAGTGCGCGGGAGTGAAGGGTGAACGGTCAACGGTGAAGGGTGAACAGTGAACAGGACCTCCCCCTAACCCCCTCCTGGGAGGAGGGGGGATTTGGCTCCCTCTCCTCGTAGGAGAGGGTTGGGGTGAGGTCAGCTCAGCGCTCAGAACTCAGAACTCAGAACCCAGCGCTCAGCGCTTACACTCGCCTTTGTCTCGATGACAGTATCTTCTGCGCTTCGCGGTACTTCACCACGGTCCGGCGGGCCACGTTCAGGCCGCGCGCCTGCAGCATCTCGGCGATTGCCTGATCGCTCAAGGGGCTGTGCGGATCCTCGACCTGGATGAGCTGTCCGATCATGTCTTTGACGGACACCGATCCGTCGAAGAAGAAGTCGAAACTCACTACGTCCTGATTGGGAAGCTGCACGTACTTGTTTGAGGTGGCGCGGCTAACGGTGGACTCGTGTACATTGAGAGTCCGCGCAATTCTCGTTCTGGTCAGCGGACGGAGGAACGCTTTCGAGCCGGTCTCCAGATACCCCGTCTGCTGATCGACTATGCCCTTGGTTATCAGGCGCAGTGTTTTGCGGCGCTGGTTGATGTTCTTGATGAACAGGTCCGCGCGCTCCACAAACTCAAGCACGTGCTTCTTGTCATCTTCGGTGTAATTCTTATCGCTCGACCCCCGCATTTCGTCGTGCATCCGCCGGTAGTACGAGTTGACGGAAAGGTAGAACTGTTCGTTGCCCATGACCTCGATCTCGAATCCCGACGGGGTGCGTTTGATGACGACGTCCGGCCTGATAGTGGCCTTCGAGTTGTCCGGCTTGTTAGCCCACGGGGCACGAAATCCGTTGCCCGGATATGGATTCAGCTTCCGCTTGATGAAGTCCACCGCGTCGTGAACGGCGCGGACGGGGACTTTGAGCTTTCGGGCGATCCGGCCGTACTTATGCGCAAGCATATCGTGCCAGCAGGTTCGGACCATCCCCAGCGCGACGGAATTGCCCTTGCCGTCCTCGGCCAATTGTTCGAGCTGGATGCGGAGACACTCCTGGAGATCGCGCGCTCCAACGCCGGCGGGTTCAAGGGACTGGATGATCGCCAGCGCGATTTCAACCTCAGCCATCGTGACGCCCACGTCATTGACGGCGTCTTCGAGATCTCCCTCGTAATAGCCATTGTCGCCGATGTTGCTGACCAGATAGTCACCGATCTCGAAGCTCTCTTCGGGCGCGACGGCCCGGAACAACTGCCGGAGGTGTTCCTGAAGGGTCATGTCGGCCTGGATGTTGCCGATGAAATCGCCTTCGCTCTCGCCGTCGCCGGTCATGTCGTACGGCGTCTCAAGCTCGTAGATGCTGATGTCGACGTCGTTGTCGAGTTGAGCCTGTTTGTGGAATACACAGTCGATGCACAAGCCTTTGGGCGTCTGGCACCCTTCGCAGGGGTCTTCCTCATTGACCTCCAGCGCGGGGTTTTCCGCCAACTCCTGTTCAATGGCCTGCTGCAGCTCGAGCGAAGTAAGCTGCAGGACCTGGTTGGCCATTATGAGCTTGGGGTCGATTCTCTGGGTTTGGGTTTGTCTAAGATCCTGCCGAAGCATCCTATGTCTCCCCTCGCAAAACTATCGCGAGAAGCCTCCACTTAATATATCGGCAAAACGCAGGGGGAACCTCAAGAAGAAACTTGCTGACGTGACATTTCCAGATGCGCCGAGGAGATTGTGTTCGGGGTTTGACCGAGGCTGCAAAAATCTCCCCGGGGCTAATAATCCTCAATCAAAGTATATCCCATCAATTACGGGGTGTCAACGAAAAGCGGTTGACGGTTGGGAGAGAGTGGTTCGTGATTCGTGGTTAGTGGTTCGTGGCCGGAGTCCGACCGCTGAACTAGCTACTGACTACTGACTCCTGTTCACTGGCCCGAGGGAGAGTGGTTCGTGATTCGTGGTTAGTGGTTCGTGGCCGGAGTCCGACAGCTGAACTAGTTACTGACTACTGACTCCTGTTCACTGCTCACCGTTCACTGTT
>JAUSGG010000171.1 GCA_030649165.1 Armatimonadota bacterium
GGGCTAACTTGTTCTCTAACACCATCCTGAGCACATGATGACGGCTCAAATCTCTCTGACTGATCCCTGTGTCCCTTCTTTCCATGGGGACATTATCGCTCTGCAGTTAACTGGGGACATAATCGCTCTGCAACTACAAACCATCAACTCCCTGTTGACATCTCCCGCCCCTTTGGATAGAATCCATAAAGCTCTGAAAGATTGGAGCCAAGCTATGATTAGCCGGAGAAGGCGGCGAAGACGACAAACGCTGCGTGTTTTCCTGCTCCTTGCGTTTGCCGCGGCGCTTTGCTGGTTCAGGTACAGGAACATCGTCTCCGAGTGGCTGCGGCAGAAGCCGCCCGGGATAATCATCCACCATTCCGCGTCGCCCCCGCGGGTTGGCGGCCGCATCATCGACGCGAAGGCGTTGGACCGGATGCACGCCCACCGCGGGTTCCGGATGTGGTACGAGGGGAAGATATATCATATCGGTTACCACTTTGTCGTTCTGCCTGACGGCAAGGTGCAGACCGGGAGGCCCGTTGGCTGCAGGGGAGCCCACACGCACGGCAGGTCGATTTACAACCGGTATATCGGGATTTGCCTCGTGGGCAACTTCTCCAGTACGGACAACTCGCACGGACAGCAGGGGCCCCTAAAACCGACCCGGGCGCAGATGAACGCGCTGACGGGCTTGTGCGGGCGGTTGATGGACGAGTATCGCATAGATCCGGCTCACATAAAACGGCACAGAGATTTCAACCGGACGGAGTGTCCCGGCGACAGGTTTCCATATCATCGACTGATCGCCGAACTGAAGAGAAGAAACCACGCGCCGCGCGTCGCCGACGCCGGCCATAACCATCAATAATCACAAATATACAGAGGTAGCGGAATGAGCAAAGCGATGGATGTAAGCGCGGACGATTTCGACCAGGAAGTGCTGCAGGCGCCGACTCTTGTGATGGTGGACCTGTGGGCCGAGTGGTGCGGACCATGCAAGGCGCTGGGCCCGACCCTGGATGCGATTGCCGGAGATTACGACGGCAAACTCAAGGTCACGAAACTGGATGTGCAAAACAGCCCGGCCATTGCCGGCAAATACGGCGTGGCGAGCATACCTACCCTCCTCTTCTTCAAGAACGGCGAACTGGTTGACAGAATAGTAGGGTTGCAGTCGAAACAGGCAATTGCCGGTAAGATCGAGACGTTATTATAGAAACCGCCGATGAACGCGGATGAACGCAGATCGGGATTGTCTGTGAGGGCTGCTGTGGTGGTTGGTGGTTGTCGGACATGTCGGACTCCTCCGACTCCTCCGACTCTTCCGACTCCTTCGACTCCCTGGACAAAAGCCCAGCAATTGACACAAGCAGTTGCGGACTCTATAATTAGACCTGTGACCGGTGGCGAACGCTCCCGTTTCACCTACTTCCCTACCCTTAGCATGGAGGTCCCCAGGTATGGCAAACGTTGTTCTAAAGGACTTGACCAAACACTTCAAGAATGTCGTGGCGGTCAACAACGTAAGCCTGGAGATTAAAGACAAGGAATTCCTTGTCCTCGTCGGCCCCTCGGGCTGTGGAAAAACCACCGCGCTGCGCATGATCGCCGGCTTGGAGGAAGTCACCGACGGGGAGATCTTTATAGGCGACCGCATTGTCAACGATGTGTCTCCCAAGGACAGGGATATAGCGATGGTTTTCCAGAACTACGCGCTGTATCCTCACATGAGCGTCTATGACAACATGGCGTTCGGTCTGAAACTCCGTAAAGTGCCCAAGCACGACATCAAGCGCCGCGTCCAGGACGCCGCAAATCTCCTCGGCTTGCAGGAACTGCTCGAGCGAAAGCCAAAGCAGCTCTCCGGCGGACAGAGGCAGCGCGTTGCCCTGGGCCGCGCTATAGTCCGCGAGCCTAAGGTCTTTCTGATGGACGAGCCCCTGTCCAACCTCGACGCCAAACTGCGAGTTCAGACCAGGGCCGAACTCATCAAGCTCCACCGCCGGCTCGGCATCACCACGATTTACGTGACCCACGACCAGGTCGAGGCCATGACCATGGGCGACCGCATCGTTGTCATGAAAGACGGACTCGTGCAGCAGGTCGATAGTCCTCTTGGGCTGTACAATAAGCCCGTGAATATGTTCGTGGCGGGTTTCATAGGGACTCCGGGGATGAACTTCCTGAACGTCAAACTGGAAGACGGCGGCGAGAACGTCTACATCAACGCCGACTGCTTCAGGGTGAAGGTCCCTGTGGAGAAGAGTTCCAAGCTCAAGGACTACATCGGCAAAGAAGTGATATTCGGCATAAGGCCGGAAGACATATTCGATGAGGACCTGAGCGGCACACTACAGCCGAGCTCCGACAACACCGTGACCGCCGGCGTCGACGTGATAGAGCCTATGGGTCCCATCGTCACGGCGTATCTCACCTGCGGCGACCACTCGCTGATCGCGACTATCGACGCGGAGACAAGGATCGAAGAGACAAAGGACTCCAAGTTCGTGTTCGACATGTCCAAAACGCACCTGTTCGACAAGGACACCGAGGAGACGCTGCTGTAAGAAGGGTTGAGTGTTTAGAGTTTAGAGTTGAAAGAAGGGCTCCGGTTTTAGCCGGGGCCCTTTGTGTTTGCGCGGCGCCGGGGAATTGGACCCGCGGCGGATGTTCGAATCGCTGAGACGCGGAAGCCGCAATGAAGCCGCTGAAATCCGGAATTCAGCGTTCTCATCCCCTTCGGCGATTCAGCGATTCAAGAAACCCCCGCGTAACCCTTAACCTCCCCCTAACCCCCTCCGAAACGGAGGGGGGATTTGCCCCCTCTCCTTTTAGGGGAGGGCTGGGGTGGGGTCTTCCGCCTACTCATCCCCTTCAGCGATTCAGCGATTCGAGACCGCCAGGCAGGGGGCTTCGCCCCCTGCAATCCCCGTCAAACCGCAATACAGCCATGGTGCACACACCAATACCAACGTGGACTAGCGGGCTAAGCGAAACCCGATGACGAAGAGATAGATGCCCGGGCCGTCGCTGCCGTGGCGGGAGGCGCACCGGCCGAGGCTGACGCCGTAGCTGTTGCCGTCGAAGGTGTACCAATCACCGCCCCGCAGGACACGATAAAAGCCTGTCCAGTCAAATAGGCTGCTGCCAGGATATGACTTATACCAGTCCTGACACCACTCATGCACATTGCCGGCCATGTCCTGGCAACCATAAGGACTTGCACCAGACGGGTAGCTGCCCACCGGAGAGGTCTGGTAACCCGGATACAGGGTGTCAGACCAGTTGTTACATTTCTCCGGGTCCCACGTGTCGCCCCACGGGTATATTCTGGGATGTCCATCCCACCTTGCCGCCTTTTCCCACTGGGCCTCCGTGGGCAGATGACCGCCTGCCCAGTTGCAGAAAGCTTCCGCCTCATAATAGCTCACGCCAACCACAGGGTGGTTGTCCGTCTGTAGGAATGGCTGATGGTAGCCGCTCGACTCATATGCCCAATCCTGATTCGCAGCCCAGTAACTAGGCTCAGTCCTGGAGAGGCTGCCTTTCCAAGACCAACCAGCAGTAGACCAGTAAGAGGAGTCGGAGTAACCACCAGCGTTCCTGAAGGCCCGATACTCGCCTCTGGTCACGGCATACTTGCCTATCCAGTAGCCGGAGAGGCTGACGGAGTGCTGGGGTTTTTCCCAGTACAAGTCATACTCCTGGTCCCGGTAAAGGTCATCACCTATTCCCGTGTTCCCCATCAGGAAGCTGCCGGCGGGGATCCAGATCATCTGCGTCATCGCAGGACCCATGAAGCCTTGCGTAGGCCCACTCACAGTTAGTGAGCTTCCGTCCCAGTTTCCGGTTACGACCAGGAAATCGCCGAGTGAAGCCGTCAGGCCATTGACCGTGACGGTTCCGCTTCCGTCCGAGAGCGTAACGGGCGATGTGCTCGTCACTCTACCCAAAACCATAACCGGATTGGGCGGTGTCGGGGCTTTGCTCAACGCGTCTACGCGTACGACACATATCCCCCAACAGGCCTCGCTGAAGGCCAATGCAAGAACTATCGGCAGAGCGAACGCAATCCTTTTCATCCTGATCTCTCCCTTACTTGACTCTAAGCTCGGATAGCACGCAAGCTCAAGTAACCCTTACTCCTTCCGGCGAAGGTTGTCAATGGTCGCCGCGCTCGTTGAGCCCGCGGCGGATGAAAAACTGGTATTTCTACCGGGTAGGTATCGTTTCGGTGATTGGAATCGCCTCCTACGTTTGCCAAGAGGTAGGTTGCCTGAATCGCCGAATTGGAATAAAGCCACTGGTAGGAGGCCATTCCAATGGCCGATTGTCGCCGCCGGCGTGTCCTTTCGGCTTGTTTCGCGGACAGGAGTGTCCGCGTTACCATATCCTGTCCGCGCTCTCAGGGCCACGATGTCGGTTTGTTTGCAGGCTTGCGCAGGCAGCAGGATTTCCCGGCCGGATACCCGATGAGTGTAGTATGCCTCTGGTCCATCTCTTTATGCCGCTCTTTCGCAAAAACAGGTAATAATACCAGTTGTGTCGAAGGACTCACTGTGTAATAATGAGAGTGGAAGTATTGCAAGTATTGCAAGAAAGGAGGGAGAAAGTAGTGTCTACCAAAATCACGATTTTGGTGCTGGTGATGGCGGCAATGATCGTTGCGCCAGCAGTCGCCGATGTGGTGACCGTCTCGGGGCCTTCCCAGGTGGAGGACGCCGTTGTGCGAGGAGACGAACCTGACGCCAACCTTGGGCAGCACGCGGGAGACAAAGTGTCCCGCATGTTTGTCGATGCGAACGGCTGGGGTGTAGGAAGGCACTGGCTGGTCAAGTTCGACTTGTCGGCCATACCGACCGGCTCGACGATCGTCTCAGCTACGTACGGCATCTACGTCAGACGCAATAGCGGACGTACCGTTCCAACGGTGAACGACTACCAGATATCGCGACTCCAGGCCGGCAAGGGCTGGATCGAGGGCCTGGATGACTATGAGAGGCCCGCGCGCGCTGGTGATGTCACCTGGAGCCACCAGGCGTTCGGATCAACCCCTTGGGAGACGGGCGGCGCGACCGGCGCGAGCGACATCGATCTGGCTACCTCGGTAAGCTGGGACGTGGCTGGGAACAACATCGATCCTGGCTATATCACCGTGGATCTGAAGAATATGGTCCAGGACTGGGTCAGCGGCACATGGGAAAACAATGGCATGTTGCACTGGGGCGGAACGTACGAGACCCCTGTCGGCGACAACCAGGTGTACAACTGGACCTACAGCAGCGAATCAATTGAAACCACTCGCTTACCGTACCTGACAATCGAATACACTGTGGTTCCTGAGCCGTCGAGCCTCCTGGCTCTTGCTGCATTTGGCGCGGCAGGCCTCGGATTTATCAGACGGCGAAGGAGCTAATAGAGGTTTCTTCGATCACTGAATTGCGGGCGGTTCGCAAATGCGAGCCGCCCGTTTTGTCGTCTACCGTCGATGCGGCTTTGAGCAAACACTGCTTGTCCATGTCAGAAGGCAGGTCGCCGACCGTGCTCATTGCTCGTTCGATCAGTAAGTTATTCTGACCTCGAGTCCCTCCGGTGAGTTGGGATAGCGCAGTAGAAGGGTTTTGCTGTCGGCGTCCCAGTCGGATTTGATCTTATCCGCTGCGAGGTCACCGATCTTTGTCGATTTTGGCTGGGAAGGTAGCAGGACTCGCGTCGCGCAAGTGGTGGCGATGGGGCCTTCGGAGTGGAACTCCAGCTTGCCCTTCGACTTCTTCTCCCCCTCTATCTTGGAGGCGGATGCCAGCACGGTCGGCGCGTCATCCTTGATCTTCTTGATGTCCAGCCAGAGCATCCGGTCGCCCGGGCAGACAGTGATCTTGCGGCTGACGTGCAGGGTCGGGCTGAACAGATCGACAAATAGGCCGTCGATCTCGCGCCGACATGCCGTCCCGGTTTCGTCGAGCCCGGCGGCGATCAGGTACGGGCCGCGGCGCAGGATGAAGTAGTTGGTCTGCTTCCAGACGACGTCCGCAAGCTGGCAAGCCTGCTGCGCGAGCGCGACGATGGGCTTGTCGCCGTCCGGCTGCTGGGACAGCCACGCGGGGCTGGCCGCGCTGAAGATGAGAGCCCCCTTGCCATGTGGGTAGATTCCCGGCTTCGTGGCCGATCCCTGCCCCATTTGCTCGAACAGGTGAACCCGCGGCAGGTCGTGCTTCAGCTTGCCGGAGTTCCACCATTCCTTCACGGCGTTGTATGGGTCCTTGTCCGAATCGACGAACACCAGCACGCCGCCGGCGCGGACCCATTTGGCCAGCGCCACATGCAAGTTGCCGCTGGGCGGCTTCATTCCCTCGTAGGTGAGGAACAGGACCTTGTACGACTTCAGGTAATCCTTTATCGTCGCGTTCTCATACTGCGCCGGCTCGCACGGAATCCCGCGCTTGAGCAGGGGCAGCGATAGTCCGTAGAATGAGCCGAAGAACAGATCGCTCGGGTTCGGCTCCCCGCGCTGGAACATCATAGTGTCGGAGACCAGGACACCGATCCCATTCGTCCCCATGTCCCTCTGCACGTCCGGCTGGTTCAGATCGTTCAAGACGTTTATCGCGGTGAGGACCTCGGTCGCGTAGTCCGGCGGTATGATCGTGTGCTCGATCTTCTCATTCTTGCCCTTAGTGGGCTCCTTCGAGGGGAACCTGCCGGTAAAGACCCTGGACGGCCAGGGCATCACCTCAAATCGCCACACATCCGGCCACATCACCGAACCGATGAAAGTGCACTCCCAATTGCGCTTGTAGTCGGCCCAACTGTGGCGCGGGTCGTCCTCGACCGGATCGTTCAGATACCACATGCGCCGGCCCGTGGAGCGTACCAGGTTGTGGAGCGAACCATATTCGCAAAAGGCGGTCTCGAAGGTCCGCTCCTTGGCCACGCCTCTGTACATATTGTGAGTGCGGGCGGTGCCGGTCCACACCTGGCCGATGTAGCCGTCGCACCCGGGGATTTGCACGAGGCTGGCTTCCGGGCTGACGATCTTCCATGCGGCGTAGTTGATCATACTGTGCGTCGGAACGTAGCACTTGATGTCCTTGCCGGTCTGCTTGTTGTAGTCCTGGATGAAGTCGAATACCTGCGTGAGCGCGCGGCGGTAGAGATAGTACTTGAGCTTCGACGCGCGGTATTGAGCGTCAGGCGATGTGTGCGGGGCAATCCACGGTTCTTTATAGTAGTCCTGCCATTCCCGTTTGAACGCTTCGCTGTAGCCGCCGCTGACCCAGAATTCGGGTTCCTCCATGTGGACCGCCTCGGCTCCGGCGTCGATTGCTTTTTTCACGCCGATACAGAGGTACTTGCCGTAGTCGGGGCCGGGGCACATATAGGGCACGTCCTTGCTGCCGCCGTGCATGATCGGCTTCCCGTCTTTGTCAGTTTGGGCCTCGTCCCAGTGGTTCTTGCCGTCCCAGTCGCCGTTCAGGTAGTCCTGGTAGCTTCCCCAGGAGGCGCCGGTCATCAGGTGGATGATGTAGCCTTCTTTCCGCCAGCTTTCGATCTTCTCTTCGGTGTTCTTGCCTATGCCATAGACGATGGCTACATCGGACTTGATGTCGATCTCAGGGATATAGCCCCGTTCGGACTGGAAGCACGTTCGCTCGCGTCGCTGATTTGGATCTCTCACTTGGGTTCCCTCCACGGTGGATGCCAGCACGACCGCAATCACAAGTGTTACTATGAGGGAGTATGGGGCGAACGGGACTTTCAAGTGCGGCCTCGCTGATTGATGCTATAGGTATAGTTCAGCTTGAGGGCGGCAGTGTCCTCTTTTGCAGTGAGGCGGCAGGCTTCGGCCTCAGGGCTGCGTGTAGTATCTGTTCTCCGACGGCACGCCTACTGATGTGCCCGAGGGAAATGTCACCGCGAGATCTTCCGCCGAGATGGGTTTCCGGCACACGGCCTTCTGAACCTTGCATTCCCACCCGAAGGAGGAGGCGTCCTGCCTCACAGTTACCCGCATCGGGAAATAGACGCCCTTGCCGATGCGCTTGTAGTCGAAGAATTCGATAAGCTGAGGCGTCTCCAGTTGTTTCGACGCCCTGCTTGCCCGGCGCGGACAGAAGCCAATCTTCGGATCTACCCAGATCGTCCAACTCGCACGAGTCTTGCTGGCGTTATTCTCGTCCATGCCCATTTCAGGAATATCCACCCGCCAGCACGCGTGACCGTCGATCTCTTCCTGGGCGTCGGCTACAACTCCTTGCTTGATGAGCTTAAGCAGCGTTCCGACCGGCCATAGGTGGAGAGCGATCGGGTCCGGGCATGGGGCGTCTCCGAAGCCGAACGAAGTGTCCAGGGTGTATATTGTCCCACTTCCGCGGCCATTCAACAACACATTAAACCGCCTGAGCTCGCCAGTCGCCCGGTCGTAGCGCACTCTGCTGTTCCATTTCCCGTTCGCGATCGCGGTCTTCCCGCTTTTGACTTTTTTGAACAGAATACCCGGCGTCCTGATGTAATGAACTTCCTGAGGATTAGCGCACGCATCCGGACAGAGCCAAGTATAACCGGCGGTGTAAAACACTTGCAGCGACGGCGCGGCATTCGCTTCCTGCTTCATCAGGGCAGCGGCGATGAAATCCGCATCCGGTTTTGACGCGCCCGCAAAGGGGGCAGCCGCAAGCAGAAGCCCGACGGATAAGGCTAAGAGCCGAGGCACAACCTGTATGCCTTTTGCCATCTTCCCATACCTCCCGGCGTCATACCCGAAGCGAATCACATATTGTCTGAGGAAGCCAAGCGTATTATATCGCATTCGGGACAAACATTCACGGCCATTTTGGGTGATTCTCTTTCTCTGTGCTTGCCCAAAGGACAAAAGCTCGCGCGCGTCGAACGCAACCTTGCGAAGCGGAGGTCAGTTTGTGGACACGTCATTACTCATTCCAGGTTTCACGCACGTCAAGGCAAGTCCCGACTTTTCGCGGTTGAGAAAGGCGATTCTGCGAGAGGTGGACAAGAATAGTGAGGCTCGTCAGATTGAAAATCGGAACTATGGAACAGGAGGTGTGGATTGATGAGAAGTTGGTTTGCGGAGGCGTTGGCGGACATAATGGCGGCGGCTTTCGTGTGCTGTATCGTCATCATTGGAGCTGTTCTTCCAGCCTCCGGCAATGAAGGAACAACCGTGAGGCCTGTAGTGAGTAACGATCCTACGGTCGCGCCGGACTCCAAGACGGGAGCGGCGCTCACAGGTATTGTTCTGAATGTTACTCCCCGAAGGCCGGATGTTCCGCTCGGCTCCTCGGTTACTTTAGACATTGCAATGACTAATGTCACAACCACAATCCTATCTATTGGGGTGAGTAGCCCAGAAACTGACTTTCAGTTGGAAATCCGGGACCCTTCCGGTTACGTCCGAAAGATTGAGCGTGAAAATGAAGTTATATTTGGGATTCGTACAGGCATAATCAATCCCGGAGCCAGCCTTGTGCGGACTTACACTATAGATAAGGGGTTCATCAACGCGCCCGGTAAGTACCGGATTGTAGTCAAGAGTCGACTAGATCGGTTGGATCGTAAGGCCGTGGTCATCGTGCCATCCAAGCCTGTCACTGTGACGATTACCGAGCAATCGAAGAAGAGACCGGATGTTTGCGGGGACATATCTCATTCGTATAAAACGCTTGATCCCTACAACGGAGCGCGCAAGAGCGGTCTTACGCTGAAGCTGGGTGTAAAACAGTCATCCGTTCCAAAGGATAGTCCGATAGTCCTGGAGATC
>JAUSGG010000189.1 GCA_030649165.1 Armatimonadota bacterium
CTTGCGCGCATAACCGGCTGGGGTCTTAGTCGGACCGTTTTCGGTAATGGAATGCGGTCATTCAGCAGACTGTGGTGGCAACCAAGGGCGCTGGCGGCATAGTTCTGCAACAGCCTGCTTGTTTCCGCTTTTCTGGTCGACAGCATGTGTTAGACTATTCCTCCCACTCCACAATCTATCACGCCGAACGTGGTTGCACTCCCGTTCTGAATGTGGTATATGTACACTAGGTCTGCAATGTACATAAGGCTGCGCGACAACATGGACCCGCGCTGATACGTGAGGGCAAACAGTATGACTACAGTAACAACAAAAGAGGCAAGGAACCAGCTTTCCGAACTGGTTAATCGGGCCGCTTACGGCAAGGAGCACATAGTCCTGACGCGTCGCGGCAAGGGGCTCGCCGCCCTTATTCCGCTGGAAGATTTGCTTGCACTGGAGCAGATGATGCGCCGGTTAGAAGACCAGTCGGACGTTGAGGCGGCGCGGAAGGCTCTTGAGGAGGCAGAGCGCAAAGGGACTGTACCCTGGGAGAAGGTAAAGGAAGAGCTGGGACTATAGAAAGCCTATGGCCTACAGGACAGAGTTCACACCTGCCGCCATTCGCGACCTGAGACGACTTCCAAAAGGTGTTCAGACAGCCATCGTCTCCGCGATCGGTAGCTTGGCCGATACTCCCAGACCACACGGATATGAGAAGATCGAAGGCTCCGGGGACATCTATCGCATTCGCTGCGGCGACTATCGCGTGCTGTATAAGATACTCGACGATGTGCTGACGGTACTGATAGTCCGAACCAGACACCGGCGGGAGGTCTACAAAGCACATCTCGCAGTTGGAGAAACGGCCGTGATCGCCCTCTAGCGCCATTGCCGTGGCGCTACTGGTCTCCTTGGCGGGGACACTGATCTTCGGCATATACCCCCAACCGCTGATCGACCTGGCAAGGTCGTGTGGGGTGGGGTTGTGACGGATTTGGCAAGGTGGGACAGTAGGTTCTTCCATAGCCGACGCGGGCCATGTGATTCCGAGCAAAGCCAATAAATCTGCTCTTGCTACACAGCCACGTCCTATACAAAAATAAGTGACATAAACACGGTCCAGCACCCTTCAGACACGAGGCTAAATCCCATCCTCGTCCAACTGAGGAACAAGAATCCGTTTTGAACGGCCCATCAATTTCGCGCAGTCTCTCATGATCATATCTGAGGCTTTATCACCTACCATAATGAACTTCTGCTCAGAGCGAAAGGAGCAGTATGTTCGCATCACCAGAGGCATGCGCTTCCCCAAAAAGAACCAAAACAATATCCCCAGGAAAGGAAAATTATAGTGCCAGAATTCCTTGAGCCTTCCGCCATACGGATTTGCCACTAAAGCCCATTTCTCGGAATCGGGGACAATGTTGATCCAAACGGCAGCGTTTTTCGGGAAATCTGCCTCGCCCAGAAGATACTTTCGCAATTCCTCTTCATACTTCGCAAGACTTGGGTTTGCTCTTACGTCTCTGCCTGATTTCCACCTGTGGGCGGAACCTCGCCACATAACGCTGGATATGAAGTACGTAAGCTTTTCTACATCAATCTCCGGTATGCCCGATGCAGAATAGAGTTTCAGTCCGTCATGACAGGCTATCGGTTCGGTGGCATCGATCAGGTCCTTAAGCCTGAAACCCTTCTCGCCTGTGTAGCAGTATCTCATGACATAGTCTTCGCCGTTCTTATTGAAGCGCTCCTCACAATCCGCGCAAAGAATATAATCCTTCATCTGCTCGTTCTTTTGAATGGTTATTTCTGGTTTTACTACAACAGGTGGTGACCCAGCTGTCCGCTCTATTATTCTGTACGCCGCCTTGGGTATGAAGTGGCTCTCTCTCAATTCGCTATACGTTCGACAGAGCTTGCATGTACCAAATCGGCGTGACATCAGACACCTCCGAAGTAGCAGTGGAGTTCACGGGATTGTGTTGTTTCGGTGCGCCAAGCGAAGCTCGGCACATTCACTGACCTGAAAGTGGTCAGACTGTAGTTGCTCATTCGACAGTTAGTATTGCGCCCGGAGGCAGGAGTAATCCTGCTGTCCGAAGCGGCGTAAGAACGAAAGCGCGGGTTGTAGCGTTAAGCGAACCCGATTCGGCCTCGTTAAACATAATTGGCAGTCGGCCAGCCTTCCGAAAGTGGTGAAGCCTGCAACCGCTGTAGAAGCAATGAGCGCGCATACAGCGGGCTGTCCGGGGTGCAAGGGGGCGACACGCGCAGAAGGGTGAGTCAGGAACTTGGGAGGCCCGACGTTGGTCGGGAGTCAGAGGGGTTATGAATTGCAGGAGATTGCAGGAGGGCTAACGAGGGGACAAGCAAGGGCTATGGAACAACTGCTCATTAATTCGAATCCTCAGTTTAACAACGCGATCAATAGTATTAGTCCGAAGCATACTTGGATCAAAGGTGCGTTAACATGGGCCGAGCGCTACGCGAAGAAGAATGATATCCAGATACGCTATTAGACGAATGGTATATCGGGAGGAGAGATGAATCTTAGAGTTCTCAAACGTAGTCGCAAACCGTTGAAACCTGGAGATATCTTCGCGCTCCAAGTCAAGGAAGGCGAGTACATGTTCGGCAGGGTTATTCGAGTCGAGGAGCACGGAGGCCCTGCGGACGGCTTCATACTGATTTACATATATAATGTGACCTCGGCCAATAAGTCGGAGATACCCACGATTGACAAGGATAACTTGCTTATCCCTCCTTATTTTACGAACAAGCTTCCCTGGTCAAGGGGGTATTTCGAGACCATAGAGAATCGTCCGCTGACAGAAGATGATGTCTTGAAACCTCATTGTTTTTGGGACATCGTTCATAATGAATACCGTGACGAGTTCAGAAATGTTCTTCGCCATAAGGTGGAACCGTGCGGAGTATTCGGTCTAGGTAGTTTTAGGACAATCGATATCCGAGTCAGTGATGCTCTTGGCATTCCGCAGTCTGAGATCGAACCAGATGATTAGGTCGGCGGGATACAGTGGTATGCACCCAACCCTAGCACGTCGTGGATAACGAATTGGTTGAAGTTCAAGTTCTAACAACGAAGTCGCGACGGAGGGCAAAATGACACATGAACAAATACGTGAGCTGGTTTTACGGTGGTTTCGTGAGAGGCGGAATGCCCCGGTCGGACTAATGCTACCCGATGGTTGGTGTGGCGGGCGCCCAGGCGATTGCGTATGTGAGCTAACGTGGATCGAAGCTCGGCCTGATTGGCTCTTCATCGAATTGGGCGGCTACCTTTTGTTGGTGTTTCAACAGCTTCGCATGGCTAGGTCCACCGAGTCGGAACTGGTCCTAGAGGATTTCAAGCAGCTTGTGCTTGACGCGCGGCAGTTCGGTGACCTGACTCAGGACATTGCAGTATACCGAACCGGGTCGGCGAGATTCACCTCGGAAGAGTTCAATCCTGACTGGGAGCCCATGTTCGACGAAGGCGAACCTGACTGGTTCAAGCATTGGCCAGGCCGCACTTAGCCCCGATGCTAAGTGAGCCGGCATGACGCGGTCCGGGTAGAGCGCACATAGCCTTTCCCGTTGTCGCGTGAAACCCTTTTCCCGAAACGGCCCAGCGACCTGACCGTTCATACAGAGGAGAGAAGAAGTGAAGTGGAAGAATATAGCCGCGGAAACGACGACGTTCTTTATCACCGATACGGTAACGGAATGGCAACCGTTACTCGCGCACCAGAGGGCAAGAGAGATCGTGCTTCCGTTGTCTCGTGAAACCCGTTTCCCAAAACAGCCCGGTCCGCCGATACTGATACCGACGGCATAGGTGATGGAACAAGGACTCGTTATTCCTATGCTTCGGGACACGCTTTTCGTCCCGAAGCGCACGGTAGTGTTGCGCTGAGACATTGGCTCATACTGTAGCTGTGGCATGACCTCCACCCGGCATCACAATGTCTATATCGACGGCGCCGTTTGCTTCTGGACCAGTTCGATAATAGACTGGCCGGCGGTTTCGGGAGAGGGCAAGGCAGCAAGCGCGAGTGCGGTTCTGGAAAGAGCGCGGCCGGGCTTTCCCGATAACGCAAACGGACGGACTGAGGCAGAAGCTTGAGTATATTCATCAGAATCCAGTGAGGCGGGGTCTTATCGAGACGCCGGAGGAGTGGGAGTTCTCCAGCGGCTCGTGGTATGCCGGTGGGAGTTCGCTCATCGGTACTGACGAATTCGACTGGTGACCGGCAGGTCCGCGGCGAGCCTGCTTCGGGACGAAAAGCGTGTCCCGAAGCATAGAAAATGCTAAACAAATTGTTTTCCAGGAAACTGGCGGTAGGTTCCGCGGTGGGAGTTCTCATCTGCGCAGCGCTTGTCGGTTGCGGCCAACCGCGGTCGATCACATTCTCTGAGGCTAAGATTATAGCGGATCGTGAGTTGGCCGACTTTTGCCGGTTCTACGGTGGATTGCGAACGTCAGATTTTACGAAGCGCAAATATCTGGACGAAAAAGAGCTTTCCGATGCAAATTGGTGGGTGTTCGAATACCAGTTCATCGGTAGGCGCAATGCCAAGATACTGATCGGGGTAGGAGAATATGGAGGCGCGGAAGTGTTCGCATGGGGGCCTGGAATTCCACGCGGAAAAGGTAAGAGGTGAGGCAGCGCGGAACTGTTCCGTTCTTTCGGGAAACCCCTTTGCCAAAACAGCCCGGCCCGCCGATACTGATGCCGACGACATAGTGATCAAACAAACTTGTGCCAAAACCTGGAGGACAAATGAGAATCTCGCTTCTACTACCAACAACGCTTCTGCTGCTCTTGCCTTGCGTCATCGCGGGCGCTCAGACCGTGGAGGTCGGCAAAGACCTCACTCTGAGCGCGGGCGTGTTCCTGCTGGGCGATCCGGAGTATAGACAAAACCTCGGTCCGGCAGTCGGCTTCACCATAGATAAACGCATCCGCCGTAACAAAGGCAGCGAATTGTCCGTGCGCGCCGGCTGGTTTCGGGCGTCGGAATCGCAGGCGGGGTGGTACGCCGGAGAGAGCGCGAATAACGAGCTGGACATAGTTCCAGTTTCACTGGTAAAGCGATATGGCCATGCGTATTCATCCCAATCCGGTACCGGGTCCTATCACGGGTACGGCGCGGGTTTTTCCGTCACCAGACTAAGAGTCAACGGGACCTACTACAGCGAATGGACCGAGGAATATTACGACTATAGCTTCTCGGAAGACAATGTCAGGTTGACTTTCACGGCCCTGACCGGCTGGAGGTTCTCGAAGTCGGCATTTGCGGAGATCGATCTGTGCATGAGCGGCGAGGAGAGCTCCGGAATCATTGCAAGCATAGGGGCAAGGTTCTAAACAATCAGCCCAATATCGGGAGGACAACTCAGGTGAGAAGAACACTCAGGTCAGCGATACTTTACGTGGCGCTTCTGGCGGCAAGCCTTCTGTTCCTATTTCCGCCGATCGGCGTCTGCGCCACGCAGGAGGCCGACGCGGAGGCCCAATACGCCAACGGCGCGGACCTTGAGGCCCTGGCGCAGTACACGGAAGCCATCGGCGCATGGCAAACGGTCTTGGCCCACTTCAGCGACCAGAAGAGGGTGTGCGCCAACGCGAAGCTGGCTATCGGGCGGGCGTATCGCGCTCTCGGGCAGATCGAAGACGCCGAGCGACAGTTCACCGACCTGATTGCGTCCTACCCGGACTTCCACCGCCAGGGCGCGGAGGCGCTGCTTGAGCTGGGTAGGATTCTGGAGGATAAGCGGGAGTTTCCCCAAGCCATAGCCAAATACCGCTCCGTTATCTCGGCCCACTCGGACATGAAGGCCCAGTGCGCCAAGGCGCGATTGCGGATAGCGGCTTGTTTGTCGGCTTCCGCGAACGAAGATCAGGCGCTCGAAGAGCTGTCCGCCGTTCCCCGAGACTATCCCGAACAGCGCACGGAGAGCGCGGAGGCGCGTATCAGGATTGGTCAGACCTTGAGCGACAAGGGCCAGGCGGACCAGGCCATTGCCCAGTTCCAAAGCGCGGTCGCTGACTGCGGCGACATGAAACTGTGGGCGGCGGAGGCGCTGCTTGGCCTTGCGTCGGCCCAGGAGAAGGCCGGTGTCAGCGATGACGCTCTGGCTTCCCGCGGCAAAGTATTGAGTGACCATCAGGACATACGACCCGCGTGCCTGAAGGCGCTGCTTGCCAGAGGCCGAATCCGAGAGCAGACCAACAAGGCCGCGGACGCTATCTCGGAGTACCAGACTGTCCTCCAGGATTATCCGGGTTTTCAAAGGCAGGCCGACGGCGCCAAGGCCCGCATCCAAAGCCTTTTGGCCTCAGCCGATCTTTCCGCTGACGACTCAACGCGCGTCCAGCAGGCGATCACGCAGTATGACCAGATTAGACAAAGCGCGGCGATGGACGCGGCCGAACAGGATTTGGCCGAGGGTTCCGGCGTCGCTCCCGATTACGCAAGGACGCGGACCGACCGAGTGAACTCACTGACGAGAAAGGGCCAGGCGCTTCGCGGCAAAGGTCAGCACGAGCAGGCCATAACAGTGTTCCGCAAGCTGCTGACCGACTACGATGATACGGATACCTGGCACGCGCAGGCGCAGATTGAGATCGGCAAAACTCACCGAAAGGCCGGCTCACTGAGCGAGGCCCTCACTACCCTTGCGAGCGTTTCGGCCGACAATCCATCTGCCGTTTCCGAGTGCGCCGACGCGACTCTGCTCCGCGGGCAGATCTATGAGGAAATGGGCGCGGACGAAGACGCCATAACCGAATACCGAAACGTCCTTAAAAACTATTCCGATAAGAAGGGCCGGTCCGGCCTGGCCCGCTACCGGGTAGGTCTTCTCCTCAAGAAGAAGGGCAAGGATGACGACGCGCTGGCCGAGTTTGCGCAGCTCTACACCGACACCACCAATTTGCCCGAGTATGTGTTCCCGGCATTAGAGGCGGCCATTCAAACACTTGAGCCTAAGAAGAAATTCCGCGAGGCGATAGCGGCGGCGGACAGCGCGATAGCCGGCTATCCCGAACCGGGTCGCTATCGGGCCCGAGCGCTTCAACTGAAGTCGATGGTTCAGTGCGACGCGCGGCGATATTCCGACGCGGCCGCCACGCTGCGAAACTCCATTTCCCAACATGCCAACGATCCCGGCGCGCGCGGACGGGCGAGGATGCTGCTGGTTCAGTCCCTGCTCATGGACCGAAAGAGGCAAGACGCGCTGGGTGTGCTGAACGAGATGACGGCGATGGATGGCTGGTCCAGAGAAGAGCTGGCGTTTATTAAGGAGTACACTTCCTTCTGCTATAAGTTCAGTGATCCGGCAAGATCGGAAACCGTCCTGTCCGAGATCATCGAAAACTACAGCGACACGGCCGTTGCGCCGGACGCCTATTTCCACCGCGCGGTTCTGCGGGCAAACCGGGGAGCGTACGAAGAGGCGATCTCAGACATCCAGATGGTAAACGCGGCGCATCTGCGGCATTTCGCAATGGCCAATCTGTGCTTCGTTCAGGGCAAATACGCCAACGCCGCGCCGGATTACGAACAAGTCCTGACGAGCCTGCCCGCGGACTACAAGGGATCGTATTGCGAAATCGTCGAAGCCGCCGGAAAACTCGTCGACTGCTACCAGAAGCTGGGCGAGAATGACAAATCCACCGCGGCTTTCAAGAGGCTCATAGAGCTTGAGATCGAGCGCGTGCTTCCGGCGTTCTGACGGCCTATCGACGTTCCCGTCTCAATAGAACATCCGGTGCACTATCTTCCGGACCTCGTCTTCGTCCGCGCGGGCGTATACGCGGCCCTCTTCGCCCGCCAGGGTTTCAGTGTGGATGGAAGCCGCAGGCAGTGTCTTGAGGAAGTACGCCAGCGAAAGCTGCTGCGTGAAGTTCAGGGAACTGTTTACGTTTTCGCGCACTGTCGAAAGAACGTGCGGGGCCTTGATCATAGCAGAGGGCCGCATCAGCGCCTGCTTGGCCGCGCGAACGAACTCATGCTGTCTGTCGATGCGCACTACGTCCGAATCCCCGTGCCCGTCATTCGACTTGCGGTATCGCACAAAGCCCATGCACTGATTGCCGTCTAGTCGCTGCAGGCCGGGTTTGAGATGGATGTGCAGTTGGCCCCAGTTATCGTCGTAGTCTAGCTGCTTGTCCACCTTGATGTCCAGACCGCCGATGCGGTCGATACTCTGCACAAACGCGTCGTAGTCCACGACTACGTAATCGTCCGGCCGGACACCCAGATACTCCTCCACCGTATCCACCACAAGTTCCGGGCCGCCGTAAGCGTGCGCCGCGTTGATCTTGTGCTTGCCGCGCCGGCCGGGAATCTTGACGTAGGTATCACGAGGTATCGAAAGCAGATTGGCCGTCTTGTTCACGAAGTCCAGGTGCGCCACGATTATCGTGTCGGTTCTGCCGCGCGTGTTGACCACGTGTCCCCGGCGGTCTCGATCGACATCCCTTCCAAGCAGCAGAACGTTCAGCTCGGTCCGACCGGGAAATGCCTTCGAGGGGGGATAATCGCGGTGGATGATCACGTTCACCGTCTCGCGGACGGTTTCGTTGGAGAAGTACAGGAATCCCAATCCGGTTCCCATAACGAGAGCAAATGCAAGCAGCAGGCTGGAGACGATCCTCTTGAACGTCCCCGACGGCCTGCGCTCGACGCGCCTCGGTCCGTGCGGTCCGGCGCCCGCGGGTAAACGTTCATTGAGCTGGGGTTTGCGCAATACCGGCTCCTCCTGATCCCGATAATGACGGCGCCCAACCGCGCCTGGCCTGGCTAAGTATATCGGCGGACGATCTGGCTGTCAACCACTCGGGTAACAGTTCAGGGATAGGAAGTGCGTGGCGCTGAATGTCATTTCGAGCGACCGACCCCGACGGATCGGGGTTATTTCGGAAAGGAACCACCCCGTTGTTTCGGGATTTGAGGGTTGGGCGGCATATGCAGGCTATAGCGGACAGCTTCCGGTCCCAACCCGGAAATCCCGAAACGGGGCGCTTCCTTAGGAGCGGAGCGCCGGCGTAGTCGAGAAATCTGCTTCTGTAAAGTGCCCGGAAAAAGCAGATTCCTCGTTCCTCGGAATGACGTTGCCCGGCAGGTACTCACCATTCCTGAACTGTTACCCACTCGGTGGTGGTTGTGGTGGTTGTTGGTTGATGGTTGTCAGAACCCTCAGAACCCTCAGAACCCTTCCCTCGGTTGACACTCCCCCACTCGCGGAATATAATGAACGTGCGGTCGGGGCGTGGCGCAGTTTGGCTAGCGCGCTTGTATGGGGTGCAAGAGGTCGCGAGTTCGAGTCTCGCCGCCCCGACCAGTTCACCTCCGAGCATTCTGAAGTCAATCCTGAAGCAGGCGCAATTGTCTGGCAAATGAAAGAGTACACTGTCATCACCGAAAAGGGTGCGAAAACCTGGAGCGCGTACGTGTCCGACTTGCCCGTCTGCGTTGCCGTAGCCGACACCAGAGAAGAGGTCGAGCAACTTATACGGGAAGCTATAGATAGGCACGTACAGGACTTGCAAGAGACCGGGCAGCCCGTTCCGGAACCGACCCACTATGCTACGAACGTGGTTGTCGCCGCTTGAACGCATTAAGCATCATGCATATCACCCCCGCCGTGCCCAACCGCCTGCCCGTCGCCGCTGCCGCCGTATTTCTCATCCTCATCCTCTCCGGCTGCACCGGCGGGGCCGGTGTCCCGAAATTCGACGGCAATAACGCGTACGCGCTCCTCAAACGGCAGTGCGATTTCGGCCCCAGACCGCTGGGAACGCCGGCGCACGAGAAGACCGCCGATTTCCTGGCGGCGGAACTGAAGAAATACGCCGACCGCCAGTTCGAGCAGTCATTCACATATCAATCCCCATCGCGAAAGCGCGCCTACACCGGGCGCAATATCTTCGGAGTGTTCGGCAAAGACCGCAAACGCTGGGTCTTGCTCCTTGCGCATTACGACACCCGACCGACCGCCGATGAAGAAGTGGACCACGCAAAGGCAAGGCAGCCTATCCTGGGCGCCAACGACGGTGCGTCCGGCTGTGCAGTACTCCTCGAACTGGCGAAGATGCTCCACAAGAAGCTCGCGGATACCGGCGTCGTCATCGCGTTTATTGACGGTGAGGATTTCGGCCCGGGCGTAGATGAGATGTTCATCGGCTCCAAGGCCTTCGCCGAAAAATGGCGGGAAGTCATGAAGCCGGTGCGGGGATTCGACAAGTTCGAGTACGGCGTCCTGCTGGATATGGTGGGCGATAAGGACCTGGAAATCCGCAAGGAGTCATATTCGACGCAGCGGGCGCCGGATATCGTCGCTAAGATATGGAACGCCGCCGCGGAACTGGAATACGACAAATACTTCAACTCCGCCAAGCCCGGCCTGGGGCAGATGATCCAGGACGACCACCTTCCCCTTCTGGCCGGCGGCATCAAATGCGTTGACGTAATCGACTTCGACTACCCCTACTGGCACACACTCGAAGACACCCCCGACAAGTGCGGCGCGGCCTCATTGCAGATCGTCGGAGATGTGGTGACCCGAGTGGTCTATTCCGAGCCGGCGGGCGAATAGCCAGGCCACTCCTTCGACCCCGCTGTGCGCGGGTCTCTGACCCCGCACCCACGCTGACCGCAGGTCTCCCTCCCATCATCATGCCCTCCCTCCCCTCCCTCGACTCTCCCGACTCTTCAATCCGAAACTTTATCCGCAATTCCTGCGTATAAGCCTTGGCAAGCGAGCCTGCTGCAACTCAGCGCTCAGAACTCAGAACTGCCATCTTGGAGGCGCCGGCACAAGTTGGGCGCCGTTGTCGGTGTCTCCAAGTCTAGCTCAAAGGACAACCTGATGACCATTCAACGCCGCCCGCTCCACGCTCCGACCGCCTTGTGCGAAGCATACCACTATCCGAAGCCCGCCGCGTTCAGCCGCGGAATAGAGGTAAGCCTTCCGGGCGCGCGGCTCGTCTATGTATCAGGAACTGCGAGCGTGGGACCGGCGGGCGAAAGTCTCTGTATGGGCGATTTCGACGCGCAGGCGCGCCGGATGTTTGAAAATGTTCGGGCCGTCCTGCGAAGCGCGGGCGCGGACTGGCGGGACGTGGTCAAGGTCACGGTCTTCCTGAAGGATATCGCCGCCGACTATGAGGCGTTCAACCGGGTCCGATGCGCCTATTTCGACGAGATTCACCTCAGTCCTTATCCGGCCTCGACGTGCGTTGGGGCCCGCCTTTGCCGCGAGGAACTGCTCGTGGAGATGGAGGCGACGGCGGTAGTGGAGATATAGACGCAAGGCCGTCTTGTCTTAGCCTGAGAGCTTGCTTCAGCTTGCTTTCGGGAAACAGCGTGACGCTTTAGCGTCACGCGTTGAGCAAACAAAGGAGCCGATTGCGATGCGAAAACCTCACGTGCTACTCGGATTTGCGCTCGTTCTGGTCTGTTTGCCGATCGTGGCCAACGGCAACGGCGGGCCGTTCGTCATCCGGTACCCCTCGGGCGATCCGGCTGCAAAGGGAGTTCTGGCCGGGCTTCATCCGGACCTCAAGCCAATGAGGGAGACCCGTCTGCGGGTGGTGAAAGAAGATTTGCAGATCGTGTTTCCCCTCCGCGCCATCGAGCCGGTCACGCACGTCACGGCCGAGTACACGATTCAGAACCCAACGGCCAAGGCCATCCAGGTCGACTTCGGATTCCCGATATTGCGCGGCATCGCTTCCGACCCGGAATCCATGTTCGTCAGACCCGACGTGCGGGTCAAGGCAGGCGGCCAGTTCGCGAATTGCGTTGTCATCTCCAACTCCGTGATCTATGGCATCATCCGCCAGCGAGCGAGGGCGACCATCGAGAAATCGATAGCCGCGAACAAGAACCTCGCACACCTTGTCAGGAAAGTGAGCGTTGCCAAAGGGCCGGCCCTCAAGACTGCTCGCGCCGATTTGCTCAATAGCCTGACGGGCGGCTGGAAATGGTGGAAGCGCTGGAACGCGCGCGACGCGGCCCTGATGGTCGAGTACGCGAGCATCGACTGGGACAAGCACAACCGCGAGCCTTTGCACGGCTATGCGCCGGGAGCGATGCCGTGGTACGACAACCAAATGCGCAAGCTTGCCCAAGCGAACCTCGGCCCTCTACGCGCTATAGGAGACCAGAAGGCCACCCAATTCCTCGCGCAGCTTGCCGCCCATTTCGACCCGAAGGTGGCCTCTACCTACGAGTCCATTTTCACGGCCTGGGGCGGCGACGTCCGGGAACGCTCTGTCGACCTGAAGACCGGCAAGACCCGGCCCCGGGAGTTGACGGTTGACTCTAAGGTCGCGAACTCCGCGGGTTACGATCGGAGATTGGATCCGACCGTTTACGCGCGAATCGACTATCTCGACCATAACCCATCTCTCAGCGCGGACGACAAGGCGTCGTGCAAGGCGATCCTGAAGAACCTGCCCGTGGTCTTCACCTACGCGCCGATGAACCTGCTCCATTACCGGGTCAAGTTCCCAGCGAAGTCCAAGCAAGTGTTGTCCGTCAGCTACAGGCAATACCCCTACGTGGACACCGCCAAGCCCGCCACGCGCCAGCTTTGTTATGTCCTGCACCCGGCGTCGCTGTGGAAGGACTTCGGCCCGATCAATCTGGAGGTCGCCGTCCCGAAAGGCGTCGCTTTCCGGGCATCCGTACCGTGCCGGCAACCCGTCTTTCAGCAGCGTTCTCGCAAAACCCACGGCGAGCCGTACGCCGAACCGAGCGTGCCCTACGCGATTCACAGGACGACGATGAAGAACAAGACCGGCGAGCTGTTCGTCGCGGTCGGGTCGGGCGCATTTGACGCCGCTGTTCGGAAGCTGGCAGACCAGCCGGCGCGGTTGCAGGGGATTCAGGCGTCTAAGAGCAAAGGTTAGAAGATGTCAACGAGGGTGGATTGACGTTTTGTCGTCGGCCGGCGTCTAAATTCCTGAACAGCTTTTTGACCTATGTGGAGTGCGGCGATTCATCGCCGCTTTCGAGCGCCGACGGCGGGCGTGCAAAGCAAAGCGGGAACAAAGATGGGGGATTATTGGTATGACTGGGTTGCGGATTCTGATTGGGGTTCTACTTCTGTCGTTCTGTTTGTCCGGAGCGGCGAACGCTAACGGCGGGCCGTTTGTGATCAAGTATCCGTCCGGCGACCCGTCGGCCAAGGGCGTTCTGGCGCGGCTCGACCCGGACCTGAAGCCGGCGAGGGAGGACAGGCTGCGAGTGCTGAGCGAAGACCTGGACGTGAGCTTTGGGCCGTCGGTAACGTATCCGGGCGGCGAACGTGGCCTGCCAATCCTGCTTAGCCCTCCTCCCGAACCGGTCGCTGCTGTTTCGACTCCTTTTGCCCACGTCAGCGCTTCTTACAAGATCGAGAATCCGACGGCTGAAGCAATTGAGATCGACTTCGGTTTCCCAATTCTGCGCGGTATCCGAACCAGCCCGCACGGGATGATGCTGACGCCCGACGTGTATGTCACAATGGACGGAAAGTCCATCGACTGCAAAGTGATCTCGAACTCGGCCCTGTATGGCATTGTCCGTCAGCGCGCGAGGGAGACAATCGACAAGGCCGTCGCTCAGGACAGCCGGTTGTCCGCGCTGGTCGCCGATGCGCGAGCGAAGACCGGCGATAGAGCGGAGGTGCGGACAAAGCTTGCGGAGTATATGAAGGCCGAGAAGCGCTGGAACGAACGCGACGCCGCGCTGATGGCTGCTTATGCCTGCCTGGATTTGGACTCCGACCGAAAGCTGCCCGCGCGGGACGGGACGTTCTGGTGGCAGCCGGTTCTTCAGGAACTGATAAACGCCAATCTGGGTCCTCTTGCCGCTATCGGCGAGCAGAAGGCGACGCAGTTCCTCGCGCAGCTTGCGTCGAAGTTCGATCCCAAAGCCGCCTCGACCTACGAGTCCATATTCACCGCATGGGGAGGGGACGCGCGAGAGAGGTCCGTGGACCTGAAAACGGGCAAGGTGCGCCCCAGAGAGATGACCGCGGACTCGAAGGATTCGCCCGGTGATCTCTCCGTTTATGCCCGAGTGGACTATCTGGACCCGAATCTGCCCATAACAGACGAAGAGCGGGAATCGTGCAAGGCGATCCTGAAGAACCTTCCCGTGGTGTTCACGTTCGCGCCGATGAATCTGCTGCACTACCGCGTGACGTTCCCGGCGAAGTCCACCCAGACGCTCACGGTCAGCTACAGCCAGTATCCATATCTGGACACTCGCGAGCCGAGGACGTACCAGCTTGCTTATGTCGTCCATCCGGCGTCTCTGTGGAAGAGCTTCGGTCCGATTAACCTCAAGGTGGCTGTCTCGCCGGGCGTGACTTTCAAGTCGTCCGTGCCGTGCAAGAACAGCGGCCTGGAGGCGATCCCGATTCCCTCGGGTGCGAGATTCTCGGCGCGCTCGGTCGAACAGACACCGAAGATGGCCGTCTACCGCGGTGTTGTCGGCAGCAAGACCGGCGAGGTATTCCTCGCCGTCGGATTCGATTCGTGGCAAGCGCGGAACCCGCCGCCCGCGCAGCCGATTCCGCAGCCGCTGCGGGGCGTGGCGGTTCCCAAACCCAAACCATGACTACCCGGATCAATAGACGAGCCTTTCTGCGCGGAGCCGCGGGAGTTGGCATTGCGGCCGCTGTGTCCGGAATAGCGGGACTTGTCGAGGCCGGGACTCCGGCTGCCAAACCGTCGCGCGCCGGGCGAAAGCTGATCGTCGTCGTCTTCGGCGGCGGCACGAGGTACAGCGAGTCCATCGGCGACCCCGAACACCGCCACATCCCGCGCCTCTGGAAAGAGATGGTCCCGGCCGGGGCGCTTTTCACGAACATGCGGGTGGAGCACAAGATCGTGCACCCGAACTCCACCGGCTCGATAGTCACGGGCCACTGGGAGTGGGACGACATCGACTGGTCGCGACCCGTTGCGCATCCCACGATATTCGAGACATTCCGCAAAGCCCGCGGCGCTCCGGATACCACGGCCTGGGCGTTTGTCTACGCGTCGATTCTGGCAAAGGCGGGCGAGAGCCGCGCGATGGGCTTCGGCCGCGATTTCGCCGCCAACGTGGTCGAGCCGCCGACCATCCCGCGTTCGACGGCGGACGAAATGGAGGTCCTCATGCGCAAGGCCGCCGCGACCGGCTCGACCGACGCTGAGCTTGAAGCCGCCGCCGAGTGCGCCCGCCTTGCTCGCTCGACCAGCCGGATTTCCTACGATGGTCTCCGCTCTAAAGCCGCCAAAGATTTCGCGGTGAGGCAATACGCCGCCTGGAAAGCCGCTTCAGGGAGCACGAGCCACGACCTGTTTCTTACCGACCGAGCCATATCCTGTATGCGCGAGTTCGCTCCGAATGTGCTGATGGTTGCGTATGGCGAGATCGACTGCGCCCATTACGGCTCGTGGTCGCGCTACGTCGAAGCGATCCGCCGAACGGACGAGCTTACCTGGCGGCTCTGGCAGGCGTCGGGGGAGATGAAAGAATATCGCGGCAAGACGCTCTTCGTGGTTCTGCCTGACCACGGAAGGGAACTCGAACGTCCCGGCGGGACGGGCTTCATCCACCACAGCGACTTCTACACGGGCCAGGGCGCCGATGAGGGCTGCCGGCGAGTCTGGATGCTTGCGCTGGGGCCGGGAGTGAAAGCGGGCCGGCGCATAGCCAAACCAGCGCCCATCACATCTGTCGCCGCCACCGGGCTTGAGTACCTGGGCTTGAAGCCGTCCGTGGACGCCGCCCGCTCGGTCTGGCCAGGTATGAGGGCTGAGAACTGAACTCATACCTCATCACCCCTCAGAACTCAGCGCTCATCACTCATCACTCTTCCTTCCCCTCCCCTTCCCTTCCCCTCCCCTTGCCTCCCCCTCCTCGGCGCTGCTATAATGAACGCGGGGACGGGAAGAACCCATTCGGAGGACGCGCATGACTCGTGTGCGGTACGGTTTAGCGTTAGCCGCTGTTTCTTGCATTTGCGCTCTGGCGCCCGCTTCGGCGTTTTCATTAGATTGGCCGCTCGGTCGGTACGATTCAGCTTGCACCGGTTTTACGCCCGAGACCATTTCGACTCCCCTCACTCTGTCATGGGAGTACAACACGTCTCGCGCGGGCAAGAACACCTCATCGCCCATCGTGGTCGGCGATACAGTGTACTTCTGTGCCGGAGACCGCGTGATGGCTCTGGATGCGGAGTCCGGTAAGCTGAAGTGGACGTATCCGGCCGACCGGTCCTTGTCGGGCACGGTGAAAGCCTCACCCGCGTTCAGCGAAGGAGCCCTCTTTTTCGGCGCCACCGACGGCAGCCTCTATGCGGTCAACGCCGCCAACGGCGTCCTGATGTGGACCTATCCGACGGGTGGGGCGATACGAAGTTCCCCGATGGTGTCCGAGGGCGTCGTGTACTTCGGCTCCGACGATAACAGTCTGTATGCGGTCCGCGCCGCCACAGGCGAATCCGCCTGGCGAGGCCCATTTGCCACAAAGGAAGATATAGCCGCCCCGCCGGCCGTCTCGTCCGGCTATGTGGTGTTCGCCTGCTCCGATGGTCTGGTGTATATGGCCGGCGCGTCGGGTGGAGGACAGCGCTGGGAGCACAGGCTGCCAATGGCGCCTTCGCGCTCCGGCCCCGTCGTGTCCGCGGACGTTGTGCACATCGCCGCGGGCAATACCCTTTACGCGATAGGTCGAAAGACCGGCCTCCTGCGCTGGTCTCAACCGTTCAAGAGCGACATTTCCGCCGGGCCGGCTATAGCCCAGCGTTCCGTATCGGCGGAGGCCGGGGGCAACGCCTCGCGCAGCGCCATATTCCTTACGACCAGGAACAATAAGCTGTACGCCCTTACCTCCCTGGGCAAGCTCATGTGGAAGGACCCGGCCACTTTGCCCTACAACGCCGGCGTCGCTCCGACCATCGCAGGCGGAACCGTCATAGTCGGAACTGACCGGGGCTACATCTGCGCCTATTCCGTGGAAGACGGCAATCTGGTTTGGCAGCAGAATGTTCTGCCGGCGCAATTCAAGGGGCCGGGCGACTATACCGCGGTCTCGGCGGCGCCCGTGGTCGCCAATAACCGCATCTACGTCGTGACTGACGACGGCTCCCTGCATTGCTTCGACTACAATATGCCGGATGATTCCGCGCCGGAAGCCTTCAACCTGGCCCCGGCGAAGGCGGCCGCGATGTCGGGATCACCGCCCATCCGGATATCGGCGGTAGTTTACGATCTCGGCTGCGGCGTTAATCCCTCAACTATAGAACTTGCCCTCGACGGCTCGACCGTCACGCACACCTATGATGTCGTCAACTCGACTGTCTCCTACGAAACGTCGGAATCCTCAACACCGAAGATTCTGCCGGACGGGCGACACCAGCTCGCCCTGCGCGCAAAGGACTGGAGAGGGAACGCAATGAACGTGGAGTGGAGCTTCATCGTGGACAACAAGCTCCGTCCGCCGACGCCGCCGCGCAAACCAACTCCCGCTCAGAAGCCCAGCCGGCCTTCGTCGCGTCCCGCCCCGCCTCCGCCGACCTACGGACCCGGCGGACCCGGCGGCGGCTCCTACGGCGAATCGCCTCCTCCGCCCCCACCGCCTCCCGGCCCCATGCCCGGAGGTGGACACGGCGGCGCTCCGCCGCCGCCCGCCGAAGTCGAGGCTCCTCCCGGAACATAACGACACCAATCTTGACCCACGTCAACTAATTGCCCTTACCGCCGGGTTATAATGGACTTGTGCGAATAGCCAAGTCCGGCTGCGAATCGGAGGGAACACAAGCGGTGCGCTGGGAACAGGACGCTCTTGACGCCGTGCGGAAAGCCCCCGCTTTTCTGCGCTCGATGATAAAACGTAAGGTAGAGTCACACGCGGCGTCACGTGGCGCGTCGGTCGTGACGCTCGATCTCGTCGATGATGCTCGCCGCCGGGCGCGCCCGGAAACCCCGTTGCGCGACGGCGCGGCGGCCGGGCCCGAACCCGCCGGCGTCGCTATCAGCTCTGAAGAGATCGAACGAGTCGTGGCGGCGACGCCCCGGTCCGCCGTTCTGTCCCAATCACGCTTTTACGAAGTCAAGGTCTGCGGCGGCGCGTTCGGCTGTCCGCGGGCGTTGTTCGACGTGCGCGCCGTGGCCGATAAGATCACCGTGGTGATCGAGGAGAGCGGCGTCGCCGAGGCTGTCGCGTCGCGCGTCAGCGGTCCCATTCTTCGCCACCATAAGTTCAGCGTGGCTATCGCCGGCTGTCCGAATAGCTGCTCTCAACCGCAGATAAACGATTTCGGCGTTCAGGGCCGTGCGCGCGTGACGCTCGGGCCGGGCCCGTGCACGGATTGTCGTGAGTGCGTCAGAGTGTGCGGTGAGGGCTCGATGCGGGTCGACGACGCCGTGCCGGAAATCGACCGCGGCAAGTGCATAGATTGCGGTGACTGCGCGGCGGTCTGCCCCACCGAAGCGTTGGTCGTCGAGGAGCGCGGGTATACCATCCTCGCGGGAGGCAAGCTCGGAAGGCATCCGCAACTGGCCAGGGAATTGGCCGCCTTCGCGGATGAAGACGGTTTCACGGCTGCCTTGAGGGTCTGCTTGGGCGTATTTGTGAACGAGATGCAACCCGGCGAGCGTGTGGCGGACGCGGTTACCCGCATCGGCATGGAGAACCTGCTCGACCGCATTTCGCGCTCCAACCTATAGCCTCCCTTTCGCGACCCCGATGAAACCTCACCCAACCCTCAACTCCTAACTCCTGACCCCTAACTCCTAACTTCTAACTTCTAACTTCTAACTTCTAACTTCTAACTTCTAACTTCTAACTCCTATCTGCCGGGCGTTTTGCGCGGGCCTCCTTGCGGGAACGTACAATGCGGAGACGTTTTCTGACAGGTGAACGCTCTGATTGGGGAGGTCGATCGCAATGATACCGACCGTATTGCTGGCTGCGTCTATCTTCAGCTACGGAGGCGGCGATACTCGACCGCCTTACACGGGCACGTATCCGGAATCCGCGTACGTCCGCGTTATGCCCACCAACGCCGGCTATGAGCTTCCTGAGGTTGCAAAGCTGGGAACCGTAACAGTGACCGGAAAGGTCGTCCGGCCCGGAACGTATTACCTCTATCCGGGAATGACACTTTCCGATCTGATCGGCGAGGCAGGCAGCTTCGTGCACGAGGCCGATTACGACGACATTCGCCTCGTCCGCCAAACCCGGGACGGTGAGTTGACCTATTCTCTAAGCTGGCTTCGGCAGTGGCAGAGGCTGGCGCTGCTGAAACCTGGAGATGTGGTCACCGTGACCGACCGCGGCTTTTCGGCCCTTTGATGGGCAAGCGCTCTCTGTTCGACTAAGCGGCGCTCTGGCCGCCGGAGTCGGCCAGTTCAACGGCACGGTTCCAATCACCGAACCGCCGTTCAGCGGCTTCGAGTATCTCGGGGCATAGGTTGCGCGCAAGCTCATCCGGCAGGTCGCCATACTGCCGCTTCAGCTCCAGTATCCGATCCAGAAGCAGCTTCCCGTGCCACGCGTCAGTGGCGCTCGTGGAGATTCTCGTCCTGTTCGGCTCCACGCCGGCTGCCTTGATGGCCGCGCTCCAACTGCCGAAATACCGTTCGGATACGGCCGCGTAGTAGAGAGAAGGATACTTCAGGCGCATGCTGAGACCGGTCATCCTCTCGCCGCGGGAGGCCAGTTCCCTGAGCTGGTCCACGATCGACTCAACGGACCATTTTGTGATCTTCTCCGCCCGGCTGGCCTTGCTCATGGAACGGATTTGCGCCAGGTCCACTCCGGCAGCGGCAAGCGCCGCGCCCCAGCTTCCGAAATACCGCCCCGCCGCGTAAACCAGCCTGGGATTAGTGTCAGCCATCGAGCCGTGCGATAGAGATTTGCGTCTCTCACTGAGTTCTCGAATAATATCTATTATCAATGTCTGCGTCCACACTTGCTTTGACATGATCTCTTTACTCCTCGCGCGGCCCCTGCGTTTGCCCCGACTCCGCGCGCGCTCTTTCCACCACGGCGCTCAGCTCGGAAAGCTTGAACGGTTTTCGCAGGCAATCGTAAACCCCATTGTTCCGGGCTTCCGCCATAGACTCATCAGTTATGTACGCGCTCATCAATACACAGCGGGCGTCCGCCTGGAACAGCGGGACCGCCTTCAAGAGCCCTACCCCGTCCATCTTCGGCATGCGCAGGTCCGCGAGCATCAGGTCATATCGTCTTTTGTCCAGCAGTTTCAGCGCCTCGGCGCCCGAATGGACGCAAGTGACGTCGCAGCCCATTGAGCTCAGCACGGCCGTCAAGACCTCGACCAGCTTCACGTCATCGTCCACGACCAGAACCTCAAACCCCATCTTAACTACAACCTTCTTTCAGGGGGATTTCCAACCAGACAACAGCTCCGCCGTCGGGTCGGTTAAACGCCCCTATGTCGCCGTTGTGCCGTCGCACGGTTTCGCGCGCAATCGCCAAACCCAACCCCGATCCCTCGCCGAAGTCCTTAGTCGTGGAAAACGGCTCGAATATCCCGGGGAGCAGGTCTTCCGGCATGCCTGGCCCGGTATCCGATATCTCAACCCTCGCCGAACACTCGCGCCGCCCGGCTGATACTGTCAGCGTGCCGCCGTCAGGCATCGCCTGCAATCCATTCACAACGATGTTGACCAACGCCCTGTGAAGCTGCCGCTCGTCGCAATAGATCATCACGCCGTCCGTCGCAACCTTCTTCTCGATCACCTGGCCGGGTTTCCTCATGCTCTCACTCTCCGCTATTGCGTCCTCCACCAGTCTCGCAATCGGGACTTCGGATAGATTCATGCCGCGCAGCTTGTCAAAGCTCAGGAGTTCGGTAAGGATACTGCTTATCGTCCCGCAGGCAGTGACGATAGCCCGCGTGAACCGGTTTCGCCCCGCGTCCGGGCTTTCTCCGAGCGCCTCCGCTGAAATGGAGATCGTCGCCAGCGGATTCCCTATCTGATGCGCCACGCCGGCCGCCAGAAGCCCGATGCTCGCAAGGCGCTCCGTCTGGGCCAGGCGATCGTGTGCTTCCACTACTTCCTTGTTCTTGGCGTCCAGGTCCGCCAGCATACTATTGAACGTCTTGGACAGACTCGCGAACTCCCCGCGGTCCTTTTCGTCAGCCCGCGCGGTTTCGTCCCCACGGCTCACTCGCGACATCGTCGCCATCAGCGCCGACACCGGCGCGTGCACGAGCCTCGACAGAACAATTTGGATCGCTACACATATCACTATCACCGTCAGGATACCCACGACGAGGATCTGACGACGGTCGATGTCGCGCGCGCTGCGAATGTCGCTGATCGAACGGTCTATGACCAGGTAACCAAGCGCCTTCGCTTGCGACCCGTGACACCGCATGCATGGGCGGTCGTTTTCGACCGCGTTGATAGTTCGGTAGATGTCGCCGGGAACCTCGAAAGATACCGGCGACTTCGCAAATCGCAGTCCGCTAATTCGTGGTGACCGATGGTCGGCCTCAGCGGTGGGAGAAACAAGAGTCTCGCCACGGCCGTTCAAGATGGCCACCCTTTTCATCTTGGGAAGCTCGCTGACGGCGGCGAGAATGGCGGCCACGTCATCCCTG
>JAUSGG010000190.1 GCA_030649165.1 Armatimonadota bacterium
TGAAGAATCTTCTATCGCACAAGCGCCAGGTTCGGCTTCGCAGTTGGACGTTGCAGCTATCCGGGAGAAGATCCTTCGCAAGCTCAGGATGACATCCGCGGGGCGTCCGCAAAACAAGCGTTCCGTGAATAAATCGGGCTAGTACACGCTTGTAGCCACCCCGATGCTCGGGGCTTAACTTAAGTGAGAAGGAAACAGGGTCCGTCGAATTGATCGGCGGGCCCTTTAACAGTTTTCCGGGAATTGCCGCCAGGGTAATATAGCGAATGAGCGCGGGGCCGGCGAGGCTTGCGAGGTGAGTGTCCCATGTTAGACCCGGTGTGCGGAGTTCAAGTGTCTGAAGACGACGCCGCGATTTGCCTGTCCTTCCTCGACAGACGATACTGCTTCTGCAGTCTCCAATGCGAGGAAGAGTTCGTTGAACACCCCGAGCGTTACGTGCTTCGGGACCAGGACCAATGGTCCGGCATCGAGGGCGTGGCTTGAAAGCCGGTTAAGTCAGCCCGATCTGGACGTTGGAAGTTAGAGGTTGGAAGGCTTACCCTCGACTCTTTCGACTCCTCCGACTCCATGTTTACCCTTCCCGGCGGACGGGTACGTCATTGTCGAAAGGGGCTGGGAGGGAGGACTTATCGCACAATGAGAACACCGAAGACGCCGCGCGATCTGGTCGTCTCGATCGTAATGTGTTTCCTCTTGCTTTCGGCTCTGGCCGGCGGATGCCGCATGGGCGCTCCGGCCATCGTGAGCACGCAGCCGTCGAACGGAGCCGCGGCGGTTCCGACCACTCCCGCGACAATCCAGGTCAATTTCGATCAGCCGATGGCGACGAGTTCCGTCGAGCGAGCATTCACCATTCGACCCGAGGTCGGAACCGACAAGCCAAAGTTCGCCTGGTCGGGCGACGGCAAGACGCTGGTCGTCACTTTCGCCCAACCGCTCCAGGCCAATACTGTGTATACCGTGACCATCGGCACGGACGCTCACGCCGCCAACGCGGTGACTCTGGGCCAACCCGTGGCCTTCTCTTTCACAACGGCTTCGACCGCCGTCGCCGGAGAGGCGGCGGGACCGGTTCCGACGCCGGCCTCTCCCGCGGAGGAACCGGGCGAGGAAACTCCGCCAACCATTTCATTTGCCAAGGACATCCAGCCCATCGCCAGGGTTTCGTGCGACGGATGCCACCAATCGCAGGCAACCGGCAGGATGTCGGACTACGACAACATCATCGGCAAGAGATACGTCGTCCCTAACGACGCCGACAATAGCCCGTACTACAAGAAGGGCAGCGGGCTGGTCAGCCACGGCGGTGGAGACGTGTGGAAGGGCAACAAGCAATTGGTTCGCGAATGGATTGCGCAAGGCGCGCCGGTTTGAAGCCAAGTCTCAATGCAAGCGAGGTTTCGGGAAAGGGGTTTCCCGAAACAACGGCAATACAGTTCACTTAGCACGTGACGTTAAAGCGTCACGCTGCCCACCGGAAAGCAGGCTGAAGCAAGCTACGGAGCTAAAGTGAACGGTGTTGCTGCCAGTCGTTAATTGCGGATTATTGCCGCTCCCCTTGGAAGATGGGTTTGGGGGCATCCTTAGAAGACTCTTCCTGCTTCGCTGCTTTCGTTGCTTCGAGTTTTCTCTTGTAATGCAGCATCTGGATTCCGGTTTGGTCGGAGGCAAGCCTGACAAAGAAAGCCTGTGGCTTCATACCCTCGCTTGTGTCCACGATGCGGACCGCCTCTTCGCCGGCCGCGACTGCTTTCTCCAAGTCTGCTTCGCCATAGAGACGCATCTTTGTGTATTCGACTGTGAAGCGGTAGCCGACACGGTGCAGCGCCAGACGTTTGGAAACCTTATCGTTGCCTTTGGCCAGCATCTCTGCCTCGTCCAGCAACTTGCCCGTCTCCGTGATCAGGTCAGGAGTAAGCATTGCCACCCAGTTATAGCCGGCACAGGTCTGTTTGGACATTGCGGCCTCCCAGGCTTCCCAATACTTCCGCATAGGCTTCTCCGCCGGACCGTAGAACCCGCGATAGTAGTCTTTGAGTATGGCATCCGCGCCGCGGTCGGTGTCCCACGCCAGCTTCGCGGTAAGATAGAAGTTGATCCCCTGGTTCGCCCAGTGCTGCTGAGTCTCGCTTTGAAACGCCGTTACGCCAATGCGCCGCAGGTACGGCACATCCTTCCGGATGCTGTGAACAATCGGCCACGGAGTCATGATGTAGAAATGCCCGTAGTACTCGTATACGCCCACGTGCTTGCAGACCTTCGTCCAGCCTTTGATCATCTGGTGGAAACGAGCATTCGGTTTGCAGTTCGGGTCGGCAATGGAGTGGACGTGGCAGAACTCCCACGGCATATGGCAGATTGTGGTGGCGTAGTTATCGTCCGGCACGGCGGACACCGGCGGGCGGGTATGCGTGACGTACGCAAGAATGCCCACCATTTTGCCGGGATGTGCCTTGTTCACCTCTTTCAGTATTGTGTTGGCGAAATGGATCAGCCGGTCTGTGTGCGACCCGTCGGTGACGCCGTACTTGGCGTCGATCGCGCGGCAGTTCCTGCACGTGCAGAATCCCGCGCCGTCATTGGGACTGATCGAGGTGAGCACGGCGTCGGGGTTCTTGTCGAAATACTTCCGAATCTCGTCTATGAAGATGCGGATGACTTCGGGGTTGCTGGTGCATAGCTGTTCGCTCCGCGTGCCGTCCTCGTTCAGAGCAAACCACTCCGGATGCGCCTTCCTGTTCTCCTCAGTGGGCGGAATATAGCCGGCCCAGGCGTGCCCGAAGAAATAGGTGGGCGATCCGACGTCGCCCTTGTTGCGGCGCAGCCAGTCAATTGCTCCGGGACCGGCGCGACCATCTCCAGGCCAGTTCAATCCGTTGATGGCGTCGTAGTCCGGCTGATTGCGCCACTTCAGGTCTTTCAGCTTGAGGGTCTTGCGAGTGGGAACTTCCTCGCCAAGCTGACACGGCATATACCAGCGCACGCCCAGGAATCGCTCGAGCAATTCGTAGACTGCGTATTGCGCGCCCCGCTGGTCGCCGCCGACTAGAAAAAGGTCGGCGCCTCCACCTTTGCGCGATCGGGTTTCGATGGCAAAGGCGTCTCGCCTGGGGGGGTTGCCTTTCCAGTCTTCAACCGGATGGTGGCCGAACACGCCAATCAGGATACGGTTGCCCTCGATCGACGCGTCTGTCCCGACGGGCGTCGTGGCTCCGGACATTTTGCTCAGATAGATCTGCAGATCATTTGCGGCCACTTTCTCCTGGTCGCCGGCATCAGGAGCGATGACGATGGTACAAGTCGGTTGACCATTTCGGATGAGCGTGATTCCAGCGGAAGCCGAACTTGTCCGAAGTGTTGCGATCAAAAGCAGCACAAGACATGCACATCTGATCATTAGTAGACCTCTATTGTTGAGTGTGTCCCGCGCGGACCACTTGATTGCATACTATCCGCGGAAACGACTTCTGTCAACGAAGGTGATGGTTCAGGGATCAAGGGAGTGTTTCAGCCGCGGGTCTTGCGCAAGCACGGAGGATTGGAATGGCAGGAGTGGCTGGTGGCCGCGGCTAGCAGGCGCCGGATAAAGCCCCAATCACAAACCAACCTCACCCCAGCCCTCTCCTAAAAGGAGAGGGAGTCCCCCCTCCTCTTAGGAGGGGGTTAGGGGGAGGTCAAGGCGCTGCCTCGACTTTATCCGATGCCCTGCTAGCGACTAGCCGGCAACCTCAACACCCTCTTCGCATTCCCCGCCGTTATCGCCCTTGCCCATTCTTCGGCCGTGGCAAGGGAAAAGTAACCGGACCTGACTCTTTCTACCAGCAATTCCGACAGAACTTTGCGGAAATTCCTCACCATCGCGTACGACTCCTCGACAGTGTTGACGTCCGTTCCCCACATCAGCTTATTCAGCGGGACCATCTCGATCCAATCGTCGAGTATTCGTTTCAGGTACTGATTTCCCAGCACGCCGCAGAGGTCGAGGTAAACGTTCGGAAACTGCGTCGCAAGAGCGGCGCTCTCCCTCACAAACGGCCCGCCCGCGTGAAACAGCACGAAACTGGTCTCCGGGTTCCTTAGTATAAGATTGTTGAGGTTTAATGGATTACCATACCCAACCACGTGGTCCACGCCGCCCGCCGGACCGGTGTGTATCTGAAGTGGTACGTTGTGTTCCGCGCAAAGACGGGCTATCCGCTCCATCACGAAATCGCCGAGAAGTTTTTCTCTTCTTCCATCGCACTCGGAAGAGCGGCAAATCGCAAACGCGTCGTTTGCGGCCGCTTCGCCAACGGGTTCAAAGCTGAGCGTCCTTCCCCAGCACAGGTTGGACTTAATCGCGGCCGCTCCATCGGACATCGCGGCGCTGAAATCCTCCTCCAGACAGCAAACGAGGCCATCCAGACTTGAAGTCCTGTCCGCGCCGTGCCGCTCCAGAACGCGCCCGTCCCACCCGGCCCGGCCAAACAGCACGTAATCGTCCATCCTCGCCACCGGGGTGAAGAGTTTGCGGTCGAACTGCTGCCGCGAGTCCTGGCAGATCACATCCAAACCGGACTTGTCCTTCAGTACTTTACCGTACCAACCGCGGTCCCTATAAGCCCGCGATATACTTTGCCCAAGATCATCCAAGGAAACCGCGTCCACTTCATCGAAATCAATCTTGTAGAGTTCTCTCAAGCCGCTCAGGAGGATTCTGTAGAAGGCGGTGTTCTTCACGCAATCGATAGCGGGGGAGAGCGATTCCCAATCGTCGAGGCTTTTGAACTGGCGGTACTCCTGCCTGGTCAGGGCGCCCGAGACCACCCAAAGCGCGCGGAGGCAGCCAGAGGAATTGAGCAGCGTGTAGGCCGTGACCGGATGGGCGAAGTCGGTAGATGCCCGCAAATGCGTGTGCGTATCGACTATGGGCAGTGAGAGAATCGTTTCCCGCAGCGACTCGGTTGAAGCCAATCTGAGCGTCCTCCTGACAACAGGAATATCGACCCGATTATAGCACAGCTTGTCGGTAATAAGGAGATTATCTGATGCCCTCGTCAGCCGATCGATCCATACACTCCGCGCCGCTTTGCCGTCTTCTGGCCTTACAGATACTCGTTTTTGTTCTGTTTGGCCCCGCCTTTTGCGGTCCGCCGGCCCTGCTCACGAAGGACGACTCGTTCGACAACCAACCCTGCGCCCTCAGAGCCAGAGATGGAACCATCTGGGTCGCCTGGGTCGGGAACAGGGACAACCGGGCCGACAATGTCTTCATCCGCTCTCTGCCTGTCGGGGGCGACCCGTCCGGTGGGTGGAGCCTTCCCGCCCGCGTAACTCCAAAGGATGGCGAGTATTTCCGCCCCACTCTGGCCGAAGATAGGAAAGGTCGCGTCTGGCTGTTTTGGACGCGGAACACTAGGAAACTGGCTGGCGTCTACGCCGCCGTATATGACAATGGGCGCTGGTCCGACCCCGTGCCGATCGCCGCCGGAGACGGGGCCAGTCAAAACCAGGAGGTCTGCACGGACCGGAACGGGACCATCTGGCTCGCCTGGCAGACAATGCGCAATAGCAGCTATGACATCTACCTCAAGAGTTTCGACGGTGTGTCCTGGTCCAGAGAGATTCCTGTCGCTCAAGCTCCGCGCAACGAATGGGACCCGGTCGTGGCGGCTGATGGCAAAGGCGTAATCTGGGTCGGCTGGTCGGCGTATGAAGGCAATGGATACACGCTCTACATCGCTCCATTCGCAAACGGCAAGCTCGGCCCAAGAGTTACGATTGCACTGGACGACCGCTACAACATCCATCCGTGGATCTGCATCGACTCAAGCGACCGCGTATGGATCACCTGGGACAGCGTCGCCCTCTCCTATCACGGCAGCTCCGGGACCACTACGATTACCGGTGCAAACCTGAAAGGCGAGATCCGCGAGCGTCGCGGCTCAGGCGGAAAGGCCGAGTCCTTCATAAAGCTTGCCTGCTATGACGGCAAGACCGTTTACGAGCCCGCGGTCCCGCGGAGCAAGCACAGCGCCGCGCCTGAACGCTACAGCGGTTCGCACGCAGGGATGCCCAAGATTGTCATAGATAAGAAGGGCAACCTATACATCACGCATCGCGCGCGCGTGGCTCAGACGAACCCTCGCCGGTACCATTGGGACGTTGTCATTGAAAGATACAGCGGAGGCAAATGGCTTGATCCCATCAGTCTGCCGCGAAGCGACGGCGTCCAGGAAGAAGCGTCCATCGCCCCGCTCGGCGAGAACGGCTTCCTGGTCGCCTATGAAATGGAGCATCGCGACCGTTTCAAGGGCGGCCTCGAACCAGAGGAGGAGAAGGAAGAGGAGGAGGCCGGCCATCATCACGACGGTTTCGTCAACGTCGGCGGTCACAATGGCGATATCTATGCCGCGGTCGTCCCTCTTGTAGAGGGCCGGACCGATTTCGCCCAAGCGATGAAGCCTGTGCGGGACATGGGGAAAGCCGGGGACAGTCCACTTGCTTCACTGGACCCCGTTTTCGCAAGAACGGCCCATTCCATCAACTTGCGCGGGAAAATCTACAACCTCTATTGGGGCGATCTGCACAAGCACTCAAACGTATCCCGATGCTCCCAGGGCGCGGAGCCTTCTCCCGAGGACCACTACATATACTCCCACGACGTGTGTCGTTACGACTTCATGGCCATGAGCGACCACGCGGAGCACACGTCCCTCTACAACTGGTGGAGGCTACAGAAGCTCGCGGACTTGTACTACATTCCCGGATGGTTCGTCCCGATGATCGGCTACGAGTGGACCGCCCAGTACCCAGCGGGGCACAAGAATGTGATCTTTCCCGGACGTCCCGCTCCCTTGATCCGAGCGGCAATCGACGGGTCCCGAACCGGCAAAGAGCTGTGGTCGATACTCGGCGACAGACGGGCGATTACGATCCCACACACGTCTGCATCTAAGATAATGGGTCAGGACTGGGGCGAGCACGATCCGAAATACCAGCGGTTGGTGGAGATCTTCCAGGCGAGCAGGGGATCGTTCGAAGCCGAGGGCTGTCCGAGGCAGTGGACGCCGGACACCGCAAACAAGAAGGGATTTGCGCAGGCCGGCCTGGCCAAAGGCCGGCGAACAGGGATTATCTGCAGCAGCGACCACGGCTACGGCGTATCCTACGCCATCGTCTACGCCGAGCGCGCCGACCGGGAAAGCGTCTACCAGGCTCTTTATGACCGACGCTGCTACGGCTCGACCGCTTACGGGACCGTCCTGGAATTCCGGGCCGACGGGCATTTCATGGGCGAAGAGTACAAGTCGTCCTCCTCTCCCAAGGTCGAAATATACGCCGCCGGGCCGTGCAATATTCGGAGCGTCGAGATCATCAAGAACAACCAGACGGTCTACTTCGAAGGCAGTATCGAGAAACCGATAGGCAAGACTGAGGTCCGGATGAACTGGACCGACCCCGACAAAGTCAGCGCGCCGAACACCTACTACTACGTCCGCGTCATTCGGGAGGACGACGAGATAGCGTGGTCCAGCCCGATCTGGATCGATCCACCAAATTCCTCTTCACCTTAGGACGGGGTTAGGGCGAGGGTTCCAGCTCCCTCTCCCTTGAGGGAGAGGGTTGGGGTGAGGGTGAAACGCGCCGGCCCAGGAA
>JAUSGG010000201.1 GCA_030649165.1 Armatimonadota bacterium
GAGATGGTCATGCCCGGCGACAACATAACAATCGACGCAGAGCTGATCCAGCCGATAGCGATGGAAGAAGGTCTGCGGTTTGCAATACGAGAAGGCGGAAGGACAGTCGGAGCGGGAGTTATCTCGCAAGTCATAGAATAAGGCTGAGTTTGGGATATCATTATGCGCAAGGACAAAGTCAGAATTCGATTGCGGGCTTACGATCACAGAGTGCTGGACCAGTCGGTAGAGCGGATCGTTGAAACGGCTCGCCGCACTGGGGCGCGGATTTCCGGTCCCGTTCTGTTGCCCACGGAAAAAGACATCTACTGCGTCAACCGCGGGCCGAACATCGACAAGGAATCGATGGAGCACTTTGAAATCAGGACGCACAAGCGATTGATCGATATCTTGAGCCCAGGCTCAAAGACAATAGACGCCCTTATGAGATTGGATCTGCCAAGTGGCGTCGATATCGAGATCAAGCTTTAGGGGATTGCAGTAATGGTCAACGCGATACTAGGAAAAAAGCTTGGCATGACCCAGGTCTACAATGACCAGGGACGGGTTATTGCCGTTTCCGTCATCCAGGCCGGGCCCTGCGTGATTACGCAGACTAGGACGGACGAGAAGGACGGCTACAGCGCTCTGCAACTCGGATTCGAGGATGTCCAAGAGAACCGGCTCACAAAGCCCGTGGCGGGACAATTCGCCAAGACGAAAGTTGCGCCCAAACGGTACCTGCGAGAGATCAGGGTCGAGCCGGACTCCGCGCTTGAGGTCGGACAAGAGGTTAAGGCCGACTTGTTCGCAGCCGGGGACACCGTCATCGTCACCGGGATTTCCAAAGGCAAGGGCTTCGCCGGCGCTGTGAAGAGGTGGCATTTCCACGGCGGCGACATGACCCACGGCTCGATGATTCATCGCAAGCCGCAGTCAGGTGGAGCCACCGACGCCGCGCGGACCTTCAAGGGCGTGAAACGCCCCGGACGAATGGGCGGCAAGAGAGTAAGTACGCGCGGCCTCAAGGTCATCAGGGCCGACGCGGAGCGCAACCTGCTCCTCATCAGAGGATCGGTTCCCGGAGCCAATGGCGGTCTGGTGCTCATCAAGAAGACCGGCAAAGGGGAATAGAGAATGCCTACCATAACTGTGCGAGACATCAAAGGCCAGTCAGTCGGCGAGATGAACCTGAACGCGGGCGTGTTTGAGGCCGGCGCCAATGTTGCGCTTATGCATCAGGCGGTGGTCGCGGAAGAGGCGAACAACCGGCAGGGCACGGCCGACACCAAGACGCGCGGCGAGGTCGCCGGCAGCGGCAAGAAGCCCTGGCGGCAGAAGGGCACCGGACGGGCTCGGCAGGGCATGAGAAGCGCTCCGCACTGGCGGCACGGCGGGATCGTCTTCGGACCGCATCCGCGAGACTACCAGAAGAACATGCCGAGGAAAATGCGGAGAGCGGCTGTGAAGTCGGCGCTCACGGCCAAGCTGACGGACGGCGAGATGATAGTTGTCGATTCGATTGCCCTGGAGGGAATCAGCTCCAGACAGATGGCCGGGATTCTGGACAACTTAGAAGCTTCGGGGAGGATACTGCTCGCTCTGGAAGAGCGGAATGACACCATAATCAAGTCCGCTCGGAACATCGCGGGTGTCCATCTGCGCATTATCCCGAACCTCTCCGCTCGCGACATCTTGAACTGCGATTTCATTGTGATCACAAAGGGCGCAGTCCAGAAACTGGAGGAGGCGCTCTCGAAGTGAAAGATCCTTACAGTGTCCTAATCCGTCCTCTGGTGACGGAAAAAACGATAAGCGGCACGGCCCACAGCAAGTACACCTTTCAGGTGGATTTGAACGCTAACAAGATCGAGATCGGCCACGCCGTGCAGCAGATTTTCGACGTGAAGGTTGAAAAGGTCAACACCCTGCGAGTGCGGGGGAAAACGCGCAGACTGGGCAGGTTTCCCGAGGGGCGCAAGCCTTCCTGGAAGAAAGCTATCGTCACGCTAAAGGCCGGCGACCGGATCGAGATATTCGAAGGAATGTAGCCCCGACGGCGCGGGAGGATTCATAATGGCGCTCAAACAATTCAAACCGACATCACCGGCGCGGAGATTTTTCACCGTCTCCACGTTTGAGGAAGTCACAAAGAAAGATCCGGAGAAGTCGCTGCTTCGCCCGCTGAAGAAAAGCGGAGGCCGGAACAGCGAGGGCCGCATGACCGCGCGCCACAGGGGCGGCGGGCATAAGCGCCAGTACAGGGTGATTGATTTCAAGCGAGACAAGATAGACATAGTCGGTGTGGTCGAGGCAATAGAATACGACCCGAACCGCTCCGCAAGGATCGCGTTGATAAAGTACGCTGACGGAGAGAAGAGATACATAGTCGCTCCCCTCGGACTCAAGCCCGGTGACCGAATCGTCTCGGCGGAGCAGGCTGATATCAAAGTCGGGAATGCCCTCCCGCTTCGGTCTATCCCTCTCGGCGCTATCGTGCATAATGTCGAGCTTTATCCGGGAAAGGGCGGCCAGTTGGCCCGCAGCGCCGGAAACGGCGTGCAGCTTATGGCCAAGGAAGGCAAGTACGCGAGCCTTCGCCTGCCCTCCGGTGAGATGCGAATGGTCCTGCAGGACTGCAAAGCAACGATCGGCCAAGTCGGCAACGTCGATCATGAGAACATTTCCTACGGCAAGGCCGGCCGGACACGGTGGTTGGGACAGAGGCCGCACGTCCGCGGCGTGGCTATGAATCCTCGCGACCACCCGCACGGTGGAGGCGAAGGGAAGTCGCCCATCGGCCGAAAGAGCCCGTGCACCCCGTGGGGCAAACCGGCCCTGGGACGCAAGACCCGTCGGAGCAAGCCCAGCGATAGGCTTATTACGAGAAGACGAAAGTAGGAGGACGTCAGTGGCGAGATCTCTCAAGAAGGGCCCGTACGCGGAACCGAAGCTGCTGAAAAAAATCGAGGACATGAACGCCAAAGGCGAGAAGCGCATGATCAAGACCTGGTCGCGGCGTTCCACGATCTTCCCTCTGATGATCGGACACACGCTCCTTGTCCACGACGGGCGGAAGCACATCCCGGTGTTCATAACTGAGAACATGGTCGGGCACAAGCTGGGGGAGTTCGCGATCACCCGGACCTTTAGAGGTCATGGGCATCACACTGAGCGTTCATCGTCTCTGAAGTAAGTACCAGGAGGCTCCAGTATGGAAGCAAGAGCGGTCGCGCGATTTGTGCGCGTTACGCCTAGAAAAGCGAGATTTGTGGTGGACGCGATTCGCGGCAAGAATGTCCACGACGCGCTGGCTATATTGAAGTTTACGCCCAACGCGGCGGCCAGAGTGGTAGAGAAGCTGCTCAAATCAGCCGTCGCGAATGCCGAAAACAACCACCACATGGACGGCGATGTGCTGGAAGTTTCCACGGTTCACGCGGATGCCGGGCCGACAATGAAGAGAATGCATCCAAGGGCGATGGGGCGGGCGTATTCGATATTCAAGCGCACGAGCCACATCACCCTGGCGCTGACCGAGGGCGAGGAGCCGGCCCGGCGTACGCGTCGCAAGCAGGTCGCGCAGGTAGTCGCCAAAGGGAAGCCGAAGCGCGGCAAGGCCGCCGCGGAAGAGGCCCCGAAGCCTAAGAGGACCAGGGCTCCGAAGAAAGTAGAGGAGCCGCGGGCGTCTGAAACGGAAACAACGCCTGAAGGGGGAGAGTGAATAGTTGGGACAGAAAATCCATCCCGTTGGGTTCAGAATCGGAGTGATCCGCGACTGGGAAAGCAGATGGTTCGCAGATAAGGAATTCGCCGCTTTTGTACTGGAAGACGCAAAGATTCGCCGGCATATAAAGAAAAACCTGAACGCGGCCGGCATTTCCAGAGTTGAGATAGAGCGGGCTGCGCAGAAGCTCAGGATAACCCTGCATACCGCCAAGCCGGGCATCATCATAGGCCGCGGCGGGAAGGGCGCCGACGATTTGCGGGCTTTCATCGAGCGCATGACCCACAAACAGGTGCACATTAACGTGCAGGAAGTCCGCGAGCCGGAACTCGACGGGCAGTTGGTCGCCGAGAGTATCGCGCAGCAGATAGAAAAGCGCGTAGCATACAGAAGGGCCATGCGCCAGGCGGTCACTCGCACTATGCGCGTGGGGGCCAAGGGGATAAAGGTCCGCTGTGGCGGGCGTTTGGCGGGGGCGGAGATCGCCCGCGTGGAAGTCGACAAACAGGGCAAGATCCCGCTTCACACTCTTCGGGCTGACATAGATTACGGTTTCGCCGAGGCCGCTACTACTTACGGCAATATCGGCATCAAGGTTTGGATCTACAAGGGCGACATTTTGCCCGGCGCGCGCAGGGCGGAGCCCACGGACGAGGAGATCTTCGCCAGGCGAAGAGAGTCCAGGATGGAGCGGCCCGATAGGGGCGAGAGACGGCCCGGCGGCCCCGGCGGACGACCCGGTGGTGGCGGACGCTTCGGAGGCGGACGGCCCGGCGGCCCCGGCGGCCCCGGCGGACGACCCGGTGGTGGCGGACGCTTCGGAGGCGGACGGCCCGGCGGCCCCGGCGGCGGCGGCGGCGGCCCGCGCGGAGGCAGGAGGTAGTATCAGATGTTAATGCCGAAGAAAGTCAAGCATCGAAAGGTCCATCGCGGATCCCGGGCTGGTAAGGCCACCGCCGGAACTAATGTCGATTTTGGCGAATACGGCCTCCAGGCGCTTGCTTCCTGCTGGCTCACGAGCAACCAGATAGAGGCCGCAAGAGTCGCGATGACCAGGCACGTCAAACGAGGCGGCAAGACCTGGATACGTGTCTTTCCGGACAAGTCGTTTACAAAGAAGCCGGCTGAAACCCGTATGGGAAGCGGCAAGGGCGCGCCCGAGGGATGGGTCGCGGTCGTCAAGCCGGGCCGGATTCTGTTCGAGATGGCCGGAATCAGTGAAGAGCTGGCCAAGGAAGCCATGAGGCTGGCCGCTCATAAGCTCCCTGTGGAAACCAGGTTCGTTACAAAAAAGGAAATGGGTGAGATAAGTGAGACTCACGGAAAAGCGGCGGCAGATCAAGGATAGTAACGAGCGAGAGCTCGAACAGGTTATTAAGGAAGAGAGGAAGGCTCTCTTCAGTCTTAGACACGAGATGTCGGCCAAGCAACTCGCAAACCCGAAGCGCATCAAGGAAGCTCGCAAGAATATTGCGCGCGCTCTGACCGTTATGCGCGAGCGGGAAATAGCAAAGGAAAAGGGACAGGCTTGATGGCGCAGCGAGGTAACAGAAGAACTCTCACCGGGCAAGTGGTGAGCGACAAGATGGACAAGACCATTGTCGTGGCGACGGAAACGCTGGTCCGCCACCCGCTCTACGGACGGACGATAAGGCGCACGACCCGGTTCAAAGCCCACGACGAGAACAACGAGTGCGGTGTTGGGGATACGGTCGAGATCGTCGAGAGCCGCCCGATGAGCCGCGAGAAAAGGTGGCGCGTCTCCCGAGTAGTGGAGAAAGCCAAGTAGGAGATACCAGATGATTCAGCCGTATACCCGCTTGCGGGCCGCCGACAATTCCGGCGCCCGGGAGATCTTGTGCATTAGAGTAATGAAAGGCTCGTCCGGCCACTACGCGAACATCGGTGATATCATCATCGGGGCGGTCAAGTCGGCGACCCCCGGCGCGACGGTAAAGAAGGGCGAGGTCATCAGGGCGGTGGTCGTCCGGACAAAGCACGCAATACGCCGTCCCGACGGCTCCTACCTTCGGTTTGATGAAAACGCCGCCGTTGTGGTCAACAACGCGAACGAGCCGAGAGGAACGAGAATCTTCGGTCCCGTGGCTCGCGAGCTTAGAGAGAGGAATTTTATGCGGATTATCTCTCTGGCCCCCGAGGTCTTGTAGAGATCTCGGATTGCGGTCCGAATCGAGAGATAATCGCACTCATACAGATTTGGAAGCCCGAGAGATCGAGGCTTTGAGAGAGGGTTCGACAAATGCCGTTGTTTAAGAGAAAAGCGCAGTTCCAGGGAAAGCTTCGCCTGAAGAAAGGTGACGAAGTGATCGTCCTCGCCGGCAAAGACAAAGGCAAGCGGGGCAAGATCATCCAGACGATTCCTGACGAGGGCAAAGTCATCATCGACGGCGTGAATATCGTCACGAGACATCAGCGGCCCCGCATGACCGGCAGAGCCACCCCGAAGACACAGACGGGGACGATTAAGAAGCCCGCTCCGCTGGCCGGCGGCAAAGTGATGCTGATCTGCCCGCACTGCAGCAAGCCGGCGAAGACGACCATACATCTCGTCGAAGACGGCGGCAAGACGCGCGTCTGCAAACTGTGCCATCAGACCGTAGACGCAACTTAAAGGGGAACGATAATGCCCAGGCTTAAGGACAAGTACAAAAGCGAAGCAACGCCGAGCTTGATGAAAGCTTTCGGCTATAAGAACGTAATGCAGGTTCCCAGGGTCAGCAAAGTCGTGGTCAATATGGGTGTCGGCAGCGCGGTGCAGGACGCCAAGCATCTCGATAACGCCATGAGCGACCTGGCCGAGATCACGGGACAGCGTCCGCAAGTGACGAAAGCGCGCAAGTCCATATCGAACTTCAAGATCAGGGCCGGAATGAGGATTGGCTGCAAAGTCACGCTGCGCGGCGCAAGAATGTACGAGTTTCTGGACAGGCTTTTCAACGTCACCCTCCCAAGGGTGAGGGACTTCGGCGGGATCAACCCCGACTCGTTCGACGGCCACGGCAATTTCGCGATGGGGCTGCGCGAGCAGTTGGTGTTCCCGGAAATCGACTACAACAAAGTGGACAGAACACGCGGCATGGACATAGTCATAGCGACCGACGCGAGAACAGATGAGGAAGCAAGGGCGCTCCTCAAGGCCCTTGGGATGCCCCTGAGGGACAGCTAGAGAGACAGAGGCCGATGCAAAAGTACGCGATCGACGCAATACGAAATATCGCTTTGGCGGGACACAGCGGCTCGGGCAAAACATCGCTCGCGGAGAGCCTGCTGCACGTGTCCGGGGCGGTGGACAGGCTCGGGAAGGTTGACGACGGCTCCGCCACCATGGACTACGACCCGGACGAGGTGAAGCGGAAGATCAGTATTAACACAGCTCTGGCCCCGTGCGAGTGGCAGGGACGAAAGCTCAACTTGTTGGACACACCGGGCTACCCGGATTTCGTCGGCGACGTCATCGGCGCGCTCAGAGTCACGGAGTCCGTCCTCATCTCCCTGGACGCAGTCTCCGGGGCTGAGGTGGGCACCGAGACCGCTTCGGATATAGCCAAGGACAGGGGCATCGCCCGCTTGTTCTTCGTCAATAAGATGGATCGCGAGAACGCCGACTTTGGCCGCGTAATGGAGTCGCTGACTGAGAAATTCGGCAATCACGTGATCCCGATCCAGCTTCCGATCGGTTCCCAGGACAGCTTCCGGGGAGTCGTCGATCTTATCAAGATGAAGGCGATAACCTGGAGCGGCGGAAAGCCGGCGGAAGGAGATATCCCCGCCGATCTGCAGTCGCAGGCCTCTGGTTATCGGGAGAAGCTCATCGAGGCGGCGGCGGAAATGGACGATGACCTCATAACCAAATATCTGGACGGAGAATCGCTCACGGATGAGGAAGTCGCAAAGGGGTTGGAACTTGGCGTCCAGGGCGGATCGATCATGCCGGTCCTGTGCGGTTCGGCCACCAAGCTCATAGGCATTCAAACCCTGCTGGACTTTCTCGCCGATTCCACGCCGGCCCCCGCGGCGGTGGCAGCCAAAGGCGTCAACCCGCAGACTAAAGCAGACGAAGAACGAAAGCCGGACGACGCTTTTTCAGCGCTGGTCTTCAAGACCATGGCCGATCCGTACGTTGGCAAACTGACTTATTTCCGGGTCTACTCCGGCTCGATGAAATCCGACTCCCAGGTCTTCAACTCGAACAAGGGGCGTGAGGAGCGGATCGGACAGGTTTACTTCCTGCGCGGCAAACAGCAGGAAGCCACGCCCGAAGTCGGCGCCGGCGATATAGGCGCGGTGTCCAAGCTGCAGGAAACCTCCACCGGGGATACCATGTGCGATAAGGCCAAGCCCATAGTCTTCCCGCCGATAGAGCTGCCGCAGCCGGTCTTCTCGCTATCTATCCGCGCTAAGACGAAAGCGGACGAGGACAAGCTCGGTCCCGCTCTGCAGCGGCTCGCGGAAGAAGACCCGACTTTTAAGACATGGCGCGAAGCGGAAACCGGGCAGACGTTGATCTCCGGCATGGGCGAGACCCAGCTCGACATTTCCGTCGATCGGCTCAAGAGGAAATTCGGCGTCGACGTGGAGACAGAGACGCCCAGGACGCCTTACCGTGAGACCATACTCGGGAAAGGTGACGCCCAGGGGCGCCACAAAAAACAGACCGGCGGCCGGGGCCAGTTTGGCGACTGCTGGATCAGGATCGAGCCGACGCCTCGCGGCGAAGGTCTCGAGTTCGTTGACAAGGTCGTCGGCGGCTCCATTCCCCGGCAGTACATACCTGCCGTCGAGAAGGGCATCCGTGACGCAATGGACCGCGGAATACTGGCCGGGTATCCGGTTGTCGATATCAAGGCCGAAGTCTACGATGGATCGTTCCATACCGTGGACTCGTCGGAGTTGGCGTTCAGATTGGCGGGAGTAATTGCTTTCGAGAATGCCGTCCAGAAGGCCCAGGCCGTACTGCTCGAACCTATAGCCAATATCGACGTGATCGTGCCGGAAGAGTTTATGGGCGACGTGATCGGCGACCTCAACGCTAAACGCGGCCGCATACTCGGCATGGAGTCGGTCGGCAATGGCAAGCAGAGGATCAGAGCCACCGTGCCGGAATCCGAGACCAAGCGTTACGCGATCGACCTCCGGTCCATCGCCCGCGGCAGGGGCTGGTTCAAGGCCGAGCGATCGCACTACGAGGAAACGCCGGCTCATATCAGCCAGCAGATAATTGCCGAAGCCAAGAAGGCCAGGGAGGAAAGCTAGTGGCCAAGCAAGCTTTGATTCAAAAGGCCATGCGCAAGCCGAAGTTCTCGGTGCGTAAATATAACAGGTGTGGGATTTGCGGTCGCCCTCGCGGGTACATTCGACGATTCGGAATATGCAGGATTTGCTTCCGCGAGATGGCGCACATGGGGCTGATCCCAGGAGTGACCAAGTCGAGCTGGTGAGCTGCGCGGGGTCGGGTGATACGTGGTAAGAACCTCACCTCCCTGTCGGATAGTGAAGCAGCAATACACTATCCCTTGAAGGGAGTGGGTTTGGGTGATGGTGATACCGCGCTGACAGCTTGATGAATTGAGAAAGGAAACGCTATGACGGTAACGGATCCGGTTGCTGATCTTTTGACAAGAATACGCAACGCCAACTCCGCCAACCACGATTCCGTGGAGGCGCCGGCGTCCAGGCTGAGCATGGAGGTAATCAAGATACTCCAGGCGGAGGGCTTCATCAAAGGTTTTGAAAACGTGAAAGACGCGAAGTTCCCGACGGTCCGCGTCCATCTGAAATACGGACCGAAGAAGGAAAAGGTCATCTCGAACCTCAAGCGCATCAGCAAGCCTGGGTTGAGAATATACGCTCGGCGCGACGCACTTCCGCGTGTGTTGCGAGGGCTCGGCATAGCGGTCATCAGCACGTCCCGAGGCGTGATGAGTGACAAGGAAGCAAGAAAACTTGGCATCGGTGGAGAGGTTCTCTGTTACGTTTGGTAGGAGACAATTGCAATGTCCAGAGTAGGTAGCTTGCCCATAGACGTGCCACAGGGTGTGGATGTCCACATAGAGGATTCGAACGTCACGGTAAAAGGGCCGAGGGGAACGCTTGCGCGCAATCTTCACCCGGACATGACGATTCGGATTGATGACAGCAGGATTCTGGTTGAGCGGCCCAGTGACGGCAAAACCCACAGGTCGCTTCACGGCTTGACCCGCACTCTCGTCGCCAATATGGTCGAGGGTGTCACTAACGGCTATCAGAAGACCCTGCAGGTTGTCGGAGTCGGTTACCGCGCTCAGATGAGCGGCAACACCCTCACCCTCCAGGTCGGTTACTCGCATCCCGTGGAGATAACTCCCAAGCCCGGGATAGAATTCGAGGTCGGCCAGGAAGTGAACACAAGGATGCCGTTCATAATCGTTCGCGGAATCGACAAGGAGATCGTTGGCCAGCAGGCGGCCGAAATCAGGAAGGTCAGACCACCCGAGCCGTACAAGGGCAAGGGCATCAAGTATTCGACGGAAGTCATCCGCAGGAAGGCCGGTAAGGCCGGTAAGGCGGCGGCCAAGTAGCTTCGTTAGGTTTATAAAGTTTGTGGGTTTATGAGGGCGGAGGGTTCCCGGATTTCGAGGTTCGAAGGTTGTAGGAGGCGCATCAACTGACAACCGACAACCAAACAGGAGGCTTTGACTGAATGCGTACTAAAGAGGAAATGCGGCAGAGGCGTCACGGCAGAGTAAGAAGGACGGTAACGGGCACGTCGGAGCGACCCAGGCTGAACGTCTATCGCAGCCTGTGCCACATTTACGCTCAGGTCGTGGACGACACGTCCCACGCCGTTCTGGCGTCGGCGTCAACCGTCGACAAGGAGCTGAAGTCTAAAGTCAAGACCGGTGGCAACGTCGAATCCGCCCGAATGGTTGGAGAGCTCGTTGCGAAAAGAGCGAAGGAAAAGGGCGTCGAGAAGGTCGTATTCGACCGCGGCGGCTACAGATATCACGGCCGGGTCAAGTCGCTCGCCGACGGCGCGCGAGAGGCCGGCCTGGAGTTCTAGTTTTACGGAGGAATAATGCCTAGAATTAACGCGGATACGCTTGATCTTGAGGAGCGGGTCGTTCGGACCAACAAGTGCCAGAAGACGCACAAGGGCGGAAGGACCCTGAGCTGGAACGTGCTCGTCGCCGTCGGTGACCGAAAGGGCCACGTCGGCGTCGGCCTCGGAAAAGCTCGGGCCATACCGGACGCTATCCGTAAGGGTGTCGAGGAGGCCAAAAAGCACATCATATTGATTCCGCTCATTGGCTCCACGATACCGCACGAGATAGAAGGGTCGGCGGGCGCCTCGATCGTCATGCTCAAACCGGCCTCTCCGGGCACCGGAGTGGTGGCGGGCGGGTCCGTCAGGCCGATCCTGGAACTCGCCGGCGTGCGCGACGTGCTCGCCAAGTCACTCGGCTCGGCGAACGCCATCAATACTGCGGCGGCCACAATGGTCGGACTCAAGATGCTCAAGCGAGCGGAGGAAACAGCCGCTCTTCGAGGCAAGTCCGTCGCGGAAATGGTCCCGTGGATGGCCAGGCTGCTGGCCGAAGAGAAGGCTTTCGCCGGGGCTAAAGAGGAGACAGAGGTCCAAGCTTCAGCCGAGGAAGAAACAACAGAAGTCCCGGCGGCTTAGACGGTCCCCCCTCCTCTTAAGATGGGCTGGGGGGAGGTCAGCGCAGATTTGTTCGACGAGGTAATTATGCTGAAGATAACACTCAAAAGAAGCTTGATCGGCTTCAACAAGAAACAGCGGGGCTCTGTCAGAGCTTTGGGGCTCGGCAAAGTCGGTTCCTGGGTCCTGCATACCGACAGCCCGCAGATCAGAGGAATGATCAAGAAGACTTGCCACCTCCTGCAGGTGGAAGAGCTCGCAGAGCCTGTGGAGGGCGAAGTAAAATGAGACTGGTTGATCTGCGTCCCGCGGAAGGGGCAACGCGCGAACGAAAGCGAATAGGCAGAGGAAAGGGCTCCGGCCATGGCAAGACCAGTGGCCGCGGTCACAAAGGTGACAAGGCCCGCGGCAGCACCAAGCCCGGATTCGAGGGCGGTCAGACCCCTCTCCATCGCCGCCTGCCCATGAAGCGCGGCTTCAAGAACCCGTTCAGAAAAGAGTTCGCTATTGCGAATCTGTCGCAACTCGACAAATTCGAAGCCGGGACCGTGATCACGCCCGAGTTGCTGCTCGAGAAGAGAGTCATTAGAGAACTCGAAGCCGGCCTGAAGATTCTCGGCAACGGCGAGCTGACCAAGGCCCTCACGGTCAAGGCCAATCACTTCAGCAAATCCGCCGAAGAGAAGATCAAGGCCGCCGGTGGAACTACAGAGGTAATATAAATGCTTGCGTCTTTGCTGGCTGCGTTCAGACTGCCGGATCTTAGAAAACGAATATTCTTCGTTTTTGGCATGTTTGCCGTCTATGTCGTCGGTCTGCACATTCCTATACCGGGCATCGACCGGAAAGCCATGGAGAACCTGATAAACAACGTGCAGGCGTTTGGCTTGCTGGACTTGTTTACAGGCGGGGCCTTCAAGCGGTTTACGATATTCGCTATGGGCATAACGCCCTACATTAACGCATCGATCATTATGCAGCTTCTTACGATTGCCATCCCCGAACTGGAGAGACTTGCCAAAGAAGGGGAGACCGGCCGGAAGAAGATAAGCCAGTATACACGTTATCTGACGGGCATATTGGCGTTCGTCCAGGCGATAGGCATGGACGTCATGTTGAACCAGATCGGCGCCTTCACGGGAACGGTCGGTCCGAGCCGGCTATTCATGTACCTGCAAATCGCCATAACGCTCACGGCGGGCACTGCGTTCCTGATGTGGATGGGCGAGCAGATAACCGACCAGGGGATCGGCAACGGCGTCTCAATGGTCATCTTCTGCGGGATTATGGTCAGCCTGCCATTCCAGGTCACCAAGCTGCTTCAGTTGTACGAAGCGCATACGATAAACTTGGGCAATGTCTTCATGCTCGTCGTCCTGTTTGTGGCTACAATCGCGGGGATTGTGGCGATCACTCAGGCGCAGCGGAAGATACCAATCCAACACGTCAAGAGGATAGTCGGTAACAAAGTGTACGGGGGACAGAGTTCGTTCCTCCCGCTTCGCGTCAACGCCGCCGGAGTTATCCCGATCATCTTCGCGATCTCGATATTGTACTTCCCGAGCACGATCGCGCAGTTCGTCAACTGGGAACCGCTTCAGCAGTGGACCAGGTGGCTGTCGCCCACCGACCAGGATTTGGCGCACCGGATGGTCGCCGCGGGGTTCTATGCGCTAATGATTATCTTCTTCACCTACTTCTACACGGCGGTCACGTTCAACGTGCCCGACGTGGCGGACAACTTGAAGAAGTGGGGAAGTTTCATCCCGGGAATCAGGCCGGGGAAGCCTACCGAGCAGTACCTTGATAAAGTGATGACCAGGATAACCCTGGCCGGAGCCATATTCCTATCCATTATCGCCCTGCTGCAGTATTGGGTGCCAAACCTGGCGGGGATACCGACAGGCTCGTTCACTCTGGTGGGAGGCACGTCGCTGCTGATTGTGGTCGGTGTCGCCCTGGAGACCATGCAGGCGATCGAGGCGCAGTTGCTGATGCGGCATTACGAGGGCTTCATAAAGTAATGGCGGGAGATCAGGCCATTCGAATGGCGCTCTTTGGCCCTCCGGGGGTCGGGAAAGGCACACAGGCTGTTTTGGTAGAAAACGCCGAGGGTATCGCCCATATATCCACCGGTGACGCGCTCCGAAAAGCCGTGGCCGACGGAACAGAGGTGGGTCTGAAAGCCAAGGCTTATATGGATCGCGGCGAACTCGTTCCGGACGACGTGGTGATCGCCATCGCTCTGGACAGCATAGGGCGCGAAGGACGGTCGGGGTTCATCTTGGATGGATTTCCGCGGACCGTGGCCCAGGCCGATGCTCTTGACAAGGCGCTTGCGGAGTTGGGAACTCCACTTGCGCTTGTGGTCAACCTTCAGGCGCCGGAAGACGAGCTTGTGCGGCGATTGTCCGGGAGAAGAGTCTGCGCCCGGTGCGGGGTCAATTATCATATAGAGTCGAAACCGCCGGCCGTTCCGGGGAAATGCGATCAGTGCGGCGGCGATGTCATTCAGCGAGAAGACGACAGGCCCGAGGCGATTCGCAACCGGCTCAGAGTCTACGAGGAAAAGACGGCCCCGGTCATAAGCTACTACGCCGGCAACAGCGTTCTGCGCAATGTCGATGCGTCAGGGGCGGCGGACATGGTGTTCGAGAGAGTGGAAGCTGTTCTCAAGACCGTGAACGGCCAATCCGTACGGTAGCGTTGAGTTCTGGGGAGTTCCCGTTGCTCCGGCCGCATTAGGGCCGGAGGGGATTGAAACGTCGACATGATCAGGATAAAGACGCCTGACGAGATCGAGAAAATGAGGATCGCGGGCGGTGTCGTTGCGCGAACTCTGGATCATCTCGCTCGGTCTATCGTTCCTGGCAAGACGACGACACAGGATCTTACCGCGCTGGCGGAGCATCTGCTGGCTCAGGCCGGAGCGGCGGCTTCATTCAAAGGATACAGGGGATACCCAAGCGCCATCTGCGCTTCGGTGAACCAGGTGGTGGTGCACGGCATACCGGGGCCGCTGCCGCTCGATACAGGAGATATTGTCGGTATCGACCTTGGCGCGATAGTCGAGGGCTATCATGGTGACGCCGCGGTTACCGTGCCGGTCGGAGAGATTTCGGAAGAGGCCGGCCGCCTGCTCCGCGTCACGCGTGAGGCGCTTTACAAGGGAATCGAACAGGCAAGACCGGGGCGGCGAGTCGGCGACATAGGGGCCGCAATCCAGGAGTACGCCGAAAGACATGGCTACTCTGTAGTTAGGGACCTTGTCGGGCACGGCATCGGGAGGTCAATGCACGAAGACCCTCAGGTGCCCAATTTCGGCAAGCACGGTCACGGTCCCAGACTCCGGGAGGGGATGACCCTGGCGATCGAGCCGATGGTAAACATCGGAGGATACTCGACCCGGACGCTGGATGACCATTGGACAATCGTAACGAAGGACGGGAGCCTGTCGGCTCATTTCGAACACACTGTCGCGATCACGGCGCGGGGGCCGGATATCCTGACCGTCGGGCCCGACAGGGGAGGCATCTCAGCTAATGGCTAAGGAAAAAGCCATCGAGGTAGAAGGCGTCGTCGTTGAGACTCTGCCGAACGCTCAGTTCAGAGTGGAGCTTCCCAATGGCCATAGGGTACTGGCTCACGTCTCGGGGAAGATCAGAATGCACTTTATCAAAATTCTTCCCGGTGACCGGGTCCTGGTGGAACTGTCGCCTTACGATCTGTCCCGCGGACGGATACTATACCGGTACAAATGATCGGGCGCGCAGGGTCGCGGCCGATCTGGGGCGCGAGTTTCGATGCTCGCGCGCTATAGCTCCGGTGTGCCGGAGAGCGCAAGAGGGAAAAGTCTTGAAGGTTAGAGCATCAGTAAAGAAAATGTGCGATAAGTGTAAGATCATCAAACGCGAACGCGTGGTACGAGTAATCTGCTCAAACCCGAAGCATAAGCAGAGGCAGGGGTAGACGATGGTTGGCTGCGGGGTGATGTGATCGCGAAGCGTCTCCCCCTCATCCCAGCCTTCTCCCCCCAGGGGGAGAAGGAGTGCAATCCCCTCTCCCTTGAGGGAGAGGGTTAGGGTGAGGGTGAGAGTGACGGATCATAAGACACCTTACTATCCCTCCAAGTTGGAGGGCGGCGTGACGAACCCGTCCCGTGCTGTAACTTTGGCGGCGGCGGCAGATCGGAGGTAGGAGCTTGGCGAGAATTGCGGGAGTTGACCTCCCAAGAGACAAAAGGATAGAGATTGCGCTCACCTATATCTTCGGCATAGGGGTACCGAGCAGCAGAAAAATACTGGAAGAGGCCGGTGTCAGTACCGATACCCGGGTTCGCGACATGACGGAGGGCGAAGTCAGCCGTCTCAGAGAAGTGATCGAGCGCGAATACCGGGTGGAAGGTGACCTGCGACGCCAACTGTCGCTCAACATCCGCCGGTTGATGGAGATAGGGTCCTACCGGGGCCTTCGCCATCGCCGCGGCCTGCCTGTGCGCGGACAGAGGACCAGCACAAACGCGCGAACCAGGAAGGGTCCTAAGCGCACCGTCGGCATAAGAAGGAAGAAAAGCAAATAGGAGGCGCGTAATTGGTTAGAAAATCGACAGGCGGAAAATCCAAGAGTAAAGAGAAAAAGAACATCGCGCAAGGTATAGCTCATGTTCAGAGCACATTCAATAACACAGTCATCTCTATTACGGACGTTGGCGGAGATCTGATTTCCTGGTCGAGTTCCGGCGCTGTTGGGTTCAAGGGCACCAAGAAAGGCACGCCGTTTGCCGCGCAAATGGCCGCCGAAGCCGCGGCCAGAAGGGCAATGGAGCACGGACTAAGGCGGGTTGACGTTTACGTAAAGGGGCCGGGATCAGGAAGAGAGACGGCGATACGGTCTCTCCAGGCCGTCGGTCTGGAAGTCAGCATGATCAAGGACGTTACGCCTATTCCGCACAATGGTTGCCGGCCGCCCAAGAGAAGGCGAGTGTAATTAACAGGAGATAACGTAACTATGGCAATGCGTGGATCCCCCGTATGCAGGCTATGCAGGCGGGAGGGTGAGAAACTTTATCTGAAAGGCGATAGGTGCTATTCGCGCAAGTGCGGGGTCGAGCGGCGCGACTATCAGCCCGGCCAGCACGGGCCCACTGCCCGGCCAAGCAAGCTGAGCAGCTACGGTGAGCAGTTGCGCGAAAAGCAGAAAACGCGAAGGATCTATGGCGTGCGCGAGCGGCAGTTCCGCAACTATGTAGAGGAGGCGGAGCGGCAGCGGGGCGTAACGGGCGAGAACCTCTTGCGCCTGCTCGAAATCCGGCTGGATAACGTAGTCTATCGAGCGGGATTCGCCACCTCCCGCAGCCAGGCGCGCCAGTTCGTCAACCACGGCCACTTCATGGTCAACGGGCGGCGAGTCGATATCCCATCATTCCTAGTGCGACCCGGCAATACCGTCGAGGTAATCGAGAAGAGCCGCAAGATTCCGCAGCTCGTCTCGGCGCCGGAAAGCGCCGGAGCCAGGGCCGTCCCAGGATGGCTCAAAATAGACGCCAATGCGTTCAAGGCTACAATTGAAACTCTCCCGATCCGCGACGACATCGATACCGACGTTCGGGAACAGTTGATAGTGGAATTCTACTCAAGATAAACGGAGGCCGATAACCCTATGGATATGGTCACGCCAAGCATAGAGATAATTGAAGAAACGGATGTGTACGGTAAGTTCGTTATCGAGCCTCAAGAGCGCGGGTTCGGCGCGACTCTCGGCAATGCGCTGAGGCGGGTGCTGTTGTCATCCGTTCCCGGCGCGGCCGTCACGTCCATCAAGATCGATGGAGTCCTACACGAGTTCTCCACTATCCCGGGCGTGAAAGAGGACACGACTCAGCTCATACTCAATCTGAGAGAGGTTAACGTCAAGATGCTGGGCAACGGCTCCGCTTCTCCGGATCCCAAGGTGATCAGAATAGACGTTCACGGGCCCGGTGATGTGACCGCCTCGGATATTCAGGTCCCGAGCGACATGGAGGTCGTAAATCCCGAAACTCATATTGCTACCCTGAATGACGAAAGCGCCCGGCTGAGCATGGAGATGACGGTGGAGCAGGGCCGCGGCTACGTGCTTCCCGAAAGACAGGAGCGCGTGAAGCAGAGTATTGGGGTGATTCCTGTTGGCGCCATCTTTACGCCGGTCCGCAAGGTGAACTTCGTGGTGGAGCCTACTCGTGTCGGACACAAGACCGACTACGACCGGCTGATCCTCGAGGTGACGACCAACGGCACTATTCGCCCCAGCGACGCCGTGAGCGAGGCCGCCAAGATTCTCGATAAGTATCTCAGACTCTTCTTCGACTTTACCAGGCGGCCTAGAGGCGCGATGGAGGACCTGGACGAGGAGCAGGGCTTCAAGACCCGCGCCCCCGATGCCAGGATCGAGGAACTGGACTTCTCCGTCCGCACCTATAACTGTCTTAAGAAAGCCGACGTGCTGACGATCGGCGAGCTGGTGCAGTTGACGGAAGCCGACCTGATGAACGTCAGGAACTTCGGCAAGAAATCTCTGGGCGAGGTCAGGGAGAAGCTGGCGCAGCTCGGTCTCAGCCTGAGAAAAGGCGCCGAGGGCGCCGTAGCAGTCGACCTCTCCGCTGAGGAAGAGGAAGACGAAGAAGAAGAGGAACAGGAACAGGAACAGCCGGAAACCGCCGACGCAGAGTCGGAGGAAGATGCAAAAGTAGAAGAATGAGGTTTATGAGGTTTGTAAGGGTCATGAGGTTTAAGGGGGCTTTCCCTTAGAACCCTGAAACCCTGGAACCTTGGAACCCTGTTTTATGGAGGCAGGTCAAAGGCATGCGACACAGAGTTGCAGGCAGAAAGCTCGATTTACCGACAGACCAGAGGCTGGCTTTGCTGAAAGGTCTTGTGCGCGCGCTTCTGCTGAACGATAAGATAGAGACAACCGAGACGAGGGCGAAGGAGGTCAGAGGCATCGCCGAGAAGATCATAACGACCGCTAAAGCCAATGACCTGCACGCTCGTCGGTTGGCCCGGAAGTCGCTGAACGATGAAGACCTTGTAAAGAGGCTCTTCGACGTCATAGCTCCGAAATTCGCCGACCGTCCCGGCGGCTACACCAGAATTACAAAAATCGGGTTCAGGAGAGGCGATGCCGCTCCGATGGTGAAGCTGGAGCTTGTGGCCGAGGACTGATTCCCGCCGCCATGCGCAACATCAAGGCTGTCGTCGAATACGACGGAACGGATTATTCCGGCTTTCAGAGACAGCCGAGGCGCAGAACAGTCCAGGGCGAATTGGAGCGGGCTCTGGCGGAGATAATGAAAGAGCCCGTTCGCGTGACCGGCGCCGGGAGGACCGACGCGGGAGTGCACGCCGCCGGGCAGGTTATCAGCTTTAAGACCGTGTGTGCGATTCCGACCGACCGGGTCTGTGTTGCGCTGAACTCGGTGTTGTCGCGCGATATCGTGCTGGTTCAAGCGGAGGAAGTCGGGCCCGAGTTTCACGCCCGGTATTCCGCCCGGCAGCGCATATACGAATACCGGATTCTGAATACGGAACAGCCGTCGGCGCTGTTCGGAAGGTTCGTCTGGCACGTGCCGGACAAATTGAACCTCAGGGCCGTGCGAAAAGCGGCGGAGTATTTGCTGGGAACGCACGATTTTGCGGCGTTCTCGCTCAGTCAGCGTGACGAAAAGAGCACGGTCCGGGAGCTTTCGGCGCTGGAAATCAGCCGCCATTGCGATATAATATCGGTTGTGCTGAAAGCAAATGGCTTTCTGCACAGCATGGCGCGTGGGATAGTCGGGACCCTCGTCGAGATCGGCCAGGGCCGGCGGTCGCCGGATGACATGAAAACCATACTCGAAGGCAGGGACCGGAGCGGTGCCGGCAAAACGGCCCCCGCCCGCGGCCTGTGCCTTATCGAGGTAGTGTATTGAATCGAAACCATGGTAGGGGCGAACCTCGTGTTCGCCAAACCAAATCGATGGCGTAGGGGCGAACCTCGTGTTCGCCCAGTGTCTCGGACAGAAGGGACGTAATCCCCTCTCCCTTGACGGGAGAGGGTTAGGGTGAGGGTGATTCCGATCTCTTGACTCGAAACTCTGGACTCGGGTGAGAGTAATTCCCGCCGCACGGAGAGGAACCAAATGAGGACTTATTCTGCAAGAGAACAAGACATAGTGCGCAAGTGGTACGTCCTTGACGCCGTCAACCGCCCCGTGGGCCGCTTGGCCGTCGAGGTCGCCAAGATCCTGCGAGGTAAGAACAAGCCCATCTTCACGCCGCACGTGGATACCGGCGATCACGTCATAATCATCAATGCGGAAAAGGCTGTGCTGACAGGGACAAAGGGCAAAGAGCTGATATACCACCACTCGGGGTACCCGGGTGGAATAAAGTCAGTCTCCCGCGGCAAGGAGTTGGCCCTCACGCCCGAGAAGGCGATCATGAGGACCGTCAAGGGTATGCTCCCCCACAACAAGCTGGGGGCCCAAATGTTGAAGAAGCTTCGCGTCTACCGTGGAGCCGAGCATCCTCACGAGGCGCAAAAGCCCGAGGAATCGACAGTGTAGGAGCAATGATGCTGACTTAGGCTGCCCGCCGAGCCTTTGCCCCCTCTCCCCCTGGGCGGGAGAGGGTTGGGGTGAGGGGGGATTGGGCTAAGTGAACAGTATTGGTTCTTTTAGGAGGAACACCCGCTTGGAAGATAAAGTCAAATATTACGGAACGGGCCACAGAAAAGACGCCACAGCCAAGGTATGGCTCGTCCCCGGAACCGGGACCGTCACCATCAACGGCAGGTCGATGAGCGAATACCTGGGCCGCCGGACACTGGAGACGCTCGTTATGCAGCCCTTCGAGGCTGTCAACGTCAGCGGCCAGTTCGACGTGATTGCGCAGACCCTCGGCGGAGGCATTGCCGGCCAGGCCGGCGCCATACGGCACGGCATATCCAAAGCCTTGCTCGGAGTGGGCGACGACATGCGCCCTACGCTTCGCAGACAGGGATTCTTGACCCGTGACCCCCGCGTCAAAGAGCGGAAAAAATACGGCCGCAAGAGGGCCCGACGCGGGTTCCAGTTCTCGAAGCGGTAGTTTTACCGGGTAAGGCCGAGCGACTTGCCGTCCAATAATGAGATAGAGGGTCGCGACGCCCCGACGGCGGCGACCCTCTTCTATGGATTGGGAGGTTCGATTGTCACTGATGAAGTACCTCGCCCCTGTATTGGCGTTATTGTTTGTTGTTCCGTCCAGCCAGGCTCTTGCCGCCACCCAGTCGATCACACTGACGCTTGATGAGCCTCAACTCGGCGGTTCAACCCAGTCTCAGCCCACACGACAGGCCGTGGAAACTCCCCGGTCTGATCTGACATCCCGTTCCGGGCCCGTCAACCGCAAGCCCGACAGCGCCTCAACCATCGGCCGGGTCGGCGTCGTCACAGCCCCGAGAATAAGCATCTATCGCAGCCGCAGCTCTTCCAGGGTCCTCGCCACCTGCGCGCAGGGAACGCCCCTCGGTATTGTCGGCGAGCAGGGCCAATGGTACGGCGTCCTGATGATCGACATGAGCACGGGCTGGGTTCGCAAGAGCTCGGTTAAGCTGCTCGACTATGACCTGATAGCCACAAGAAAGACCAACTCCGGCGGGCCGCTCGGCCAGCAGGTAGTCCAATCGGCGATGAAGTACACGGGCGTCCCTTATGTATGGGGCGGCAACTCCTGGGGAGGCATCGACTGCTCCGGCTTCGTGAAGACCGTGTACGGCGAGTGCGGCATCAGCCTGCCGCGTGTGTCGAGGGACCAGGTGAACGTCGGTTACGCCGTAACCTGGGACGACCTCCAGCCGGGCGACAGGCTCTACTTCGCCTGCAAAGGCGGCCAGGTCGACCACGCCGGTATCTACATGGGTAACGGATACTTCATCCACTCCTCCTCTCGCCGAGGCGGAGTGGCGGTAGACAACCTCACCGGCGGCTTCTTTGCCCGAACCCTCGTCGCCGCCCGCCGCTCCGGATAGAGACCAACCAAATCCCCCCTCCCTTTGGGAGGGGGTTAGGGGGAGGTCGCCGCAAATCCCCCCTCCTCTCAGGAGGGGGTTAGGGGGAGGTCACTCAGCCCTCAGCCCTCTGCCCTCAGCCCTCAGCCCTCAGCCCTCAGCCCTCAGTCCTCAGCCCTCAGTCCTCAGTCCTCAGTCCCCAGTCCTCAGTCCTCAGTCCTCAGTCCTCAGCCCTCAGTCCTCAGTCCTCAGTCCTCAGTCCTCAGTCCTCAGTCCTCAGTCCTCAGCCCTCAGCCCTCAGCCCTCAGTCCTCAGTCCTCAGTCCTCAGTCCCCAGTCCTCATCCCCCAATTCCCCCCAAAAAACTGGTAATTCTACCAGGTCGAATTCCAACCTCAGCCATTCACATCGTCACACTGTTTACCCTGAACTATCAGGCAGTAACACAAAGCTTGACAGGCACGTTTGCGTCTTTGAAACGCGGAGAGTGCGGAAGGAGCGGATTCCGTGGGATCAGGCTGGCAGTCGCCGAACGCAACTCCGCGGTTTCCGCATCTCGCTCCCTCTCCTTTCAGGGGAGGGTTGGGGAGGGGTCTGCCGACAGCAGCAGGCCCTCTCCTTTCAGGGGAGGGTTGGGGAGGAGTCTTCCGGCAGCAACAGCCCCCTCTCCTTTCAGGGGAGGGCTGGGGAGGGGTCTTCCGACAGACTAATCCTATTAACACTGAAACAGGAGATAAGACAATGAAACTGACAATCTTGCTCGTAGTCGCGATTCTACTTGCGCTCACCGTTTCGGCACTGGCGGCCGTCCCGCCCATCATCAACTACCAGGGCAAGCTCATGCAGCCGTCCGGCGCGCCCGTGCCGGATGGGGCTTACACAGTCCAGTTCGCCATCTACGACGCGCCGACCGTCGGCAACCCGCCTGTCCTGCCGCTGTGGTCGGAGACGAACAACGCGGTTCAGGTAAAGGGCGGGCTGTTCAGTGTGCTGTTGGGCAGCGTGAACAACCTGCCTGCCAACATCTTCGACAGTCCCAACAGGTTCTTTGGGGTCAAGGTGGGGAGCGACCCGGAGATGACGCCAAGGCAGCAGATTGCGAGTGTGCCCTATGCCCAGGTGGCGGGAAACGGCATTCCCGTGGGCGGAATCATCATATGGTCAGGTGCGGCCAATCAGATTCCTCAGGGCTGGGCATTGTGTGACGGGACAAATGGGACGCCCAATCTTCGCGACAAGTTCATCGTTGGAGCGGGTTCGGAGTACGCCGTTGGAGACGAAGGAGGCTTGAAAGAGGTAACGCTGACGGTGGGGCAGATGCCATCTCACGTACACCAAGAACAAGCTGCCGCTCAGAACGACTACGGCGGGACGGATGGGCAAGTAGCTGGCTCGGGCCGGTGGGGTGCACTATCGAGCGGCAGCGGTATCATGACGCTTTCAGCAGGCGGCGACCAGCCCCATGAGAATCGCCCACCATACTACGCGCTGTGTTTCATTATGAAGCTGGGGTATTGAGGCTTAACGTGCGAGCACATCGGAAGGAGTCAGAGGAGTGATGTCTTGGTAACGGGTGAAGTCGCCGGGATTGATTGTAAGAAGATGCTCAACGTCATGAGCGATCATAACGGCGGCTATTCGGGCGTCGTGGGCCTGCTTCCCTATCACGTTGTGGCCCACCACGAGCCTGCGCCATCTGATCGCCATATCAGGGGGCTCGGACAGGCAGGGGAAAACGCGGCAAGTCTCGGACAGGTTTTGTTCCGCCGTGGAAACGCTGATGCCAAAGCCGTTAACCTCACGTGGTCGCGTAGCGGTAACCCAGTATTCAATGAGTATCTGCGCGCAAACGCACACCTGAAATCCCTTTTCGATGAGCCGGTTGACCGCGCCGACGCACTCGCTATGACGCGGGTTGTCGGCGTCGCTCCATCGAAGCAGGACATTCGTATCCATGAGGTACATCAAGCGCGATCCTCATACATGTTTTCACGCCGTAGGGCTTCATCAGGTATGTTTAGCCCATGCACCGCGCGCGATGCAATGCGCTTTATAGCTGCCTTGGCCTTCCGGGGATCCCACTTGAACTCCTCGGGCGTCCGCCTGATCTCGAAGTCAAACGACTCGTTGATCGGCACATCAACCGGTTGTTCGGGGACGAACACCTTGCCATCGAAATGCATTCGGATGACCGTCGACATGGCTAATCACCTCCGATGTTATTATACCACGAGCCGAGGTATCGATCAGTCCGCGCCGGAGAGTCGGCTGTTCCACTTGTCGCGCTCCTCACGGACCCATTCGACGCTGTCGGCCATATCCTCGCGGGCGGCCCACATTCCGAAGAACGGCATAGAGGTAATGTCGAACCCTTCGGCCTTGGAAGGTTTCGCGGCGTCCCCAGCGGACGGCAGCAGGCGCACTTCTACCTCCATCGGCTGGTCGGGCGGCAGATCGACCTGCGCGTCGGGGACAATTGTTTTGCCGTCGAAATGCGCTCTTATTATCAGGGACATCAGGAACACCTCCGCTGATATTATACCATACGGCGCACGGTTGAGACAGGCAGGCGAAAGTAACAGTTCAGGAATGGTGAGTACCTGCCGGGCAACGTCATTCCGAGGAACGAGGAATCTGCTTTTTCCGGCCACTTTACAGAAGCAGATTTCTCGACTACGCCGGCGCTCCGCTCGAAATGACATTCAGCGCCACGTAATTCCTATTCCTGAACTGTTACAGACGAGAAC
>JAUSGG010000207.1 GCA_030649165.1 Armatimonadota bacterium
CCTATTGACAAGCAAGCAAGCGGTTGATATAATTGAGCTTGTCCCCTCGGATAACAGTAGTTCGCAACACCGTAGTTCAAAACTTAGGTGATCCGGCACACCAAATGACTATACAGAGCGAACACCAAAAGCCGGCTCTTCACAGTTTTCCATCAGCAAATGCACGTACGGCCCAACGCTGCTCCCTCTCCCTTCGGGGGAGGGCTGGGGTGGGGTTCTGCGCTGCAATTGCCCAACGCTGCTCCCTCTCCCTTCGGGGGAGGGGTGGGGTGGGGTCTTGCGCAGCGCTTGCCATCGTGGCGCTTATCCTCGCTTCCTCAACCATTTCCCTCTTCGCCGCCGAGCCCACGCCGTGCGAAAAGGCCCAGGCCGAACTCACCGCCGCCAACACCTGCGCCGACAAGGAGAAGGCCGAGCAAGCCTACCGGAGCATAACCGCGTATTATTCGGGTTGTCACCCCCAGGCCGCCGAAGCCCAGCTTCACATAGGCGAGATATTCCAGAACAAGAAGATGTGCACTGACGCCGCTGCCGCCTACGAAGCGGTCGTAGCCGGCTTCAAGGACCAGACCGACCTCTGCATCGCCGCCCTGGGCAAAATGGGCCGCACGTATCGGGCCGCCGGAAAGCTGAACGAGGCCCTCGCTTCATTCAAGAGGATAGCGGACGGGTACCCGTCTCGCCCACAATCCTGCGCCGACGGGATGCTGAGCAGGGCCGAGATTTTTGAAGAAGCAGGCAATTACCGAAAGGCCGAGGCTGAGTGCAGGAAGCTGCTGCAGCGCTACAACACAGATCCGCTTGTCAAGACTCAGTGTCGCACCGCGCATTACAGGATACCGTGTGAAATGAAGGCCGACGGACGTCTAGATGAGGCGCTGAAGGCATTTGCCGGAATCAAGCCGGATCCGGATGACACTTACGCGGCGGGCGCGCTGCTCAAGCGGGGTCAAATATTGACGGCCCAACAAAAGCACGACGAGGCTATACAGGAGTTCCAGAGTCTGCTGGACAACTACCCGCAGCACAAAAACACCTGCCTGCAGGCGCGATTCCTTATGGCGGACAGCCTGCTGGCGAAGGGGGATATGGCTGGCGTGGGCGCAATAGTGAAGGATGCGCTGAAAGAGGAAGCCACGCTAAGAGGCTATCCGCACATGTACCACGATATCCTGCTTGTTCAGCGCCGCAGTGGCGACGCCGGTTGGCGGGAAACCGCGAAGAAGTACGTCGAGGGCATGAAGAAAGCAGGCTACGGAGGGAAGGCCGATTTTGCGCCGCTTGAGGTTGCATACTACTTTGAAAGCAACATCAAGGAAGCGACCGAACTATCCGCTGAGTTTCTTGAGAAATATCCGACGCACGATCTAGCCCCCGAGGCTGCGTTCATACGTGGCTGTTGCCTCGTGCGGTTGGGAGATAGGGAGGGTGCTCTGTCCGTATTTGACAACTTGGTCACCGTTTATGCCAAGCTGCCAACTGCTCGGAATTACACAAACGGGGCTCTGGAGGCGGCCGCCAGGATATTGGCGAACTCGGGACGGATTGAGGAGGCAATACAGAGGGTACGGCGGGTTCAGGCAACTACCCCAACGGAGAAGGCATCTCGTCACGATCTTATGGGCGAGCTATATCACCACGTTGGAAAGTGGGCGGAAGCTGCGCAGGCATTCAGTCAAGAGCTAGAGGTTAAGGGGGTCCCCAGAGACAATTACTACAGAGGTCTCTACTGGCTCGGGGATTGTTATGCGCGGCTCGGTTATACTGAAGAAGGCCGCGGTTGCATGCAGAAAATCCTTGATCAGGCTCCGGATAGCTCATGGGCGCGAAAGGCGCGAGGGCTGCTCCATCTGTGGGGGCAGCTAGAAGGCACGGCTGATCTTGAGTGATTTACGGTCGAACACAAGGGTAAACAATATCCCAATGTATCGACGTGATGTATCAGTGGTGTTACCGGGGATGGATACAAGAAAGGAGGTGTTGTGCCTGCTGACATAGATTAGGCATCTCCGCAGGCTCGACAATGCCCTGCCTATGCAAACGCTTGAGTTGAAAGGGGTAAAGGAATATGCGATACAGAATTCTGTTCCCGATGTTGGCGTACGTTATTTTGGCATGCGTGTCAGCGTCGGCAAGTGCGCTTCTGTCGACACACAATGCAAATGCCGTAATGGGTGGCTGTACAGCCATCTGCGAGAGCTTTATCTGCCCGAGGGGGGCTGCAATTAACCTTATGTGCCAAGACCAGCAGCCCACATGCACCCAGAACCCACAAAACTGTCCTTGTTCTGAGTATTACCAGAATGTCGTACGCGTGTCTCAGCCTGACGGTGGACATGGCTACGACCAGGGGGTAGACTATTGTGGTCCCAAGCTGATATGCCGCTGTTTTTGGGACCCCATGTTTCAGATATTTAAGTGCTATACTCAGCAAGACAGTTGCGGTTATGGGGGAGTATATACGAAATGCCAGAACCCCCCCTAACCGACAGAATGCATCGTTTTGAACAAGGAGGATGAGAATGATACAAAGTATAGTTGGCAGGATGGGATCGGTTGTCCTAATTGTTACAGTCCTGGCGGCGCTGCAGGTGTCCTATGCTGCAGCCTCTGATGATGCAGACTTAGTTGAACTCGTCAAGGCAGGAACATTGGCAAGGTCGCAATCGATCACAACATTCAAAGGTACGGTCATGGTTTCGACATGGTCCCTCACGGCGGACGGCAAGGAGAGCAGCGTTGAAAAGACGATAACTGCGGTAGCCGATCACAAAAAGTTCAGGTTGTCCGCCGAAGGCACCAAGGGATCAGACTTGAAATACGATGCCTCCTTTGATGGAGCGAAACTGACAGAATGGATGAAGGGCAAAGGCTTTGACCCACCTGTCAGAATCTATGAAGGATTGACGGGCGGTTTGGCTCACAGCGATTTTAGCCTGTTCCTGAATCCTCTGAGTGTCGGGAATCAGGATCTAAGTAATATCTCCTTTACGGTCGAAGGCCGAGAGACCTTCAATGGAGACGAGTGCTTCGTGCTGACCTCGACCAAGGCGGTTGGGGCTTCCGCGACGACGTGCAAGACGTGGGTCAATACCCAAAAGGGCTTCACCGTCGCAAAGTATGAGACGACTGCCACCACAACCGACACTGGCAGTGTTCTTTCAAAACAAGTAGTGACCAATGAGATGCGGCAGCACGGCGAGGATGTCTGGGGTCCGCTTAAGCATACTGTTACAGTGTACAAGGAAGACGGAAGCAAGACGACAGAGATGATTGCCACCTATTCCGAATTTCAGTACAACATCCCGATTAGCGCGGATGAATTGAAGCTGACGCTTCCTTCCGGTACGGAAGTTTACGATAGCACGCTGGACGCAACATATACCGTTCCTTGAGGAACGATTCGCCGGGGGTTTTCCGGAGGACGTCTTTCGGACCACCGCGGGAAACCCCCAACTGCCGGAGCATCTGTCGTCTGGTCCTACATGCGCATATGGCTTTCTCAGCCAACGATTCCTTGAGGAGAAACATGAAGATTCCACCTTATGTCATAATATTGCTGCTCAGTTTGTCGTTAATGTGGCTTCCCCGCGATGGATACCCTGATTGCGCCGGATGCAGCAGTAATGATCGCCTGTGCGGACCGAACTGTCTGCTCGTCATCTGTGACAAGCTTAAAGTGGAATGCAGTATTGAGGAGATCGTCACCCTGTCGGGTACGGACAAGCGAGGCTCCACCTTGACAGGCGTTTCCAACGCAGCCAAAGCCAAAAGGCTCGAAGCAGTCGGCATGAAGATCGGTGCAGATGAACTCGCAGGCCTCAGAACGCCTGCAATAGCGCACTTGTGGCGGAACCATTTCGTCGTCGTCGAGGCCGATGGCGCGGGAAGCCTCAAGCTCACAGACCCCCCAGCACAGCCAAAGGTTGTATCCGTCTCGGACTTCCAGAAGACCTACTCCGGCTTCGCCCTATTGATCGCCAAAGACAAGAACCTCTTTCCCAAGCCGGAAGCCAAAGGCCCGGACCTCCGGGCTGACAGCTACACGTGGGATTTCGGAACCGCCGAGGAAGGAACTCGGCTGGAGCATACCTTCCTGTGCAGCAATGTCGGCGTCGAGGAATTGGTGATATCGAAGCTCGATTCGACCTGCGGCTGTACCGCGGCAACCTCGTCCCTGGACAGAATCCCGCCGGGAGGCAAGGCAGAGATCAAAGTGGCCCTGGATACCACAGGCCGGCGCGGCGCTCAGGGCCAGACTGTTTACATCCATTCCAATGATCCTATCACACCCACAGTGCAACTCCAGGTATCCGGCGCGGTCTGGCCATCGCGTCTCGCATACTCGCCGCGAAGCATAACGTTCGGCGAAGTCAGACGCGGCCAGAACGTCAGCAAAGAAGTATTCCTTCCGCGGTCCGAAGCGCGCCCGTTTGAGATAGAGAAGGCATCCTGCGACATACCCTTCCTGACCGCCGGGGTCACCGCGCGCGAGGACAAGACCGGCCACGTAGTCAAACTGGACCTGCGCACCGACGAAGCTCCCCTCGGCGAGCTCAAGGGCAACGTCACAATATACACGAACCACCCGAAAGACCCCAAAGTGACTGTCTCAGTCACGGCAACCATCAAGGGCGATATCGATGTCTTCCCCGACACGCTGTTCTTCGGTCTGCTCAAGAAGGGAAGCTCCGGCCATAGGAAGCTCGCTCTATCAACCGTCTCCGAACGCCCGCTCAAGATCGAACGGATCGACTCGCCATTCGACTTCCTGAAGGTATGGGCCGTTCCCAAAGTCGCCGGCAAGGAATACGAGCTTGTCGCGGTTCTTCAGCGCAACGCCCCGACGGGCTATATTAAGTCCGAAGTTGTAGTCCACACGGACGATCCCCGGCAATCCGAGATCAAGCTGCCTGTCTACGCGCTGATCGAAGAATGACTCTCCCCTGGGCGGCGATTTCCGACCTGTCCCGATCTATCGGGAATCCGACAACCACCAACCATCAACCGCGATTTCCGTGCGGTTTTGGTTAGTTTCAGCGCTGTTCCGCGCGTTTTCGGCGCGTTTTCACAGCTTTGTACATCGGTTTCGGTGTGGTTTCAGTCCGATTACAGCACAGAATCGTGCGAAAACGGAGCTGTTTCGAGGCGGTTTACGCACGAAAAACGCAAGACGGGAAGAAAAACGCCGACAGAGCCTTGGATGACTAAAATGTTAACACCACAGCGCGCATTCCATTTGCGTTCATCTGTGTTGATCTGTGGTTAGATCTCCCTGCATCCTCCGCACGGTGCGGATCAGCCTGCGCATCCGGCGTCGGTCCCAGTCATCGGCGGAAAGCTGAAGCGCGCGCCGCAGATAAGGCAGCGCCTTTGACGGCTGTTTCAGCTTGCGGGCGTAAATCGTGCCGACGATCTCGTTGACGGCCATATTGTCCGGGTTGTTGCGCACGCCCTCTTTGGCAAATGCGATCCCCTCGTCCGGGCGGTCCAGCCCCATACTCAGCATCCACGAGCCGCACAAGTACGCTTCGGTGAAGTGAGGATCGAGGTCGGTGATCATCTTGATGAGCGGAAGCATGTCCTTATTCGCCCGCCAGTCGGCGTTGGTCTGAATGAACTCGTGGTGGTATCTCTCCACCTTGATCCAGAGGAAATTCGCTATGACGGAGCGGAACTCCCCGGCGAGCGCGTAGGCAGCGGATTCGCCCTGCGTCGCTCGCGACAGCCCCGACGCCGCGTAACTGGCGTCAACAACCGGCTCCAGCGCGCATATTGCCAGGAATACGACCATCAGCGGCGCCAATCGGTAGTACCGGAAGACCTTCCTCACGCAGTCATCCTCCGCCTGACGATGGCCATTATGCCCTTGAATACGGCGAAAGCGGCAACCGCGCCGAGCATGACGTAAGTCTGGAACAGCGTCTCTTGCCTGCGGTCAGGACAAGTCCATTGGTACTCCAGGCCGTGCTCGTGCGCAAACGCAATTGAGTTGCAGGCAAGGATCAACAAGACCGCCGGCGCGATTGATCTTCGCATCACTTACAGCTCCCGCCTTGCGAAGATGACACATGCCAGGCCGACTGTGAACGAGGCGTAAAGAAGGCCGTAGCCGGCAACCAGGAACAGGTACGGAGTAGGCGTCGGCACGCCGTGCACCAGCGCATCTTTGAAGTTGAAGCACTCGAGATTCGGCAGGATGTGGTATAACATTCCGCCGATAACTCTAACAACGCCGCCGGGCGCCGCGTGCAGCAGAGTCCCCAGGTAACCTATCTTCACGGTTCCCAGAACGAAGATCAGAAACGAAACGACAGCCGCCGGAACGGGAGTTGTGAACGTGGACAACAGTATTGTAATCCCGGCGAGCGTCGCCGCCTCCAGTAGCACGAACGCCACCGCCGTGAACATAAAGCTATCTACCCTATGCTGGTAGTGATAGAGCAGCAGCCCAAACGCAAGCGACATGATTGCCACGCTCGCGGCAGTGGTCGCAAGCGCTCCAAGGTACTTCCCCAAGACGTATTCCCATCGCTTGAGCGGGCGCGCCAGAATCGGGTATACCGTTTTCCCTTCCACGTCCGACGGTATCGCCCCGCAGGACAAAGCGATCGAGATCATCCCCGCGCTGAACAGAATGCTCGCAAGGCAAAGGTCCTTCAGTATCTTCACCTGGACTCCCAGAGTAAAGAATGACAGCAGCGTCGAGCTGAATATCACGACGACGGTCGCCAGCATCAGCACGTGGAACACCTGTTTCCGGGCGTTCTCCAGCAGGTTCAACTTCGCCAGTATGAAAACCCTTCGTAAAGGCATACCTCCGGAAAAAAGCAGATTCCTCGTTCCTCGGAATGACATGTTCGGAACTCTTCGCAAAGGCATTTTTTCTACTCCATCACGCGGCAAGCCGCATGAATGCGTCTTCCAGCGTCTCCTGCTCCGGGGTGACCGACAAGAGCTGCGCGTCGTGCGCCTCAAGAACTCGCAGCGCGTTGAACACCTGGCCGGACGCCACGCGCAGCAGTGTCCGTTCCCGACGCCCTCCTTCATCTTCCGCGGATTCCGCGCCGACCTCGATTCCTATCGACGAGAGTTCCTCAAGAGCGGCATTCGAAATCCCGGCGCATCGGACAGTCAAATTGTCCCCTGACCGTTTTATCTCATCAGGCGATCCGCTGCAGACCAGAACGCCTCTGCTGAGTATGGCGACCTGGTCGCAAACAGCCTCCACCTCCGACAGCAGGTGAGAGCTGAGGAAGATCGTCCGGCCAGCGGCTTTCAACGAGGTGATCAGGCTCTTCATCTCGCGCCGCCCTATCGGGTCGAGACCCGATGTCGGCTCGTCGAGAATCAGCAGCCGCGGGTCCCCCAGCAGCGCCTGGCCGATACCGACCCTCTGCATCAACCCTTTGGATAGCTTCGATATCCGAACCTGTTGGCGCTCCAGCAGTCCAACGGCTGCAAGCGCATTGTCGATCTGTTGCTTTCGTTCTCGCCGTCCCAGTCCAAGCAGCGCGGCGTGCAGCGAGAGCGCCTCGCGCGGCGAGAGAAACTTGTGGAAATACGGCTGCTCGGGCAGATATCCAACCTGCTGCCGGGCTTCCGGCTGTGAGACATCTCGCCCGAAAAGCTCCGCGCTTCCCCGCGTAGGACGGATGAAGCCGAGGAGCATCTTGATCGTAGTTGTCTTACCCGCGCCATTGGGGCCTAGAAAAGCGAAAACCTGCCCCTCGGGGACTTCCAGCGTGAGGCCGTCAACTACCGCGTGAGAGCCCCGCCGTCCGGGCAGGGCATAGACTTTCGTCAGTCCTGAGGTTTGAATAGCTGTTCCCATAACTTCCTGCATACTCCCGATACAGATTATCGGCGCTGGAAGCAGGAACTGAAGGCAATTGATAGCGGTTCCCGGTTGTTGGCGGATGTCGGACGGGGCCAGCCCGTCCGACTCGTCCGATGCTTTTGACTGTTTCGACTCCGCTTCAAAACGCCAGCTTGATGTCCGCCCCGTAGAAAAACTCACTGTCGAGCGTGTAGACCTTGAGGCCGATCTTGGGAATGGGGATCCACTTGAGCGCGGCGTTGAAGTTCTCGCTGTCGTATTCCGCGTAAGCCACGAGGTTCATCGGAAGGCCGATTTGCCCGCCGACGAAGAACCCGCCGAGCTCGCCGTTTATCCCGAAGCCGCCGTGCAACTTGATGTCGTGAATCGGAAGCGGGACCTTATCCGACAGCGGCAACATCTTGGTGACAGCGAGGTAATAGCTGCGCTCCAGTTCGTCGGTCACGTCGCGGATTCCAATTCCGACGCCAGGGGTTACCAGCGTCTCCGGCAGAACGCCGGCTTCGACGCCAACCGTGATCTTGTCAAAACCGTTGGCGACCAGCCTTCGAGCGTCCACCTCAAACCGGCTGATGCCAACGCTCACCCAGTTGATCTGTTCGGAGTTCTTAGGGACGAATATGCTGTCCCCGTCACTGGCCCCGAACGCGGCCTCCGCCTTGATCGCGCCGCTGTCCAGAACGCTGCCTGTGGGAATCAGGATCAGGCGGTCGGCCTGAACCTGGGAGACGCACAGCGCAAGCAGCAGCGCGAGCGTCAACACTACGACAATCCTTTGCATTTGACACTACTCCTTTCCATTTGTGGAGATCAACACGAGCTGTCGGCTTTCCTCAGCCTGACTGACTATCCTCCGCTCGATTGCCTCCGCGTCACGCGTTCCCGCCGCCGAAGTCGTATCGGCCGCAAGCACGAACTCTACCGTATACGGACGAGCAGACGGCCTCTGGCTGCTCACTCTATATCGCTTATACCTGTGAGTGAAGACGTCTAGCTTACCGCGCTCCGATAGAATCTCCAGAACATGCCGCACGGGAATAATACCATCCGTGCTGTAGCTGACCAGAATATGCCGCGCGCGAATTCTGGAGACAAGCTCGGCCAGCGCCACCCCGGCGCTTTCCCCGTAGCAGTAACGACTTCTACGTTCGGTGCGCCAGTCCTTGCGAATTCCCGCCTTATCGCCGCTGCCGTTGCCGAACCGCGCCTCCAGCGGGGGCTTGTCCCACAGCGCGACAGTGTTCAACATGTGGTAGTTCGAGCCGTACTGATGCTGATTGTACGGCGGATCTACATAGGCTATGTCACACGGAGTCGACTCAGCGACCTCGTTCGCATCCGCCTGCAGACAAGCGTTCCGCCTGCCGTTGTCCAGAAACCTCGGCGGCCTGAGAGTCAATGTGCTTCTTATGCGGTACAGGGCCGTCCCGGTGGCGCCGCCCCAGCCGCGGTGAAAGCCCTTGAACACGCCTGACGTATTGCTGCAATAGGCCGCCTGAAATACAAGCGGGGCGAGCAGGACCGCCTCCTCGTCTTCATCGATGGTTCCATCCGACCTCCAGCCGGCGATCTGCTCGCGGATGGCGTCGATCCGCCGTCCGTTCGCCTGCGTGTAGAACAGCCTCTCGGAGTCGTGGTCCAGGTTTTCGTCATCCGCGGGGCAGTAGCGCCCGGCGATATATCCCTCGACCGCGTCCAGCGCGTTCAGCCGTTGAATTGCGCTCTCCAGTCCACCCAGCATGACGAAAGGCGGCGGTTGGTGGTTACAGATGTAGGTCCTGTTGATACACGCCGTATATGGCTCCCAATCGTTCGCCGTGACCGCGTAACCCATCGCTTTGGCGAGACGTGAAACGACACTGCTCCCTGAGAAAAGGTCGAGGAACACCCCTTCGGCCTGGCCGGTCGATCGGATGGCGGCGTGGATAAGCGGCAGCAGCTTCCGCTTGTTGCCGATGTAGGGAATGAGCTGGTCTTTGAGAAACACTTCGTGCTGCAGCATCCGTCACTCCCGGACCGCGGGGGCCACCGCCGCGTCGTAGTTGTCTCCCCGATCGCGCATGAGATTCCTCGCGCCGCTGCCATCGGGTCTGATCGACCAGACCGCCCGCGTGCCGTCCTCTTGCGTCCTCGTGAAGATGATGAGTTCGCCGTCGGAACACCAAGAAGGATTGAGAATCTCACCCGATGCGATCACGCGATGCGTTTCCTCCTCCAGGTCAGCTACGCCAAGCCCGACTATCGAATAGCCATGACCTTCTCGGTATTTCAGGACCTCGAAAGCGATCTGTGAACCGGAAGGCGACCACGCGGCGCGACCCGTGGCCGTATCGGTAACGGCGAGCGTCACCGACTCCTCATCGTAGTCCAGAACGACGAGCGCCCCCTTGTTCCCGGCCACTGTGGAAACTGCCAATCGGCGGCCGGCAGGGGCCCATTTGATACTCGCCCGCTGCCCCGTCAGAGGCCGTCCCTGCAAGTCCGTAACGATCCGCGGCTGCCCTGTCAAGTCCTCCAGGACCTGAGGAATCTGCAAACCCTCGGATTTCTGAACTACTCCCAGTGATCTGCCGTCAGCCGACCAATCGGCTTCGAGGAATGGTCCCTGAATTCCCGCATTCTCCAGCCCGACCGCTTCGGACGGCAGAACCGGCTCTATGTGGGCGCCGTCCGCGCCGATCACGTACACACGCCCCTGCGAGAGATACGCTATCCGGCTTCCGTCCGGACTGAAAACCGGCTGCAGTTTCACGCCGGTCCCGATGGTCAACTGCTGGGGCTTGCGCTTCCCGATCGCGTCTACCATGAAAATCTGCATAGTCCCGGAGTGGGCCGAGGTAAAGACGATCCTGGTTGCGTCGCGCGACCACGAGGGCGCGGCGTCCGGACGGGTGTCTTTTGTAATCGCGCGCGGCGAAGAACCGTCCGTTCCCATTATCCAAAGGTCCGGATGACCGGCGCGGGTGGATATAAACGCTATGGTGTCGCGCGCCGGTTTCCGGGGTATCAGGCGTCCCTGTATCGCCAGCAGCCCAACCGCCAGCGCGCCCGCCACAACGAGCAGTACCAGCGTACTTTTTAGCGGCCCTCTGGGAATCCTCACGTGTCCAATGCCTCCATGTAAGGCGAAAACCTGAAGCGACCTGGCAGTAACTTAGACGCCGTGGGACCAAAATCCTGCGCGATGCTTTTGGCGCTCTTGTCGGACTCTCGCAACCCTCACTCTCTCCACTCCCTTCCGACTCCTTCGACTCCGAAAATTTGGCCTTGACAAATGGCCATTACATTGGTATATTTCAATAGGTAGCTAGGATGCTCTGCGCGGCAAACGGGCCGCAACGTGACAATCCTGTTCTTCACAGGGATTCGGTGGAGAACCTAGCCGGTGTGAGTCGGCTGAAGCCGACCACGGTAACACAGGGAAGAAGTTTTTTCGAAGAGGTATGCGAACCACAGTAATCTCACTTCAGTAGTACCGATGCTGTCGCAGCGCCCACAGCGGCACGCTTATCCTCGATCGTTCATGCTGGCCTATCTGAGCGATTCCGCGGCTCATCCACCGAAACGCCTTTGGATGAGTGTCTCTCCGTTCACGCTGCACAGCGGTGTCTGGCCGGTCAATTCGCAGTTAGCGACGCGCAGGCCCTGACCGTCAGGCGTCGAAAGGAGGAAAGAGGTGGCAGACGAGGAAAGATTCGGTGCCCCCGATGGATGCCTCATCAATCTCACCAAGCGTGAGATTGAAGTCCTGAGCCTGGTTCTTGAGGGCAAGTCCAGCAGAGAAGTTGCAACAGCCCTATTCTGCAGCAAGAGAACGGTAGATTTTCATCTCGCCAGAATATACGAGAAGCTGCAGGTCACCAATAGAGTTCAGGCTATGCGCCGCGCAACGCTCTTGGGGCTGGTGAACTTCGAAGCCGGCTCTCTGCCGAAGTAGCAGAGCCGGCTCAAGAGGCAGCCGACTGAGCCGGGACCGCCAACCGACTCGGCAGGAGGAGGAAAGGTGTGATTTTTGTGCCCGCTTGGCACGCGCCAAGCGGGCATTTTTCTGTCGAGAGTTGAGGGTTGACGACCGCGGCTTCCGAATCCTTCGGCAGCAGAGCGCCGGCGACGCTGCCGAAGGAGACAGCCACTAACCGGTCTGGGCTGGTCAACCAGCCCCCTCAATTCTCAACCAGTTTCTCTCGCTTTTGCGGCGGTTTCGCGCATTTTCGGCTCGTTTTTACACCTTTGTACACGGGTTTCGGTGCGATTTGACTGCGACTGCTACGCTGAACCGTGCGGAAATGAAGCTGTTTCGAGGCAGTATCACGCGGAAAACCGCAAAATCAGGAGAAAACGGCCCACCGCGCCTCGGACGACCAATATGTGGACGTTGTTTCGGGGACCCCCTTTTCCGAAACGAAAACGTTACGCCTCCACCATCCTCTTCTCAAACAACTCCAGCAAATACATCAGCCCCCGCGGCAGATGAAACGGGTCTTTCACCGGCAAGGCGACGCTCTCGGTCTTGCGTCCGTACCTGTCCAGCCATTGAGTCCACTCGCCCGCGGGAGTCGGATAGCGGGAGTAAGCGTACTTCCGAATCCGTTCGTGCCAATCGAGAAAAGATTTGTCTCTCGTATGGAGATAGGCATAGGCTGTCGCGACCAGCGCCTCCACCTGGACCCACCACGGTTTGATGTCGAGGTCACGAGGAGGGTCTTCACCGGCTAGATCGACCGCCAGACGAATCCCTCCGTATTCCTCGTCCCACCCAAGCTCTATGTGGCGCGTTATCAAACGGCAGCAGCGTTCGATCAGCTCAGCCTCCCCAGTCTTCTCGAAGATCGACAACAGGAACCAGCAGGCTTCGATGGCGTGGCCGGGAACGCAATACCCGCTCTCTCGCGTACGGACGGAGGCGTCATCGACCGTAACGAGTTCGAGCAGCGCGTCCTTTTCGGGATCGTAGAAGTCGCGCAATACCTCTTTTGCGCAGGCGTATCCCGCTTCGCACACGTCCGGCCTGCCCAAGGCCTTCCCCAGGTTATAGAAGAAGAAAGAGAACACCATTGGGACCCCGAGGGTCTTGTTGTTTTCACCCAGGGAGTACGGAGCCACGCCGTAGCTTCCCGGCGCTTTCAGCCTCGCGCGGATATTCTCAAAAGTCTCACTTGCCAGGGCGGCGGCGGTGGTGTCTCCGGTGGCGAGATAATACTCCCCAAAGCCGTTCATGACGAAGCCATCCACATAGATGCTAATGTCGCGGTCCAATACGCTGCCGTCGGCGTCGAGGCGGTACATCCAGCGGCCGCGCGCGTCTCTTCCGTTCGCGCCGAGATACTGATAAAGCCCGTTTGCCACGCTCAGCCATTCGGACTTCGGTTCGATGCGGTTGCAAAGGGCGGAAAAGGTCCAGAGCGCGCGGCCTTGCGACCAGATGTACCTGTCGCGTGACTGAAGCCGTCCCTCATCGTCGATGCAGTTGTTGATCGCTCCGCTCTCGGGATCCACGGCGTACTTCTGCCAGAAGGGAACCACGTCATGGACCAGCGTATCCCTGTACATCTTTGCGGATTCGGCGATGAACTCAGCGTGGTTCTGCAAGCGCGGCCTCCTCTCCTCCGATAGTTCATTCGCCATCGGGCGACTCTCCTCCTCCGACTCCTTTGACACCAGCCCTCCACTGCTTAGTGCAGCATTTCCTAAATATCGTCGCATATTCCGGAACCTCCCCCTAACCCCCTCCTAAGAGGAGGGGGGAATACTCCCTCTCCCTCAAGGGAGAGGGGGTCTTTTCTCGTTGGCGGGGATGCAAGGAAGAGCGAACTCCCTGAATCCTCGATTAAGTTTTCTTTTTTGAGCAAGAGACGAGCGTGGAGATGTCGAAGTAGTAATCACCTGAGAGGTGAAAAACGATGTCGAAGTCTCCACTATCCTTATATTCTTCATATTACGTAGACTCAAAGGTCG
>JAUSGG010000219.1 GCA_030649165.1 Armatimonadota bacterium
GTTCTACACTCCCCGCTCGGTTGTGCGCCTGATGGTCAACATTCTCGATCCCAGGGAAGGCGAGTCCATCTACGACCCCGCCTGCGGCACCGGAGGCATGTTGCTGGAGGCCGTTCATCATGTCCGTGAGAACCACGGCGACGACCGCACCCTCTGGGGCAGGCTCTACGCGCAGGAGAAGAACCTCACCACCTCCTCCATTGCCCGCATGAACCTCTTCCTGCACGGCGCCTCGGACTTTCAGGTGGTGCGTGGCGACACCCTTCGACAACCGGCGTTCTTCTCCGGGGACAGCCTCGCCACCTTCGACTGCGTCATCGCCAATCCGCCCTTCTCGTTGGAGAAGTGGGGCGAGGAGGTCTGGACCAGCGACCCCTACGGCCGGAACTTCGCCGGGATGCCCCCGTCCAAGAGCGGCGACTATGCCTGGGTGCAGCACATGATCAAGTCCATGGCTCCCGCTACGGGGCGCATGGCCGTGGTCTTACCGCACGGCGCTCTCTTCCGCATGAACAGGGAAGGCCAGATTCGACACAAAATCCTCCAGATGGACCTGTTGGAGGCCGTGATCGGCCTCGGACCGAACCTGTTCTACGGGACCGGGTTGGCCGCCTGCATCCTCGTCTTCCGCCAGCATAAGGAGCGGGACCGGAAGAAGAAGGTGCTCATCCTCGACGCCTCCCGAGAGTTCAAAACGGGCCGGGCGCAGAACGAGCTCCTCCCCGAACACGTCGAGCGCATCTACGGATGGTATCGCGATTACAGGGACGTGGAAGGCATCGCGCGCGTGGTCACGCTGGACGAGATCGCCGCCAACGACCACAATCTCAATATACCCCGCTACGTCGAACCCAAGAACGAGGGGGAAGTACTCTCGGTTGAAGAAGCGATGAATCGGTTGCGGGAGAGCGCGGCGGCCGCGTTTACGGCGGAGGAGAGGCTCATCACCATCTTGAAGAGGGAAGGGTTGCTGATATGATGGAAAACACTCCTAGCCAGTTGTTGTCACATCTCCAGCCGAACGAGCGTCGTGGAAGCAAACCGCGCTGCCACCTTTTGACCCATGGGCCGAGGGAAGAAGTGTCAGGAAGGCTGACCTCCCTGATTGAGCCCTGGGGGCGTGTTGAGGCGACGGACCAGTGGATGCCGGATGGGTTCACTGATGTTACGGAAGCAAGGCTCGACACCGCTGATCGTCTGATCCCGGATAAGGGGGTGCGCGATGATCTGTTGAATTGGTGGCTGGCCGTGCCCGCGTATGCAAATACTCCGAATTGGGACATTGCGAGCACTTGCACGATCGGAGGCAGAAAGGGCCTTCTTCTGGTCGAAGCCAAAGCGCATGACATGGAATTGATAATGGCGATGGCAGGCAAGTCTACGGAGGCGGACGGTGACAACAGCCACCGCAATCATTCGCAGATAGGGAATTGCATCAAAGATGCGAGCATGGCGCTCTCCAGCGCAACTGGCGCGTCGTGGACGTTGTCCCGCGACCGGAACTACCAGATGTCCAACAGATTTGCCTGGTGCTGGAAACTGACTGAGTTGGGAATATCGGTGATCTTGGTCTATCTCGGGTTTCTCCGAGCCGAGGAAATGCGCACAAGCGGAACGAAACCTCAGACGCCTCTAGCCAACTCAGACCACTGGGCCGCGTTGGTCAAAGACCACAGCAGTTCATTGTTCCCTATAGAGATCTGGAACAAGGAATTGAAATTGGGTGGGCAGTCCTTCATTCCCCTTATCAGGACGGCCCACCAACCTCTCACCACCGACTTGGACACCGAGATTGTCTAACCGTATCACCCAATCCCAGCTCGAATCCTACCTCTGGGGAGCCGCCACGCTCCTGCGGGGCACCATCGACGCGGGCGACTACAAGCAGTTCATCTTCCCGCTGTTGTTCTACAAGCGCCTTTGCGACGTCTTCGCCGAGGAGACCCAGACTGCGCTCAAGGAATCCGGCGGGGATGCTGACTTCGCAGCGTTCCCGGAGAACCACCGCTTCTAGGTCCCGCCCGAGGCCCACTGGCGCGAGGCCCGGCAGGCGGCCCGGAACGTCGGCCAGGCCCTCCAGTCGGCCACGCGCGCCATCGAGACCGCCAATCCCCACAAGCTTTACGGCATCTTCGGCGACGCCCAGTGGACCAACAAGGACCGCCTCTCCGACGCCATGCTGCGCGACCTCGTCGAGCACTTCAGCTCGCTCGAACTCACCCTCGCCAACCTGCCTGAGGACGAGCTCGGCCAGGGCTACGAGTACCTGATCAAGAAATTCGCCGACGACTCCGGCCACACCGCCGCCGAGTTCTACACCAACCGCACCGTCGTGCACCTCATGACCGAGATGCTCGAGCCTCAGCCGGGCGAGTCCATCTACGACCCCACCTGCGGCTCCGGCGGCATGCTCCTGTCCTGCATCGCCCACCTCCGGCGTCAGGGCCAGGAGTGGCGCAACGTCCGCCTCTACGGGCAGGAGCGGAACCTGATGACCTCCTCCATCGCCCGCATGAACTGCTTCCTCCACGGCATCGAGGACTTCCAGATCGTCCGCGGCGACACCCTCTCCGAGCCCAAGCTCGTCCAGGGCGACCGCCTCATGCAGTTCGACGTCGTGCTGGCCAATCCACCCTATTCCATCAAGCAATGGGACCGGGACGCCTTCTCCTCCGATCCCTGGGGACGCAACCTCTACGGGACGCCGCCGCAGGGTCGCGCCGACTACGCCTTCTGGCAACACATCCTCTGCAGTCTCAAGCCCGGCACCGGCCGCTGCGCCATCCTCTTCCCACACGGCGTCCTTTTCCGCCAGGAGGAGGCGGAAATGCGGCGCAAGTTGATCGAGGCCGACCTCATCGAGTGCGTCGTCGGCCTCGGGCCGAACCTCTTCTACAACTCGCCGATGGAAGCCTGCGTCGTCATCTGCCGCACAGCCAAGCCAAAGGAGCGCACAGGCCGGATTCTCTTCATCAACGCCGTCAATGAAGTGACTCGCGAACGCGCCCAGAGCTTCCTCACCGAGGACCACATCGAGCGCATTGTTGCCGCCTACAAGTCATTCAAAGCTGAACCTGGGTTCGTTCGCGTAGCGACGCTGGAAGAGATCCGCAAGTTGGACGGAAGTCTCAACATCCCCATGTACGTCGCCACGACTGACCCCGCGACGGAGACCAACGGCGGCTCCGTTGCGGAATCGTTGTCTGCGTGGCTAGGCTCCGCCTCAGCGGTACGCGACGGGTTGAACGGCGTGTTCGGAAAGAAACTAGCGACCATCGAATTCCTCGCCGCAGGGCAAATCGTCAAGACTATGCCCGCATGGTTCAACCGTGGCGGCTGGCAGCGCCTGCCATTTGGGGCGTTCGCCGACAGCATCAACGAACGAGTTGAGCCGGCGGATGCGTCGGATGAAATCTACGTGGGACTGGATGACTTGGACCCCGGAAGTCTGCACATCCGGCGCTGGGGCAAGGGCAGCGATGTCATCGGCACCAAGCTTCGCTTCCGCAAAGGCGATACCATCTTCGGACGACGTCGCGCCTACCAGCGTAAGCTGGTCGTGGCTGAGATGGACGGCATTTGTTCGGCGCATGCGATGGTTGTTCGGGCGAAGCCAGACGTGGTGCTGCCCAGGTTCCTGCCGTTCCTGATGATGAGCGACACGTTCATGAACCGGGCCGTGGAGATTTCGGTCGGCTCGCTCTCCCCAACCATCAACTGGACGACGCTCAAGCTGGAGGAATTCGACCTCCCGCCGCTCGACCAGCAGCGGCGGATCGCGGAAATCCTGTGGGCCGTGGATGAAGAGGAGCAACAAAAGATCAAGGTGGCAGCAGACGCACGAGGGCTACTGACGGCGGAACTGGAGGAGGACCTCAACCGGCTGTTTGACGGGCATTGTGAACGTCTCGAAAACATCCTCTTGGGAAGTCCCGAAAGCGGGAGCTCAGCACCGCCAAGCCCAACCGAAACGGGGCACTATGTTCTATCGCTTGCAGCACTATCCAGAAGCGGTTACCTCCGTGGGAAATTGAAGCCGATTCCACCGACGAAGGCTATGCTGGATTGCCGCCTTGGGCCGGGGGATTTCCTGATTTCGCGTTCAAACACCCAAGACCTTGTCGGTCTGGTCGGCATCTTCAACGAAGATAGAAACGACGTTTCGTTCCCTGACACCATGATGCGGCTTCCTGTAGATGAGACATGGGTTTCCAAGCGATTCTTGGAGGCAGTTCTCCAGTCCCGCCGAGGAAGACTTCACATGATGCGCTCTGCGGCGGGCACGAGTGGGAGCATGAAGAAGATCAACCGGCGCACTCTGGGCACTTGTCTCATTCCGACGCCTGCACTCAAGATCCAGGAGTTCGTCTTGAACAAGATACATGTCCTCCGCGAGGCAACTGATTCAGCGAACTCTGTCTGTTGTTCGGCGAACGTTCTAAAGCATGCCTTGCTTGAATGCATTCTTGGACGTCAACCATGAGCTTCACCGGATCCAACACCGTCGAGCAGATGATTCTTGAAGCCGTCGCCAGGCGTCGGTATCCAGACCGACTCGGTCTCGGAGACCGAGTCGGTCTATCGGCTGGGTCTAGACGATGCAAACCGTAGTTCCCCTTGAACCGGGCCACTACTATCACGTCTATAATCGCGGGGTCAACCGAACCAACGTCTTTGTCGAAGACCGCAACTACGCCTACTTTATGGAACTCTACGCCAAATACATTTCCCCGGTGGCCGACACATTTGCCTACTGCCTGCTACGGAGTCACTTCCATATGCTGGTGCGGATCAGAACCCAGCGCGCTACAGACCCAGACCGACTCGGTTTTGAAAACCGAGTCGGTCTCGAAGCGTTAGACCATCGTGCCGTGAGCCACGCCTTCAACAACTGGCTGAACTCCTACGCCAAGGCCATCAACAGGGCCTACGGGCGCACGGGCAGTTTGTTCCAACACCATTTTGGCCGCCTACCGGTCACGTCCGACCGTTATCTTGCAGCCGTCATTCAGTACATCCATCACAACCCTCAGAAACATGGTTTCGTGAATGACTTTCGGGACTGGCCCTATTCGTCATATCATGCCTTGTTGTCCGATAAACCTACCCGGCTTGAACGAGCCGCCGTCGTGGACTGGTTTGGTGGGCCGCGGGCGCTGCGGCAGTCACATGCGTCTCCAACCGATGAATCACTTATCAGCGCGTTTATTGGGGATGATGACGAGACCGACTCGGTTTCGGAAACCGAGTCGGTCTAAAACGGAGCCACAAATGACGCCAACAGAATTGCAGTCCCAAATCGCCCTCGGCGAGGACAGCCGCCGCCAGTTCAAACGTGATGTCACGAATGGCGGCTCGCTGGCTGGGGAGATGGCGTCGTTTGCCAATTCAGAGGGCGGCACGGTCTACCTGGGAGTGGCGGACGACGGTTCCCTGCCGGGGTTGAGCCGGGCAGACGTGACGGTTCCCCTGCCTTTCATTTGGACGATACCGAAGATTTCATTTGGACGACATCAAAGTTTTCATTTAGCCGGGCGCCGGCGGATTGATCGAAATGACCTTCACTGAATCCAACACCGTCAAACAGATGCATTATGACGCCGTCGCCAGGCGCGATCGCACGGAGCCGCCCGCATGACGCTGGAGGAACTGCAGTCCCAAGTTGCCCTGGGCGAGGACAGCCGCCGCCAGTTCAAACGTGATGTCACGAATGGCGGCTCGCTGGCTGGGGAGATGGCTGCGTTTGCCAATTCGGAGGGCGGCACGGTCTACCTGGGAGTGGAGGACGCCGGTTCCCTGCCGGGATTTGCCGAGACCGCTGCGGTTTTGGAAACCGCAGCGGTCTGGAAGGCGCGCAACCAACGAGAGTTAAAGCGGGCGCTGAAGTACCGGTGCGAGATCGACTTCACCGACGATCGGGACGGCTGCCTGTTCACCGCTAAGGTTTTCAGGAAAGAGCCTGTAGTTCCGGATAGAATCGAGGTCGGTTCGGAGAAAAGTTCGGAGAAAATCCTGGCGCTGCTGAGAGCCAATCCCGAGCTGGCCGCCCGGGGGATTGCGCGCATGTTGGGGATCACCCAGAGGGCGGTGGAAAAGCGGCGCGGACCTTCAGACCGCTGCGGTTTTCGAAACCGCAGCGGTCTAGGAGCATAATGCAAAGCTCGCTTCCCCTTGAACCGGGGCTCTACTACCATGTTTATAGTCGCGGCGTGAACCGTACCAATATCTTTATCGAAGACCGCAACTACGCCCACTTCCTGGACCTCTACGCCATGCACGTTGCTCCGGTTGCCGAGACGTTTGCCTACTGCCTGTTACGCAACCATTTCCATCTCTTGGTCCGGATCAGGACAGACTCAGGAGACCGCTGCGGTTTCGGAAACCGCAGCGGTCTAGAGGCAAGCTGTGGTCTAGAGCAAAGCAACGGTCTGGAGCCACCAAGCCATCGCGCCGTGAGCCGTGCCTTCAACAACTGGCTGAACGCCTACGCCAAAGCCATCAACAAAGCCTACGCGCGCACGGGCAGCCTGTTTCAGAGCCGCTTTGGCCGGCTTCCGATTAACTCCGAACGATATCTCTTGGCAGTGATTCACTACATCCATCACAATCCTCAAAAACACGGTCTCGTGAAAGACTTCCGAGACTGGCCGTATTCGTCGTATCATGCCTTGCTATCCGATAAGCCGACGCGGCTTGCCCGGCCCGTCGTCCTGGACTGGTTTGGCGGGCCACAACTCTTGCGCCAGGTTCATGCGACGCCCGCCGACGAATCACTTGTCACTGCCTTTGTCGGCGATGATGAAGCGTAAGACCGCAGCGGTTTCGGAAACCGCTGCGGTCTCCGACCGGAGGTGATCGAATGAGCTTCACCGAATCCAACACCGTCGAGCAGATGGTCCTCGATGCCGTTGCTCGGAAGCGCGGAGTACGCGAGGTCTCGCCGGGCTATGGCGAGTCCCTCGGTAGTGAGCTGCGTCCGGACCGCTGGGAATACGTGCCTGCCACACAGCTTCCGCGCCAGGGCGGCGACGTGATGGTAGAGCCTTGGGTACGTGAGTCGCTCATCCGGCTCAACCCCGAGATCGCGGCCCAACCCGACCGCGCCGACGAGGTGATCTACAACCTGCGCGCCTGCATCCTCTCCGTTGAAGCTGACGGGCTGGTACGGGCCAACGAGAACTTCATGGCCTGGCTGCGAGGCGAAAAGACCATGCCCTTCGGCGCTCATGGCGAGCATGTGCCCGTGCGGCTGGCAGACTTCACCCAGCCCGCCAACAACCGGTTGACGGTCTGCAACCAGTGGACCTATCAGGCCGGCGCGGTGGAGAAGCGGTTCGACCTGGTCTTCCTCGTCAACGGCCTGCCGGTAGTCATCGGCGAAGCCAAGACGCCCACCCGCAGCGCGGTGACCTGGTTCGACGGCGCCTTCCAGATCAATGAGATCTACGAGAGGCAGGCGCCGGCCATGTTCGTCCCGAACGTCTTCTCCTTCGCCACCGAGGGAAGACTGTTCCGCTACGGTTCCATCCGCATGCCCATCGATATGTGGGGCCCCTGGCGCGACGAGGAGAACCAGGAGGAGGGCCAGTTTCATCACGTCAAAGCCACGGTCACGAGCATGCTCAAGCCCGACGTGGTGTTGGACATCCTGCAGTACTTCACCCTCTTTGCCACGGACAAAAAGCACCGGCGCATCAAGCTCATCTGCCGGTATCAGCAGTACTTCACCACCAACCAGATCGTGGACCGTGTGGTGAAAGGCTACCCGAAGAAGGGCCTCATCTGGCATTTCCAGGGCAGCGGCAAGTCGCTGCTCATGGTCTTCGCCGCCCAAAAGCTGCGGATGCACCCGAAGCTGGGCAACCCCACGGTGATAATCGTGGTGGACCGCATCGACCTCGACACGCAGATCACCGCCACCTTCAACGCGGCCGACGTGCCCAACATGGCCGGCGTCGCCACGCGCCAGGAACTGGAGACGCTGCTCGCGCAGGACGTGCGCAAGGTGCTCATCACCACCATCCACAAGTTCGCCGAGGCCGGCGGCCGCTTGAACGAGCGCTCCAACATAATCGTGAGGGTGGACGAAGCCCATCGCACCCAGGAAGGCGACCTGGGGCGCAAGATGCGGGAG
>JAUSGG010000226.1 GCA_030649165.1 Armatimonadota bacterium
CTCCTAATGAAACGCCGGATGCGTTGCGGGAACTACAGGTAGCGATGCCAAAACCTCAGCTAGAAAAGGCCGTTCCCGCAGGATAGGCCATGCGTTTCATTTTGGAGATAACCACGCCCGCGTGGTCGGTTGCTCGGAATGACGTTGCCCGGCAGGTACTCACCATTCCTGAACTGTTACGTTGTTGGTTGCCACGCAGGCTGCGAGCCGCCGCGCGCCAACGATCAGCGATTTGCGAGGCGCCAGATGGTCAGGGCAACCAGCTTCGCGGTGTTCTCCAATATCGCGGGGTTGACCGTCTCCGGACGGTCTCTGACAGTGTGGTAGTTGGGGTGCTCTCCCGCCGTGTAGACGAGCAGGCTGGGAATGCCTTTTCGCGCAAACGCCAGATGATCACTGACACCTTTAGCCTCGTCCGGCGACAGCGTCAGACGCAGGTCGTCGGCGCTCGCGGAGAGAACTCGGTACTGTTCGGGGTATGCGAGCTTTCCTGCCGTCATGTAGCTCCCCTCGGTTCCAACGCCGACCATATCCATGTTCAGCGCGGCTTTTAGCCGCTGCATCGCAAACGGCGGAGACTTGGCGAAGTAAGTGGAGCCGATGAGGCCGGCTTCTTCACCGGTCCAGGCGGCGAATATGATGCTCCGTTTAGGCTGCAGACCGGACGTGGTCAGGGCCTCGGCAACGGCCATCAGGACAGCGGTCCCGGACGCGTTGTCGTCGGCGCCCCGGAAGATTCCGCCCGCATCGCATACGCCCAGGTGGTCGTAGTGCGCGCCCAGGAGGACAAGCTCGTCGGTGTCCCCCCGGCCCGGCAGGCGGCAGAGCACGTTCCGAGTAGGCTGTGATGGGTTGTATATGGCCGGAACGTTTATCCTCACCGTCCTGCCGCTCCGAATACGCCCCGTTTTCTCCTTTACAAGGTCATCCCATGCTCCCGGAAAGAGCGCACGCGCCGTTTCGGGACGGAGCGAAAGACAGGGGAAGTCGGCTATGGGACCGGCCAGACCAAATCCGCCGCACTCCCGATGGATTTGAGTCCGCAGACCCACGATCAGACTCGCCGCCGCGCCGCGCTTGTAGGCATTGACCACTCTGGAGAGGACGGACGCTTCTGCCTGGCCGGAATCCGGGGCTGCGTCCGACATCCATACGACGACCTTGCCTTTCACGTTCAGACCGCCATAGTCATCCCGCCGGGATGCAGGATCGGCGCCACCGCGGCCGACGAAAATGGTCTCGGCCTTGAGGTCTATCCCGCCCCGGCCGTAATAATCGGGGTACGCAAAGGACCTGCGGACCTGCTTGGCTCCATCCTGGTATTGTAGATTGGCGACTATATCGTCGGTGGACTTCACCAGCGTCATGCGCATCGTCAGATTCTGCGCATAGCTTCCGGCGACGCGGTCCAGGCGCAGCGAAGCGAACCTATCGGCAATGTAACTAGCCGCAAGCTCTTGACCGGGTGAGCCGGCCTTGCGGCCCGCGAAGCGATCGCAGCAGAGGTCGCTGACTACCGCCTTGATACGCGCGCCGCGAATAGAACTGAGGAGCTTTTGCTCGTCCGAGGTCAGACAAATCGCACGGACAGGCAGACACAGCAAGCTGAGGAGTAACCAGAGTAAAGCGGCAATGCGAGATCTATAGGCCATGCAACGGAACCCTTCAGTTGTAACAGTTCACGAATGGGAAGTACGTGCCACTGAATGTCATTTCGAGCAACCGACCCCGCAGGCGGGGTTATTTCGGAAAGAAAGCGGCCTATGTGGACTGCGGCGATTCATCGCCGCTTTGTCGCCACCCATTCTAACCGGCTCAATCGCCGGGACAGCGGTCGCGGGACTGCCCAAGCCGGTCAAAGCGGCAACAAGTTCCCGCGGTCCAAATCCGAGCGCTTTCTTAGGAGCGGAGCGCCAGCGTAGTCGAGAAATCTGCTTCTGTAAAGTGGCCGGAAAAAGCAGATTCCTCGTTCCTCGGAATGACGTTGCCCGGCAGGTACTCACCATTCCTGAACTCTTACCTTCAGTTGACTGCGCGGCGGACGGATGCTATAATCGGAAATTAGTGGGGCAGTGGCTCAGTTGGGAGAGCGCATCCCTCGCACGGATGAGGTCGTGGGTTCGAATCCCATCTGCTCCACCATTTTTATGTACGGCCCCAATACTATTATAGACCAGTCTGTTTGGAGCGCAAGCAGGCAGGCGTAACAGTTCAGGATCAGGTGGTACTATCCCGACCGCGAAAACGGGACAGACAGCTTTTTCGCCGAGAGCCTATCGCAGAGTCCGCACGTTGTCTACGAAAAAGTGTCAGTCCCTGTTTTCGCTGGCTTTGCGCATCTCCCCAAACGTGAGCGTGATTGGGGAAACGCCCAACCGTTACTCGATCGCCTCGTGGCGCGCTATGCGCTGTTCGACTTGCGAATACGGCTTGAGCTTTTTCTCCATCACAACCGTGGCCCCTTCGGGACCGGTGGCGAGCCTCACGTGATCACAGAGTTCCAGAATCAACGTATACCCCAGGCCCATTGAAGCCTGTGTAGTAAACCCGGGCATTAGAGCGACCTTAGGTATGGTAAATGTGTCTATCCCGCGGCCGTGGTCGCGCACCCCTACCCAGACAACGTCTCCTCGTACGCCGGCCAGGGCTTCGCCTCCTCCGGCGTGTTTGAGAGCGTTTCCGAGGGCCTCTCCAACCGCAATCTCCAACTCCGACGCTGAACCTTCGGGCAGGCCTTTGCCGCGGCAATAGGCAACGACTGCTCTTCTCACGCGGGAAAAGTCCTCGCCGGTGACAACCTTGTCGAGGAATTCGGCCCGCTCCAACCATTGGTCCGCCTCGTCGGGGTCGCCAAGCTCAAACTTATCGCTCGTTACGGCGAGTATCGTCTCCTTGTAGAAGCGCCGCTTGTCCCGCTCCAGCGCCAGCGTTTCCCGACGGCGGTCTTCCTCGGCCCGTTTCCTCTCCGTGACGTCCCGGGCTATGTTGACTCCGATGACAGCGCCACCGATACGCGTGATCCGTGAGCTGATCTCGACCGGAATCCGGCGTCCATCTTTGGTCACGTGTACGCTTTCGAAAACCGCGCTGCCGGTCCTCTTGCGCATCTCAAGCGCGGGCTTTATCGCAGACAGGGCCTCCGGCGTCATTATGTCCCAGGGAGTCTTTCGACGCAGTTCGTCGCACGTGTATCTGAGTCGTTCGATCGCGGCGTCATTTGCGTCGATGATAAGCCCCGGTGTGCCGTCGCGGTTAATGCGAAACATATAGATTGCGTCATTGACGCTATCAAACAGTAGGCGTGTTTCGGACTCGGCTTTCACCGTTCGGGCGGAATCCTGCCGTATGAGCAGATACAGCAGCACGGCGGTAACGGCCACAAAGAACCAACCCTTAACTATGGAGGTCTTAGGCTCCAGTCCGCCGCCCAGTTGCGAGATGCCAAGATCAGACAGCAGTATCCAGCCGGCTGACACGATCGCATATATGATCGCTATGCGCAAAGCGCCGCTTATTTTGTTCTTGAGAAACCTTAACATCGTGCCACTCGTGCATTCTATTGTAATATTACCCATATTCTCAAGCATACGAGCGTGCGGAGGGATGGAGTGGGAGGAGTGGACCGGCGCTATGAGGAGGGCGGAGAAGCAGGCTCGAACAGAGCGGCCACAAATTCGCAGGCGTCGAAATCTTCCAGGTCATCCATTCCTTCGCCGACGCCAACCAGCTTGATCGGCACGCCCAGCTCATCCTTGATCGTCACGACGATACCGCCTCTTGCGGTCCCATCGAGTTTGGCGAGGGCTATGCCGGTCACATTGACCGCGGCCAGGAACTCGCGTGCCTGACTGACCGCGTTCTGTCCGGTCGTGGCGTCCAGAACCAGCAAGACCTCGTCAGGAGGCCGGCCCAGTTCGCGCTCGATCACGCGGCCCATCTTCTTGAGTTCCTCCATCAGGTTCACCCTTGTGTGGAGCCGTCCCGCCGTGTCGGCAATGACGATATCCGCCCCGCGGGATTTGGCTGCCTGGATCGAATCGAATATGACGGCGGTGGGGTCTGCTCCCGGCTTGTGCTTCACCAGGTCAACACCGGTCCGCTCGGCCCAAATCTCCAACTGGTCAATCGCCGCGGCCCGGAACGTGTCCGCCGCCGCCAGGATCACTTTGTTCCCCTGCTTTCGGAACCTATGCGCCAGTTTTGCGATAGTCGTAGTCTTGCCGACGCCGTTCACCCCGACGATGAGATAGACCGAGGGCGACTCCGGGTTGAGACTCAACCGCTCCGAGACGCCGCCATTCAGGATTTGTTCCATTCTCTGCCGCAGGCGTGTCCTTATCTGCTCGACTTCGGAGAGCCGTTCTCGTCTGGCGTCCTGCCGCAGGTCGTCCACGAGCTTTGTGGTAGTGCGCAGGCTTACGTCCGCCTGGATCAGCAACTCTTCCAGATCGTCGAACAGCTCATCGTCCACCGCCCGCCTGCCTGTGAGCAGATTGTCAACCTTGGAAAATATGCCTTTAAGCAATCTCATGTGTCAGTTTGTTTCCTCCAGAGCCCGTGCGCCCGGTATCCTAAGAAACACCGGGCATTGCGGTTGGTCGTCGCCTCCTTCGGCAGCGTCGCTGGCACTCTGCTACCGAAGGATAGAGACCTGATTAACCTCAGCGGCCCAGTAACCCTCCAAACTGGCTGTTTGTACATTCCTGGAGCCTGCCGCCGGGCATGGTGACCTTCATGTCCCGCGGGCCTGGAGGCGAGAACAGGAACGTGTCGATCCGATCTCCGATCTTGATCTCCAGCGACGTCGCTTCGTGTTGCCGCGCGCCTTCCACGTCATATCTCTCCACGGACACTTGCGGGACCTGAGCGCCGGAGTATGGATAGAGCACGACGTCGAAGCTCCGCGGGGCCGGGCCGGTTTTGCGGTACCGCCAGCCCTTAGACGGGACGTTGCCGTCACTCTCCATGCGCTTTTTCGCAATCATGAAATCAATGGGTCCTGAAGTCAAAGTCTCCGGGTCGGCCGGGACCATCAGAAGATTGCCGCCGTCCGGGAAAGTCGTGTGGACCGCCTTTTTGGCTGGGTCCTCGACCGGTCCGGCGTCCTCGGGTAAATGCCAGTTCTGGTCGTACGTGTGCTCGCCTTCGCCGATCACGTCATCGTGCACGATCCAGTATTCCGGCTTGACGAACACAACCGTTCTGCGGACAGTCAGACCTTTGTACCCGACGTGGCTGCCGATGACAACGTCGAACTTCTCGTTAGACATCCACTTTTCGGTCTTTCCTCCTCCCCTACTCTGACTCTTGCCGTCGACGCAAATCGTGTTGTGATAGGCAGTGTGCAGGTATCGTTCAACATCCGCCGCTTCATAACTGCGAATACCCGGGTCGATGACAAGCTCTCTGCCGTAGCCGTAGGCCGTGATATTGAGCATGTCCAAATGCCCGTGGCTGGCGCTGCTCGATTTGAACGCGAGATGCCTGGCGTTCTCGTAAGGCTTCTCATCGTACGAGCTGCGCATTATGCTCCAGCCGCCGTCGGGGAAGTTGATGGACGTGAAAGGCGGCGGATTGCCTTCCTTGCCCTGTGACAGGACGTACTTAATGTAGTCTCTCTTGAAGTAATCGTACGCCGCCGGCAGAGCCCAGGGGGCGCCGCCGCCATCGTCACCTATCGCGGGTGTAAGTCCGTTCGGCTGAGTCACCGCGGCGAGAAAATCCTGAGTCCTGCTGAGCCGTTCTTTGGATTCAGGGCTGACCTCGATGCCGGCCTTGTCCAGGGATTCGAGCGTGCCGAGCATACCCCTGTAGGCCATACTGACGTACCCGGGCGCGTCTTCCATTTCTTTGCCGTCGGGGTGAACGTCGCGCATTACGTTAGTCTCAAAGCTGAGCTTGCCGAACTCCAGCCAGGTTTTCTGATCAGCGAACTCGGGGTATTCCAGGGCGATTGCCATTACAGCCCCGCTCACCGTGGCCAGCCAGTTGCCGCCATCGAAGGTGTCGTTTTTCAGATAATCCGCATGCTCCCAGATCGAGTAAAACCAGTTCGCCCAAAGCTCGTCACTGATGCCCTTGCTTGCGGTTATAACCTTGAAGCGCGTGTACAACCAGCCGGCGCGAGCGGCGGAGTCAAGCGTTCGCCAGCACGGATAGTCGGCCCTACTCATTACTTCGGGCTTTGGATTAGCTTCGAGCCAATCGTAGAAGACGGTCTGAAACTCCTTCGCCCATTTCTTGTCTCCAGTGTTGTAGTACGCGTCAGCGGAAGCGCCAAGCCTGGATCCCCTGTTGAGGAAGTTCTTGTGCTCGTACCAGTCCGTGTTCTTCTGATACGCCCAATCGATGGGAACCTTTTCCACCCGGCTGATGCCTGCGTAGTCCAGTTTGCCCTCCGCATAGTCCGTCGCTCTCTTCAAGTCCGCTTTGGGGTTGGGAGGGCCCTCCGGCGGCTGCTTTTGCGCGTAATAGGCTCTCAGGGCCTTGCAGGCGTTCTTCCAATCGCCGGCGTCCGCGGCCGCATAGAACTTCTCAAGGCCCGGCAACCCTGGCTTGATCCGAGCGTGAAGCAGTTTCGTGACCTCCGACAATTTGGGATGCTCGTAACCCTTGTATATTCGAATCCTGCTAACTACAGGCCCGGCGGGGCCTTCCCCCAGATCGAACCTGATCCAACGCGCGTTTTGCCTGGGCAGGCGCAGGACCTGAAACCAGGCTATGGGACTCTTCACCAGCGCGGTCTTGAAAGGACCGTCCGGCCCTTTGCTCGATACCTCGATTGTCAGTTGTTTCGGGCTCCGATGGCCGCCCTCGTTGTCCGAGCCGAATTCCACGCGGTCGAAGACGCGCCTGGTTCCCAGGTCTATGACGAACACGTGCCGCTGGTTCACATCGGCGAACGCGAACTCGCCCTTGGATATCGGGCCGTCGCTCAGTATGTCGTTGGGATTCTTGTCTCCCCATATCTTTGCCTGAGTAAGCACACCGGCGCCGAGCTTAGCCGAGGCGTAGTTCTCGGGATACGCGCGGGCCGGCGCGCAGCGCAGCGCCAGCGCGATAAAGACGGCAATGACGATCAGAAAACGAATTGACATTGAGCTCCTCCTAAGACCCCACCCCATTCCAGGGACGGGGAGGTTGGCACGCTACCCGAACAGTTCAACCCTCACCCCAACCCTCTCCCTTCCAGGGAGAGGGGGTTCCTGGCGCTTAGCCGGTGTCAGCCTCACTCGGCCCCAGTCACCAACTGGTCCATATCTGAAGTGGGATTGTCGGTTGTGAATACGATTCTACCTCCGACGCTGATGCTCTTGACGCCGGCGCCGGAAATCCGAACCGGATCTCCGCCCTTCATCCGAATCACGGCGGTCTCACCTTCAAGCGTTACTCCCGCGGCGGGAACGGAGATCGTCCTGGGGCCGACGCGAGAGGTGATGATGTAGTCCGTGTTCTCGCCGTTCCTGACCTCCAAAGCCGTGACTTCAGTGGCGTCCGCGCCGTCTACGGGCAAGGCCTTCGCCGACACCCCGGGCGTCCGTGATCCCGGATATGGGTACAGGACGAGGTCGAATGCCTGCGGCGCTTCGCCCGTGCGGCTGTACTTCCATCCTTTCGCAGGGCTGTCGTCCTTCTTGCCTCCCATTCGGTGGGTCGCAATGAAGAATTCCTTGGTCGCCGTGGTCAGACCTTCGACGTTCGCCGGAACCATCAACAGATTTCCACCCGACTTGAAACTTGTGTGAACCGCTTTTGTAGACGGGTCCTCGATGGGTTTAGCGGCGGCGCCGAAATGCCAGTTCTGGTCGTATGTGTGGTTGCCCGCGCCAATCGCGTCGTCGTGAACGACCCAATATTCGGGTTTGACGAACGTCACGCTCCTCCGATGCGTCAGACCCTTGTAATCGAAAGAGCCGAAAACGTAGTCAATTCCCGCGTTCGAGACCCAGTTGAGCGTCTTTCCCGCGCCACGCCCCTGGTTTTTCCCATCTATGCAGAGGGTGTTGTGATAGGAAGTCTGCGAGTAACGCTTCGAATCTTCGTGCTCATAACTCCGTATGCCGGGGTCTATCAGCAGCTCGTTGCCGTAACCGTACGCGGTGATCAGTAGGGCGTCCTCGTGACCGTGCGCTCCGCGGCTGGACTTGAAGACCAGGTGCCTGGCGTTCTCAAATGGCTTCTCATCGTACGAGCTTCGCATAATGCTCCAGCCGCCGTAAGGGAAGTTGATCGAGGTGAAAGCCGGCTTTGTGCCCTCCTTGCCGTTCGTGAGGGCGTAATGCGCGTCTTCCCTCTTAAAGTAGGGCCAGGAGTTGTTGAGCGCGTAAGCCTGTCCCCCACCCCAGTCGCCAATGCACGGAGTGTTTCCGTTCGGCTGCGTTACAGCGATCAGATAGTCCTGAGTCTTGTTGAGCCGGCTCCTTATCTCGTCCGAGACCGGTATCCCGGCCTTTTCCAGGGCCTGAAGTGTCCCCAGCATCCCATTATAGGCCATGCAGACGTAGCCGGGCGCGTCCTCCATCTCTTTGCCGTCCGGGTGAACGTCTCGCATCACGTTGCGCTCGAAGCCGTCCTTGCCGAACTCCAGCCACAGCTTCGTATCGATGAATTCCGGCATCTCCACCGCAATATACATCACGGTTGCCGTATTGGTGGCAAGCCAGTTACCTCCGGTAAAGTCGTCGCCCCTCAAGTAATCGCAGTGCTCCCAGATCGAGAAAAGATAGTTAGCCCAAAGCTCGTCCTCGATGTCTTTTCCGTTGCAGACCTTGGCAAAGCGGCTCATCAGCCAACTTGCCCTGGCGGCCGAGTCGAGCGTGCGCCAGGTAGGATAGTTGGCGCCGCTCATGACGGTCGGCTTGGGATTTGCGTCGATCCAGTCGTAAAGCGTCAACCTGAAGCGATCGACCCAGTAGGTATCGCCGGTCATCCAATAGGCGTCAACCGGCACACCGAGTATAGCGCCCCGGTTCAGGAAGTTCTTGTGCTCGTACCAGTCGGTGTTCTTCTGATACGCCCAATCGATCGGGACCCTTCCCTGTCTCGGAATTCCGGCGAAGTTGAGCTTTCCGCTGTCGTACTCCTTGGCGCGGCTGAGGTCGGCCTTCGGATTGGGTTTGGATTCCTCAGGAAACCTGGCGGCGTAGTAAGCGCGGAGTTCCGAGCAGGCCTTCGGCCAGTCCTTGGCCTCAGCCGCGGCATAGAACTTCTCGAGTCCCGGCAGTGCGGGCTTCAGCCGCTCGTGAAGCAGTTTGGTCACACGGGCCAAGCGCGGATGCTTGTAGCCAAGGTATATCCGCAGGGGCCGCACCATTGTGTCCCGTTCATCGTCGCCGAGATCGAAGCGCACCCACCTTGCCCTGACCATCGGCAGGCGCAGGACCTGGAAGAGGCCGAGGTTCTGTCTCTGCAGGACGGTCGTGAACGGTCCCTCGGGGCTTTCGGACGACACATCGATTGTCAAATCTCTGATGTCGCGGCCGCCGCCCATATTGTCAGTGCCAAGATCGATCCGATCTATCAGCCGCCTCTGGCCCAGGTCGACCAGGAACTCCTTGTGTTGGCCTCCTCCGAGCACGATTCCACCCCAGCTCAACGGTCCGTCGCTGAGGAGGCGATTGGGGTCGTCATCGCCCACCAGCTTTGCCTGGGTTGAAACGTTTGCGCCGAGCTTGGCGGAAAGGTAGTTTTGAGGGTACGATCGCGCGGGGGGCGCGGCCAGCGCCACCATAACACAGGCCGCGGTCCAGATAGTTCGCAGCATAGCAACAGTTACCTCCAGTTCGTCCGGTCTTCTGCCGGCAGTTCCAGTATTTGACTGCTGCGAAGAGGTATGGAAATCCTGCCTTTGGTGGACGGGATGCGGGAACTAGCTTTGCCGGGTTGATGGTTGATGGGTCTCTCCCCTCCAGGTAAGGTACCTGGAGGGATAGAACTGTTCAGTCATCCGGGAATCGTCATTTCGAGCAACCGACCCCGACGGATCGGGGTTATTTCGGAAAGGAACCACCCCGGTGTTTCGGGATTTGAGGGTTGGGCTTCACACTCGTGCGGTTATAGCACAACCTCGTATCCCAACCCGGAAATCCCGAAACAGGGCGCTTTCTTAGGAGCGGAGCGCCAGCGGAGTCGAGAAATCTGCTTTTGAGCGTGACGTAACCGGAAAAAGCAGATTCCTCCACTTCGGTCGGAATGACACTCCCGCGAAACTGAACTCACTCGCTGCGGGAACTGGCTGTACCTATGTATCCGACAGTTAGTGGCGCTATGTCGTTCCCGCGCGATATCAATGAGGCGGACGCCTCCTTCGGCAGCGTCGCTAACGCTCTGCTACCGAAGGATCGAAGCGTTCCCACAAAACTGAATTGTTTCTCGCAAGCGCCTGGGGAAGGCGCAATAAGGCCCCCGTGCGCTTAACGAGCTTTTGGAAAGTATTGGCGATCAGACACCCGCCGGTATTCGTGTTCTTCCTGAACCATTATGCTTCGAAGTCCAGAAGGCCAAGATCCATAGCCTTCTTGAAGGCCTGGTACCTGTTTGCGGCCCCGATTTTTGCGTAAGCGCGAGCCAGATGGAAATCCACCGTTCTCTTGCTTACATGCATCATGGATGCGACTTCGCTGCTGCACTTTCCGCTGAAAATCAGCCTTAGAATCTCTCGTTCGCGCTCTGTGAGTCGGGAGAGAGTTTCCTGGTCGCTCGGACGTGCGTCCTCGCGATCCCGTTCCTCCATTGGCCAGCCCCCTCATGCAATTGGTCGAACGTGCGTTGTTAGTCGAAGTAATGATCCAGCCTATATCTGCTCACTGCCATTCGCAGCTTACGCAGGGCTCTCGATTCCAATTGTCTGACGCGTTCCCTCGTAATATTCAACTGTTTACCGATCTGTTGAAGCGTAGACCGGTCTCCATCCACTAATCCAAAACGCCTTTCTATTATCAGCCTCTCCTGAGGATTGAGCCCGCTCAACAATCTGTCCACCAACTCGCCGGCTTCCAACGTGATAGCTTCGCGCTCAGGATCGATCGCGCAAGCGTCCTGAACCCGCTCCAGCAGGAGCCCAGCCTGATCGCCTGGTTGAGTATCATCCAGCGAAACGAGCGCCTCGCCTGCTTCGAGCAGGCAGGCCACTTTGTCGGTGGTCAAGCGGGCCCGCGCCGACAGCTCGTCTATCGTAGGCTCCCGGCCCATTTCGCCGGCCATAGCCGATTCCAGTCTGTTAAGGCGGCGGATAGATTGTATCACATAACTCGGAACTCGAATAGTGCGCACTTGTCTTTCTATTGCGCGCGCAATGGCCTGTCTGATCCACGCCACGGCGTATGTGCTGAATCTGAAGCCCCTGTGCGGATCGAAGGACTCCACGGCCTTCATCAACCCGATATTCCCCTCCTGGATCATATCCGCCAAAGGCACGCCGGACCTGATGTAGGCCTTCGCTACATTCACCACGAGACGGAGATTGCTCTCAACCAGCCGCTGTTTCGCGCCCAAGTCACCTTCGCGGGCCCTGCGCGATAAATCCTGCTCTTCAAATCTTGTCAAAAGGGGCCGCTTTCCAATGTTGTCCAGATACTGATCGATGGAATCAGCAACATAATGGCTTTTCGGCAAATGCTCTTCGGCGTTTGCCTCACGTGAGTCCTGCATTTCGGCGTACATCGGTAACCTCCTCCCAACTCGACATCCCGTTTCGTTGTCACAGTCTCAGTCGAATAGCTTCACCTCAGAGTCAAGCCGTCGGAGAGAAACGCTTCTCAAGTGTTACGGTCGCTCCCCGCCCGTTCGACTTAATGTGAACCGCGCTCGTGAGTTTTTGAATGAGTAGCAGGCCGTACCCCCTTTCTCTCAGTTTTTCAGGCCGTCTTTTTCTGCGCCTTTCGAAGAACCGGCCGCCGCTGTCGGAAACACTCACCGTAACTCCGTCTTCATTGACAGTGCAGGCGATGCACACATAATCCTTTTGCGCGCGCGGCGACCCATGCTCGATAGCATTGCAGACGGCTTCACCTACAGCCAACTTGAGATCCTCTTTATCGTTCTCGCTCAGTTTCCCGCCACATGCGGCGTCCACAACGGCTCTAACCGGCGAAACATACCGCATATCGCTTCTGATTCTTATGAAAGCATCGCTCGTAAAGCCTTCGGGCGGAACTTCACAGGCGCTTACCATCGCTTGGCCGTTCCTGTCCGGAGTGAGCGCTTGAAGCGCTCTTTTCACCGACAGACAGATTCCGAGTGTTTTCTCCATTTTCACCATCCCCCGTCGGTCAATCCCTTCCCGAGCCCTGGAGAGTTTCGCATTACAACTGCTGCTCGCCTGCCTGTCAAGTAGAGCATACCGCCGTGTTGCAACGTATGCGCTACGCTGCTGTAACAATGCTGTAAAAAGAAACAGGTAATTTGCACAGGTGGGATTCGCCATAGGTGACGAGCCTCCGCGGACGGAAAGCAAGCTATTGATTATGCCTTCTGGAGTCTAACTTCAACTTTTCGGAACCTGTCCTCGCTGGGTATATCGTAGAGGCTAACGACTCACGCATCGACTACGGTCATACTGAAAGGAGCAAGACACAATGGTTCCAAGTCGGTCAGCAGGCCCCGGAGTTTACACTCGAGGGCGTCTCAGATGGAGATTTCACCACGACCGGTCTAAGCGAGTATCGCGGCAAATGGGTGGTTCTGTTCTTCTGGCCACTCGACTTCACTTTCATCTGTCCAACGGAAATCCTTGAGTTCAGTGGACGGACAGCGGAGTTTGAGGAGTTGAACTCTGTCATCCTGGGCGCCAGCACGGACGGCGTGTACGCGCACAAGGCATGGACGGAGCGAATAGGGCCGATCAACTTCCCGATGCTCAGCGATATAACCAAAGAAGTCAGCAGAGAGTACGGAATACTGATCGAAGGGCAAGGTATCGCTCTCCGCGGAACGTTCATCGTCGATCCTCAAGGCAAAATCCGCTATCAACTGGTGCACGACCTGAACGTAGGAAGAAGCGTGGACGAGATACTGCGGGTACTTCGGGCGCTGCAGACCGGCGAGCTTTGTCCAGTCGGCTGGCAACCCGGCATTCCAACGCTCGGCCGCGCCGCATGAACGCGAAGACGCTTCGGCCCGTGGAAAGCTCTTTAACGAGGAAATAAGGAAAGATCGGAAAAGGGGAAAGGGATCGGAGTTAGAGGTTATGACTCCGACCCCCTCCCCGGTGTTCGATGGTTTCGGGAGCAACATTCCCGAAATACCGCTCAACTGGAAAGAACACAGCAAGGAGCAATACAGCGGATACGTCTCGGGTGATCGGTGACAGGCGACGGTTTGGCGCCCCATCCGTCCCGATTCGTCCGATCCGTCCGACACACTCCACTCCACTCTCCACTCCCAAAAACTCGTAACAGTTCAGGAATAGGAAGTACGTGGCGCTGAATGTCATTTCGAGCAACCGACCCCGACGGATCGGGGTTATTTCGGAAAGAAAGCGGCCTATGTGGACTGCGGCGATTCATCGCCGCTTTGTCGCCACCCATTCTAACCGGCTCAATCGCCGGGACAGCGGTCGCTGGACTGCCCAAGCCGGTCAAAGCGGCAACAAGTTCCCGCGGTCCAAATCCGAGCGCTTTCTTAGGAGCGGAGCGCTAGCGGAGTCGAGAAATCTGCTTTTGAGCGTGACGCAACCGGAAAAAGCAGATTCCTCCACTTCGGTCGGAATGACATTCCCGCGAAACTGAACTCACTTGGTTGACGGTTGCCGGTTGTCGGTTACTGTTTTATCTGGATCCGCCTCTGCTGGGAGTTGCGACGACCTCACCAAGGGCATAGGACCGCTTCACGTCCTTGAGCTTGGCCTTTACCTTCTGCCCAATGTACCTCCCACCGTTCTCGAGATCGACCAGATAGCCGTCCATCCACGCAGTGGATGACGGCAAACTCGCGAACGGGCTTCTGATGACGTGGCACTCGACGACCTCTGCCTTCCGGAAAGGAAGCGATTGACGCTCTATCTCCTGCAAATCGCCGGGAACGATGTCGTATTTCTCGATGTGCATACTCTCGCTCGCACGGACGTATATTTGCCGCCGGAGCTGCTTCTCAATCGCCTCGATGGTCTCTCCGTGGGGGCCAATCAGATAGATGGCGACCTCCGGATGTACCGTTACGAGGAACGCTTGTTCATCGGATTCCGCGGCGATCTTCCGAAGTTCCCGTTCGACGGTTACACTCATCGTCTCCGGTGACGATATTTTCCCTCTGCCCTGGCAGTAGGGGCACGCTCCGGTTATGGCCTCGGAGATCGTCTCGCCGGTCCGTTTCCTCGTCATTTCGATGAGGCCGAGCGGACTGATGTGCGAGATCTTCGTCCTGGTCCTGTCTTTGCGCAGAGCCTTCTCCAGCGCAGTGACAACGTGCTGTCTATCCTTCAGGTTCGACATATCGATGAAGTCCATAATGATGATGCCACCGATATCTCGCAGCCGCAGTTGGCGCGCAATCTCCGTCGCGGCCTCCAGGTTGGTCTTGAGAATGGTGTCGGCCAGGCTGGTCGTTCCAATGAACTTGCCCGTGTTCACATCGATTGTGGTCAAGGCTTCGGTCTCGTCGATTGTGATATGTCCACCCGACTTTAGCCAGACTTTGCGACGCAGCAGGCGATCTATCTCCGATTCGATGGCGTACCGCTCGAATATCGGTTCCTGTTCGTCGTAAAGCGCCAATCTGGATTTCATGCGGGGTGATATGAGGTCGATGAGCTCCAAAGCCTTGTCGTAATCCAACGGCGCGTCCATTATCATCTTGTGCACGTCCGAACCGAAGACGTCCCTGATCGTCTTGTAGATCAGGCTCAGTTCCTGATGCACGAGGCCGGGGGCCTGTATCTTCCGGCTCTTCTCCTGGATCTGGTCCCACATTCGCAGCAGGAAGTCCATGTCCTGGCGAAGCTCGGTTTCGCTCTGTCCCTCGGCTTCGGTCCGCACGATGATTCCGCATCCGAGCGGGCGGATTCTGTCGGTAATTCTCTTCAGCCTGTCGCGCTCCGGAGGATCTTCGATTTTGCGCGAAATACCCACGTTATCAGCGTCAGGCATTAAGACAAGATAGCGGCCCGGAAGCGATATCCTGGTGGATACTCGGGCGCCTTTGGTCCCTCGCGGGCCTTTTACGACCTGCACAAGCAGCTCCTGGCCCACTTTCAAAACGTCCTTTATCCGGACTGCCCTGCCTGGCTCCCTCCTGGCGGCCGGGAACTCTTCACCGGCTTCGGGGAGAATGTCGGCAATGTACAGGAATGCGTTGCGTTCCAGTCCAATATCGACGAACGCCGCGTCCATTCCGGGAAGAACGTTGGAAACTTTACACTTGAAAAGACTGCCGACCACACGCTCCTCACGCTCGATGCGGAGCTCGACCAGCTTGCCGTCTTCAATGATAGCGACTCGCGTTTCCCTGGTATCGACGTTCACTATTATCTCTGTTGACATATTGATTCACCTCCTTTCGTATATAGCAGTCTGCGTTTGCTTCATTATGATCAATAGAAGAATTCCCTATGTATCGATAGCATTTCGATCGCCATCGATCGCGATATGGCCTGCACGACTTCGCTCGGTCTCGTGATTTGCCGCCCCGCATGCGAAATCCGCATTCGCAGGACCGCGATGTTCTCGTTTACTTCGACTATCTCGAGCGATTCCACGCCGGCCCTTATGTCTACTCGCTTCATTACCCTCTTGTCTATTCGCTCCGCGATTACCTCGTTATGGGCGAGAAAATCCCCAAGCGCTTTTTGCAGCGCATGGGCCGGGTCCGCCGCCCGGCAAAGGACGCGAACGAGGTAGCTGCTTCCACGAATAGCCGGCAGCGTCGGATCGGACTCAGGAACGACGCGCGCGTCCGTAATCTGTATACCCGCGGGCAGTTGGGCATTGAGACAGTCCAGCAGTTGGCGAGGATCGGCCGGCGAGTCCAGTTTCAGCGCGGCGAGTTCGGCGGAGCTTGTGGCGCCAAGCGGAAGCGGAGGGCCGAACGACAGGCGCGGCCTGGGGTTGAACCCCTGGCTGTAGGCGATCGGGGCCTTTGCCCGTCGGATGGCCATCTCGAGGGTCCGTATGAGGTCCAAATGCGAAAGCCAACGCGCTGCGCCGGTCTTAGTGTACGTCAGCGCAACGCGCTGCGCATGAGTGTTCATCAGGCAATAATTCATCCACGCCACAGTTCAGACAGACACCGTCCCGGCAGTCGCCAATCGGTTTCGCCGCGTCGGCCAGCCTGTCCTGAACCATCAAAAAATGTTCGCTAACCCCGGACTCGATATGGTCCCAGGGTAAAACTTCATCGTAGGACCGACGACGATTTGCGTAGAAGGCAGGATCTACGCCGTTTGCGTCGAACGCCGCGAGCCATTTGCTCCAGTCGTGCAACTCGTCCCAGCCGTCGAATTTGCAGCCGTTCAGCCAGGCGGTCAGAATGACACGCCCCACCCGCCTGTCCCCGCGGGCCAGGACGGCTTCGAGCAGACTCCCCGTCGGCGAATGCCAGGAGAGTTGTATGTTCCTGCCTTTCAGGCCGGACTGGAGAATGCTTATCTTTCTCTCCATCTCCGCCGTCGTATCCTGGGGCCGCCACTGGAACGGCGTGTGCGCCTTAGGCACGAAAGACGAGACGCTGACGTTGACCGACAGCGGCTTGCGTTTTTCCCGCGCGACCCGCGGGACCTTGTGGACAAGCTCGGGTATTCCAAGCACATCCTCGTCGGTTTCCCCCGGCAGGCCGATCATGAAATAGAGCTTTACACGTCTCCAACCGTGGTCGATAGCCGCGGCGATAGCCGCAAGCAAATCGTCCTCGGTGACGTTCTTGTTAATGACGTCCCTCAGCCGCTGCGTTCCGGCCTCCGGGGCGAACGTCAGACCGCTCTTGCGCACGCGCTCGATCTCCGCCACTAGGGCAACGCAGTCGGCATCGACTCGGAGCGAAGGAAGCGATATCCCGACGCGGTCGTCCGAATGCTTGTCGATCAGTTCCCTGACGAGCGCCGCTATCTCGTCATAGTCCGCGCTCGAGAGCGAGAGCAGAGAAACCTCATCGTATCCGGTGCAGGCCAGCAGTTCCTGCGCCTGCCGCATGAGCAGCCGCCTGTCCTTTTGCCGCACGGGCCGAGTTATGATCCCCGCCTGACAGAACCGACAGCCGCGCGTGCAGCCGCGCATTATCTCAAGCGCGACCCGGTCGTGCGGCGTTTGGACCCACGGCACGATCAGGGTCTCCGGGTACGGCGCCGCGTCCACATCCGCTAAAACGCGCTTCGACACCTTTGGCGGAGGCCCCCCGGAAACGCCCGATACGGCCGCAATCGTGCCGTCGTCGTTATAGCTGACGCTGTACAGCGAAGGAACGTATACTCCCGGAATTCCGGCCAGACGGCGAAGCTTAAGCTCCCTCCCCTGCCCTTGCAGGTCCTTGAGCGCGTCGACGATCTCGATAACGACTTCTTCGCCCTCGCCAATGACGAACGCGTCGATGAAATCCGCCATAGGTTCCGGGTTGAACGCACAATGCCCGCCGGCGAGAACGATCGGATCGGAGTCGGACCGTTCCGTTGAAAGGACCGGGATTCCGGCCATATCCAGCATGTTCAAAACGTTCGTGAACGTCAGCTCGTACGACAGGGAGAAGCCCACCACGTCAAACTCGCGAAGCGGCGTCCGCGTCTCCAGACTGACGAGTGGAACGCCGGCCCTGCGCATCTCGGCTTCCATATCCACCCACGGAGCGAACACTCGCTCGGCGGCTATGTCCGGTCTCTGGTTGAGAACATGATATAAGATTCTCAGTCCAAAGTTGGACATACCTATATCGTAGATGTCTGGAAACGCGAGGGCAACCGTGAAATCGACGGCGTCACGATCCTTGCGTATCTCGTTCCACTCCCCGCCGGTATACCGAGCAGGCTTGGAGACGCGCGGCAGGAGTTCTTCTATCAGCCCAGGCTTCACCTCTGGCAAATTGGTCGTCACCATCAAAAACGAAAAGGACTGACGAGACTCCCCGCCAGCCCACATCTAAGGTTATTATAGCATGTGGACGTGGGATGGTCAAACGGTAAGAGTTCAGAAATGGAGAGAACTTTCACCCTCACCCCATTCGCTGCGCTCAGGGCAAGCTCTAACCCTCTCCCTCAAGGGAGAGGGGATTACGCTCGCGTTCTCCCCGGGGGTGAGCTGCGAGAAGAGTCGTACCGACCATTCCTGAACTGTTACGTCAAACGGGTCCGCGGAAAACGGAAAACTCGCTGTAGCTCTTTAACCACGAAAGTACGAAAGCACGAAAATGCGAAATGGAAAAGGAACCAGGAGGGGGGAAAGTCCAGACCGTTTTCCCCAACCCGCCGCCGCCAATAGGGCGATCTTCCCCTGGAGCCACAACAGCTATTTTCCTTTCGCGCTTTCGCTATTTCGTGTTTTCGTTGGTGGAGAAGCCCTTCCCGGAGCCGGCGGAAGAACGGGCGCCTCAACACTTCCCCTACCCCGGAGGCCAACCCAGGGCGCGTCCGCCGATCAGGTGGAAATGCAGATGGTCCACCGACTGTCCCGCGGCCCTGCCGTTGTTCACCACGACCCGATAGCCGGACGATGCTATTGATTTCTGCGCCGCTATCGCATTGGCTACTTCCATAATGTGGCCTATCAGCGCCGCGTCCTCCGGCAGGAGGGCCGCCAATTGTTCGATGTGCTTTTTCGGGATGATTAGCACGTGCGTGGGGGCCCGCGGGTTCAGATCGTCAAAAGCCGCGGCGGTGTCATCCTCGTAGACCAGCTTCCCGATTTCCTTGCGCGCGATCTTGCAGAAGATGCAGTCGTCCATCAATAGCCTCCTGTTCGGTTGACGGTTTGGCCGATCAGCCTACCCCTGACAGCGTCCGAGGCGCGAACCGTTACGACAGAGCCGGCGAGGTTGGCTGGGCCATCGAACTCGACTTCGACGTAGTTTCTCGTGTGGCCCGTCAGTTTCCCGCTGCCTGCTCGCTTGTGTTCCGCGAGCACGGAGACCTCGCGGTTTACGTACGTCCGCGCGAACTCCTGAGACATTCGCTCGCCGAGTTCTATCATCACATTGCTGCGCCGCTCCTTTATTTGTTCGGAGATTTGACCTTCCATCCGCGCGGCCCTGGCGCGGGGACGCGACGAATAGCGGAAAACGTGCAGACGAGAGAACTCCATTTCCTCGGCGAACGCCCGGCTCCGCTCAAACTCGTCGTCGCTTTCGCCAGGGAAGCCGACCATGACGTCGGCGCTCACCGCCAGATCGGGGATTCTCTTCCTCGCCGTTTCGACTACCCGCCGGTATGCCGGCGCGTTGTAAGGGCGTCCCATGCGCGCCAGTACGGCGTCGTCTCCGCTCTGCAGAGGCACGTGGAGATGCGGACAGATAGCGTGGTTGTTCGCCATCGTCGAGATCAACTTGTCAGAAACCTCCCAAGCCTCGATCGAGCTGAGACGCACTCTTTCGATCCCGCTCACCCGGCATACCCGCTCCGCCAGTTCGGCGACGCCCGTGTCGATCTGACCGTTCGGACTGCAGTACGAGCCGAGCCTTATACCTGTCAGAACGATCTCCTTATACCCAAAGGCCGCCAGAGTTTCGGCCTCGCGAACGATTTCGTGGAGATCGCGGCTGCGTTTTCCGGCGCGGGCAAACGGGACAGCGCAGTAGGCGCAGAACTGGTCGCAGCCATCCTGGACCTTGAGAATTGCCCGAGTCCTGGTTCGCGGTCGGGCCGTGCGCCCAAGCCCATTGCGCCGCATCCCGGGGAAGCGGGACGCCGCGCGGTGTGGAATCTCGTCCTTGTCCTCATTTGGGACAACCAGGTCCACTCCATCGATCCCGGCGATGGCGTCCGCTTCAAGCTCAGCGTAACAACCTGTCGCTACAACCAGCGCGTCCGGGTTTCGCCTGACGGCCTGTCTCAGCGCGCGGCGGGACTTGCCGTCGGCGATCGCGGTAACCGTGCACGTGTTGATCACATACACGTCGGCCTCGTTCATAAAACCGACCGTCTCGAAGCCGCTGGACTCCATTTCCTGACGAATCTTCTCTGTCTCGTACTGGTTCACCTTACAGCCGAGGGTATAGTAAGCCGCCGTAGGCATTTGCGCATCCTTAGAACGTAATGGTACGATGTCAGCGCACCGTGCTCATGCTAGCTTTGAGAGCGGGCGGTGTCAAACCAGACCAGGGAAGGAGTGGGAAGAGTGAAGGAAGTGGAGACCTTCGGTCGGGGCTTAGTGCGGGGTGAACAGGCTGCCTCAGAAGTCCAGCGGAAGCCATATTGTATCACCCTCACCCTAGCAGCCAACGGATGAACTCAAGACACGGCCTGAACCTCCCCCTAACCCCCTCCTAACCCCCTCCTAAGAGGAGGGGGAACTCCCTCTCCATTTAGGAGAGGGATGGGGTGAGGTCCGCTTCCTGATCGACTTTATCCGATGCCTGCCAGCCCTCCCGTCAAGGGAGAGGGGATTACGCTCATCATGGACAGATCCCGTGGATTGGGAAAACCAGGCGGCGGATGGTACGGATTGTCTCGTCGGCCGCGTCGCGAGCGTAGCGCTGCTGGGAGGCGCTGATCACCGGAGAAATGGCGTCGCGGAGACGCCTGATGCCGTATTGTTGCGCATACCTGTCTGGGATTTGGTCCGAAAGCTCTACACCCAGCATAGTCGCGTATGCGAGCGTCCACATCCTGGTTACGCTGGACAGGTTGTAGCCACCGCCGCCGAGCGCAACGACAGGCGAGCCAAATCCCAGTATGGTCTTCACTGCCTCCAACCAGGCGGCGGTTGTCAGGTTCAAATGTGTAAGCGGATCGTCGAAATGGCCGTCCGCGCCGAGTTGCGCCACGATAACCTCGGGCCCGTAGGATTCGACGAGCGGCGGCACGATCTCTTCGAAGACCCGCAGCCATATCTCATCGCCCGTAAACGGCGCGACGGGAAGGTTGACCGAGTAGCCGATCCCATCCCCTAAGCCGATGTCCTCAGCGAAGCCGGTCCCCGGAAACAGCGATTGGCCCGACTCGTGTATGGATATCGTGAGCACGTCGTTTCTGTCGTGAAACGCATATTGCACGCCGTCTCCGTGGTGCGCGTCTATGTCTATATAAGCTATCCGCTTAAACTTATGCAAAAGGCTGTGGACGGCGATTGCCGGATCGTTGAAGATGCAGAAACCGCTGGCCCGATCGCGCAGGGCGTGATGCAGCCCGCCGGAGATATTGAACGCTATGTCGGCGCCATCCGCTACTTCGCGCGCCGCGGTGACTGACGCTCCGGTGTATAGGAGGGAGGCTTCGAAGATGCCCGGAAATAGCGGATTGTCCCCCGGTCCAAACCCGTAACGGCGCGCGTCCGGAACCGTCTTATCATTACCGAGCGGCCTTACCGCATCGACGTAGTCCGGGCGGTGCGCCTGGAGGACATCTTCCTCCGCCGCCGGCTCAGGTTCGACAATGACGGCTGCCTCGTGTTCGAAAACGCCGTATTCGCTCAACAGCTCGAAAGTCATCCGCAGCCTCACCGGTTTCAGCGGGTGCTGCGGTCCCATATCATAGCCTGTGAGCCGGTCGGAGTAGACAAAGGGTATGCGTCTGCCGCTGGAGCCCATCCCGTCCTCCTGAGTCTGATTGTTCGGTACGTCATTATAGCAACAAGTATGCCCACAGGTTGCCAAGCCGTAGTATAATATGGTTTTGTATGCTTCCGCCCAATTGCGGCGGCTCTGGACCATCTAACCAATTGGAGGCAATATGCTTAGTCGCATTTATCGAACGTCCCTGGTTTTGATCGTGCTGCTCGCGGAGCTGTTCGCTGCGCCGGCTTTCGCAGCCGAGGGTGTAAAGGAAACGGTTCTGTCCAACGGCCTGCGGGTGCTGACCAAAGAGGCGCACTCCGCGCCGGTTGTGACCATTCAGGTGTGGTATCGCGTCGGCTCGCGTAACGAGCATACAGGGATAACAGGCTACTCGCACCTGCTCGAGCACATGTTGTTCAAAGGGACCAAGACGCTCAAAAAGGGCGAGTTGACGAGGCTTGTTCGCGAACGAGGCGGGATAGACAACGCCGGCACCTGGACCGATTTCACGGAATACTGGGAGCTTCTGTCGAGCGACCATCTGGAGTTTGCGCTCAAAGCCGAAGCAGACCGGATGGTAAACAGCCTGATCGATCCGAAAGAGCTGAAAGCCGAGATGGTCGTGGTGCGTTCAGAGTTGGAAGGGCGCGAGAGCAGTCCGGACACGCTGCTGTGGGACGCGGTTACGGCGACCGCCTTTGAGGCGCACCCGTACCAATGGCCCATAATCGGCTGGCGATCGGACGTTGAGGGTGTGAACCGAAACGCTCTTTACGCCTACTACAAGACCTACTATCATCCAAACAACGCGACGCTTGTGATCGTAGGCGACTTCGATACCGCAAAAGCCCTGTCGCTCGCGCGTAAGTACTTCGGCAAGCTGCCGCGGGGGCCCGTTCCTCCAATCGTGCGAACGGTAGAGCCGCCGCAGAACGGCGAACGCAGAATAACCGTGGAACGACCCGGGAGGGCTGACCGCGTTCTGATCGGCTATCATATTCCGGCCATCTCGTCGCCGGACACATACCCGCTCATAGTCCTCGATCAAATTCTGAGCGGCGGGAAAAGCAGCCGCTTGTACCAGGCTCTCGTGCAGGCCGATCTGGCGACTGACACTTACTCGAGCATTTCCCCGCGAAAGGATCCCAGCCTCTTCTACGTCCAGGCGGCGGCCCGTAGCGGCGTAAGCGCGGCGGAGTTAGAGAAGGCTCTGCTCGAACAGGTGGAACGCGCGAAGTCGACTCCCGTCACCGAGGAGGAGCTTGCGAGGGCCAAGAACCAACTGGAAGCGGATTTCGTGTTTTCACACGACAGCGTCTCTCGTCAGGCTGAGGAACTCGGATACTACTCAACAGTCGCCAACTGGAAGCTGATCGATCAGTACATCCCGAAGATCAAGAAGGTAACAACCGCCGAGGCGCGGAACGTCGCACAGAAATACCTGACAGATACCAATCGGACTGTAGGTTGGTTCAAGCCGACTGACGAGGCGATGCTCCCGAAGACTCCACCCCCGGCGAGCAAGCCAGCGGCGGCCGCTAAAGCGTCCTTGCCTCGGTCCGCCGCGATTGCAGCCGCCAAGCCGGCAGCCCGGCCCGTGGTAAAACCCGCGAAGCCGGCCCTAAAAGTGGAGGCCAGGGTCAAGCCTTTCCGCACGGTATTGGCGAATGGTATGGTCGTCATCGTTCAGGAGAATCATGGCAATCCGACGGTCGCCATCCGCGGGAATATGAAGGCGGGATCAGTATTCGATCCGCAAGGCAAGCAGGGCCTGTCATCGTTGACAGCGGGCATGCTTTCTCGCGGCACGACGCACCGAACGTCGCTTCAACTCGCCAAGGAGCCGGAGTCGGTCGGAGCGACCGCCAGCGTGGGTGGAGGGACTGAGGCGATCACGTTTTCCGGCTCTTCTCTGAAGAAGGACTACCGGAAGATCGTCGAAATCCTGTCGGACATGCTGCGTAACCCGTCATTTCCGGCGGACGAGATGGAGAAGCTGCGCGGCCAAACGCTGTCCGCCCTAGAAAGAGAGAAGGAGAGTCCGGAGGAACGGGCCGACCGTCTGTTCCGGGCAACGGTTTTCCCGGCGGGGCATCCTTATCATCAGCAGACGATCGAGGAAGATGAGCGGGACCTGAAAGCCATTGCGAGAAACGACATAACGGACTTCTACAAAAAGCGCTACGCCCCGAATACGGCGATCATAGTCATTGCGGGGGATGTGGACCGGCAGTCGGCGGTGAAGGCGGTCGAAGAGTACTTCGGCTCCTGGCAGAGCAATGAGAGTCTCGCTAAGGTCGAGATTCCATCGACGCCGCTTCAGGCCGCGCCCATTCGCAAAATCATACCTATGATGGACAAATCCGAAGTCAACATCGTATTCGGGCACGCGGGCGCGCTGGCGCGGAACAACCCCGACTTCTACGCCGCGAACGTGATGAACCAAATCCTGGGCGGTGGAGGAGCGCTGTCGAGCAGACTCGGCAGATCCATTCGCGAGAACATGGGGCTGGTATACGACGTGTACAGCACATTTGAGCCGACGCTTGGCGAGGGGCCGTGGTACGTGGCGCTGGGAGCGAACCCCGCGAACGCGGATAAAGCGATTGCCGCGATGAAAGCCGAGATCACGCGTATGCGCGGCAAGGGCGCGACGCAGGCCGAAGCGCGCGAAGCGATCGAGTTTATCACGGGCTTCTTCCCGATAAGGTTGGAGACGAACAGTGGAGTGGCCCAAACGCTTCTGAACGCGGAGTTTTACGGTCTGGGGATGAACTATATCCGCGATTACGCGAAGCTTTACCGGGCCGTGACTCTGCGGCAAGTCAACGCGGCGGCGAAGAAGTACTTGCACCCGGATCGGGCTACTCTGGTCATAGCCGGGCCGTACAAAGGCGCGCCGTAGATATCCCTGACGCTTTAACGTCAGGCTGTCCGTTACGAAGCAGCGTGAAGGCAGCTAAGACGGGATTCCGGTGTTTCGGCATTTCAAATACCGAAACTGGCGCAAAGGTCATCCTGAGCACAGCGAAGTATCTACACACGTAAGGTGGTTAGATTCTTCGATGCGTTGTTCGCGAACGAATAGTGTCGGCTGGAACAAAAGAGTCTGATCGGAGTTTGAGCAATCACAGACGAAAAACGTTACTGGAAAGTTAAGGCCCTCATTATAGCATTAATAGGCTTTGGAGCGGGGCTGCTGAGCGGCCTGATGGGCGTCGGCGGCGGAGTCCTGCTGGTGCCGGCCATGGTGTTCCTGCTGGGGTTCAACCAGCACAAGGCGCATGGCACGTCGCTTGCCGTCATCATACCGATTGTAGCTTTCGGCGCCGCAACCTATTACCATCATGGCAATATCGACTGGATTGTGGCCGGGGAACTGGCGGTCGGCGGAGTTTTCGGCGCCGTAATCGGCGCGAAACTGGCCAATGCGATATCGTCCAGGCGCCTCAGAAAACTGTTCGGGCTGTTCCTCCTCTTCATGGCCGGGCGAATGCTGTATGACGCCGCTCCACTCATTCTTAATGGTCAGACTGCTTCGGCAGCGGCGACATCCTCAGCGGGTATCAACCACGCCGCCCTGCTGGTCCTGGTCACTGGAGTGGCAGCCGGAGCGTTGAGCGGACTGATGGGAATCGGCGGCGGGATCATCATGATCCCGGCGATGGTATATCTGCTCGACATCCCCCAGAAGATGGCGCAGGGAATATCGCTTCTGGTGATCATCCCGGTCTCGCTGTCCGGGGCCATAATCCACTACGGCAAGGGCAACGTGGACCTCAGAAAAGGCGGATGGTTGGCCGTGGGTGGTATGGCAGGCGGATTCCTCGGGGCGCGGCTCGCGGTTCAGTGCAGCGACGCGGTCTTGCGCCTGATTTTCGGACTTTTCCTGCTGTTAATGGCGGCGCTCGCTTTGCGCAAGCGATAGCCGGTGGGTTCGACTATCAGATCGTAAGTCCTGCCGCGCCATTTGATTCCCGTAACCGCCAGTTTCTTCCATCTTTTCGGGAGATTCGGAGCCGCTTTCAGACGCCTCGATGACGTATCCAGACCGCCGAACCCGTAGATCACTGCCTGCAGTGTTCCCGCGGCGCCGGTGAGGAAGCAGGTGTTGTCGATGTGCCGCGAAGGCTTCTCGTTGAAAAGGTTAAACGGCCCGCGGAGGTAAGGCCGGTAGCTCTTGAGGAAATGCGCGTAGGCTTCGTCTTTTCGTCCCATTCGGGCCGCTATTACCGCGTGAACTGACGAGGTCATCGCCGGGCCTCTCGGATCGACTTTGGACTTGTAGTAGTCGAAGGTCCTGGCGGCGACATCCGGCGGCATGGGCAGTCCAAGCGGGTAGATTAGCAGCTCTGTGTCGGCCTGTTTGGTCTTACCGCCCGAATAGCCGGCGTATTCGATGTACCTGCGGTTTTTGCGGTCGAATGGCAGATACATTTTCCTCGCGACGACACCCCAGGCATATGGATGCGCTCGCCCAAGACGCCTGCGCGCCTCGATGGCTATTTCGAGGTTCCGCCTGGCGGCCGCGTTCGTGTAGACGCTGTTATCAACGATCTCGGCGATTTCGTCGGGCGGCACAACGCGCGGTATCTCGTAGCGGTCGGCCGATCTATTGTAGCGCGCTCTGGAAACCCAATAGCCCGCGGTTTCGGCCAGAATGGGATAAGCGCGTCGCCTCAGCCACCTCCTGTCGCCGGTCGCAAGATAATACTGCCATTGGGCGAGAGCGACGTCCGCGGTAATGTGACGCTCCTCCGAATAGGCCTTGGCGATCGTCTCCCGGCCCGTGCGCGCGCTTTCCCACGCAAACTCAACGCCGGACAGATCGCGTCCGCGGGCGTTTGCGCGAGCGCCGGTGAGGGTCTTGTAACGGTAATCGATTATCTGCTTCGCGAGTTCCGGATGCTGCGGCAGGAGCGCCGGGAACATCCACGTATCCGCATCCCAGAATACGTGCCCGCTCCACGCCGCCGCGGACAGCCCGGTCGGCGGCACGCTCCAATCATTGCCTTTGCGAACGCTTTGCAGCAGGTAGAACATGCACGAGTGGACGACCTGCTGGGCTTCGGGATCCCCTTCTATCTTGATGTCCGACGTCCAAAGTTTCCGCCACGCCGCCTTGTGCTCGGCGATCAGCGCCGCCGCTCCGATGGCCCGGGCGGATTTCATCGCCGCCAGCGCCTGCGCTACGGGAACGCCGAAACGGTCGGTTCGCGCCACTGAAACGTAGTACACACACGTGCGCTTTTGGTAGCTCTCCATCGTCGCGGTGAAGCCCTCGTTTCGCGCCATCCGATGAATCGATGGCGGACACTCCAGTTTCGCTAATACGGCGACACGGGATCGCCGGTCCTTGGTCTTCCTGGCTTCAATCGAGTCCACGCTCTTCTCAAGAGTCCCGGTCTTCACCGCCCATTGACTGTCCGGGATCAGTTCGGAGGCGCCGGCCAAATGAGGGCGGATTCGCAGGGAAACGTCCCTGTGGGGCGTGATCGAGAGCGTAACGACGATGATTCCGCGACGGACACGCGAGACGTAGAAGGATATGTCGAGATCAATCACGTTCCGGTCTCTATGGATCAGGTCCCGGCCTCTGCGCATCGAGTATTGGGTACGAAGGAAGCCTCGGCGCATATCCAGCGATTGCCGGTAAGGGAGATTCTTGTCTATCTCATACCGGCGATGGCCCATGTCCTCGATAATGAACCGCGGACTCGCCGGAATGCTGACGAGCGTTTCGCCGTCGTACAATCCCGATAGATAACTGCGCAGGGGCCGACCGTCCATGGAGGCCCAGCCATCGTTTCCGAGCCGAACGCCGATGTAGCCGTTGCCAAGGTAAGTCCCGTAGCTGTCGGTGGGAGACGTGCTTGTCATCACCCAGGGGTCGAAGACGCGCTTCTGGCGGCGTCGGCCGTTTGGCGTCACGAGAAAAGCGAGGCAGATGACCGCCAACGCGACGACCGCAATCCCGCACAATATCTTTGTGTTCCGCGAGAGAATCATGACGTCAGGCTTCCAGAACCGGCTTTCGGGCGACGAAAAACACGCGGTCCGAACGCCGCCGAGGCTTGCTGAAAGTATACGCATGGAACATATCGACTAGTTGCAGGCCGGCGTCGGCGATCATCTCCTCAAGCTCCTCCACCCCGTATGCCCGCTGGCGATGGACCTCCGTGAACTGACGCGTAACGGCTCCATCGAGAACTTCGAAGACCATCGTCACCGTGCAGATTCGCGAATTGCGGTCGTAGCTGCTCGACCAGATGTATTTCGGGTAGTTGCGGCTGTCGAGGTTCGCCTGGTTGAAGAAGCCGTGGGCCAACGCGTACTCGGTGTTCACATCGAAGATGAAGACGCCCCCGGGGGCCAAATGCGCCGCGATCCTCGCAAGCGCTTTCTGGAGATGATTCGGTTCTGTGATGTAGTTCAGACTGTCGAACAGGCTGATGATGAGGTCGAAGGACTTCCCGAGCTCCAGAACTGCAATGTCCTGAACGTGGTAATCGACCGGCCCGTACTCGCCGGTCTTCGATCTCGCCACCTCGACCATCTCAGGGGATATGTCAACGCCGGTCACGTCGTAACCGTATTCCGCCAGAATCTCGGATACGTTTCCCGTGCCGCATGCGGCGTCCAGCACGGCGCTGGGACGGTTGTCTAACCTCTTCAGGATGTCCTCGATATACTCGACCCAGTATCGGTATGGCACCCCGGCCATCAGGGCGTCGTAGTGCCTAGCGATTTCCGTAAACTGTTGGATCTCCATCAGTGGGATATCGGTTCCTCCGGCCCAGTGTATCATTTTTTCGGGCGCTGAGTCGATAGGGATTGTCGGTTGTTGGTTGTTAGTTGTTGGTTGGCGACTCCTGTTTCGGGATTGTGAGAGGTTGCCCCCTCCCCCTTCAGGGGAGGGCTGGGGTGGGGTCGGCATTGGTATCAAGTCTGCTGTCCCGCGGACCAATTCCCGCAAGCCGCGATCTCACAATCTCCGAATCCCTTTTCCCCTTTCCTTGCTTTCCCCATTTCCTCGTTAAGATATCCTGGGAGCAGCTACTCTCCGTCTTCCTTCGGCCGGACCCAAATCTTGACCGCTACGTCTTTGCCGATTGTGTGTGACGACCCACCGCAGTCGATTGTTATCACGTCACCGAACGGCGCGCGCTCCACGACCCTGACCTCGGTTCCGGGAGCTATCCCGATTTGCGACAGATACTGCAGGAAATCCGCCGATTCCTCTGCGACCATCGTCACTATCGCGGGTTCGTCGGAAGGAAGATCGAACAGCGTCGCATCCGGAGCGACCTCCGCTACGTTCATCGGGTGGCCGTGAGGGCAGGTGTCGGGGCGTCCGAGCGCCGCGTAGACGTCGTCTTCCAGTTCGCCCGCGATGACATGCTCCAGCTTGCACGCAACATCGTGAACCTTGTCCCAGGAGAGGCCGATCATATCGGTAAGCAGGCGTTCGGACAGTCTGTGTCGCCGGAGCAGCGAAAAGGACAGGGCCCTCCCCTTGTCCGTGAGCGCAATCCCCCTGTACGGCTCGTGCGTCACCAGGCCGTCCCGCACCAGGCGCTTGAGCATGGTTGTAACGGAAGGCGCGGCAACGCCCAGTTTCTCGGCAAGGTCGCCGGTCGAAACTGCCTTCTCCGTGGCCCCTAATCTAAAAAGGGCCTCGATGTACTCCTCAACATTCTGGCTGGGCATAGAGAATCCTTTGTGGGTGAAAACCAAATTTAGTCGCACCTTAAGTATAGCGTGGGATAGGGAGGAGGTCAAATCAGGGAAAACCGGGGACAGAGCCAATACTGTTGACTTAGGTGTTTTCGGCGTTCGCTGAAGCTTTGGACTGAGCGTGATACCACGCTTGTCCGCTCCGGTGTTGTGCTTAAGTAAACGGTATTGGGGACAGAGCGGCGTTGCGCGCCAACTCAACCGCACGTTCTTTTGAAACTGTAGGGGGCGTCACCTCGATATCGACCGGATAGTTCTTGTAGAGGTAATCGTCGAGTTCCCCGGTGTGAGCGTCAATGACGATCTGTACTGATTCTGGCAGACGCACATCGCCAATGCCCTGCACGTTCACATACCTGTACCACACTCCACAGTAACTAAAGTAGTTATCGTTTAACGAGGGACTCTCCAGCCAAAATGCCGTCGGCCGCATTCCAGTAAGCGAAAGGCCGGCTCGCCGCATGCAACTCTCCGCTATCTTTATCGTCTGAGCCTGCGGCAGAAGCATCGCCTCAGTTATTATGGGCTCAAGTCTATTCTTGTAGAGTGTGTAGCGGGAATCAGGATGATACTCAATCACGCGCCCAGTTTCACTCTCCACCCATAGGGTTGCATTAACCGAAATTCCTGAATCTGTTCTTAATCGCTCCCGACTTCCTCCCGGAGACTTAGGGGGCCTGTAGGTGGGAAGGGAAAAAGTGTAGCAATTGGAGAACGGAGGGAAGTCTCTTCTTCTTTCTTGTCTTGGCTGCTTCAGATCAGATGCGCATTGGCTCGACTCAGGAACTCGCGAACAATAACAGTCGATTGCTCCTTTGTCACTGGCTTGGCCGAACCTGCATCAACGCTTGTGACGCAGATAGATTGAACATTAGCGCCAATCATCGTTGCTCTAATCACAAGACCAGTGCCTATCAAGGCAATGATAGCTGCGGTAATACCGATCTTCATCATCTGTCCTCCAGTCATCAATATGGGATTATTGTCAGGTCTGTTCCTATCACCACGCCCGAATTATAGCCAGCATAGTCACCATGTAGCCGACGAACCTCATCTCGGGCTTCTCTCAATGCCTCAGAGACAATTTTCGGCTCACAGTCATTCGGCACGCATAATGCGTCCCAGAACACACGGGCGAAGGTGTATTCCTCCCCACCCGCCCCCGAACTGTAAGTTATAGTGTTATTGAAACCTACTACACACGCTACACCGCGATCCAGGAGACGCTCCGGCAGATTTCCGTGAACGCCGGTGCAACCGGAGTGGCAACCCATCAGTACGGCGAGTTTGCATTGGCCTAGGTTGATGTCGCCTACCGCTACCGATGGGGCATCGCAGACGGGACACCCGGGGTCGCCGCAGGTCGCAGCCAGGAGGTACGATTCCTCACCCGCTCCGTCGTTGGCGCACTTCAGCCCGCCGGGTCCGGCGTGACCGTGGAAGAAGAACACGTTGGCACGTTTTAGCCTATCGTGGACGGTGGTGGCGACTTGGCTACCCATTGCGTAAGCTAGGTAGCCTTCGGCTTGGTAGCAGGTTTCTCCATAGTACGGATTGACGCCACACCAAGGATACTTCTGTCTAAACTGCGCTATTCGATCGAGCGTATCGCCGTCCTCCGTGTTACAGTCGAAGTTCCATACCTTCTGCCGTCGGCTTTTCTGATTCAGGTTGAGAGCCCATCGCTCTCTGTGGTCTCTGTATAGCCCCGCGTGATCGTCCTTCACGTGCAATACCCAGCGGAATACGGGGTCATCGGGACATTCTTCCGCTGAGGCTTCCAGTAAGCTTATCGGCACAGCGACAATCAGCCCGTGCTGCAGGCCTTGCGCCGTTGCGTCCAAGCCGTCGTTCCACCCGTGGATGTCGCAATAAAGGTCGTTCACGACCCAGGTGCGCAGGGGTTGCATGTCCCAGTTGTACAGGGTCAACGTGCCTTCCTTTGCGGCGGTGTCGTGGTCGTCCTTGAGCGCGTAGTACCGGATGAAGTACTGGTATTCGTCATCGCTATCATCTTCGGGCGTGCCGTTGTCGTCGTATCCGTAGAACTCTGCGTCGTAGATCACCCCGCCGTATTCATCCACGGCGCGGATGATCCGCAGGTACTGACTTCGGTATGTTGCCGAATCCCCATCCGCCGGTTGTTGGACTTCAATCTCGTAGGTGTATGTTCCCGGTTCGGCCGCGCCGCTGACAGTCGATCCGTCCCACACGAAGGTATG
>JAUSGG010000229.1 GCA_030649165.1 Armatimonadota bacterium
CTTCGTGTTGCTCAGCAACTGGTAGGCGGACTTCGCGTAATGTAGCCGCATATTCGCGGGAACACCCTCGAAGGTGAACTTGTCCAGGCTCTTGGCGAGCCAGCGTTTCGAAGCCGCGCGCGACTCTCTTGATCCGATGCCGGCCAGGCGAAGTGTTCGCGCCTTAATCCCCGCGGCGGTCTCCCCTTCGCCGATGCCCACGACAAACGTCTGCTCCTTGGCGACGGCCTCGGCCTTTGCAGTCAAAGTGACCTGAACCGCTTCTTCCGTTTCCTCCGGCAGCGCCCCGCTGAGATTGAACGCCTCCGGCACGATCACGCAAATCGTGAGGGGATGATCCGGGTCCGGGTCGCGCCCATCGACCCTGGGAAAACGAGTTTCCACGGTAAGAAGCCTGGTATTCGGATCGTATGCCACGCGCCGTTTGAGCTTGGGCTTAGTCGCGGGGATCGACATCGTTGCCTTTACGCCCGTAGCGCCCGCCGCCGGATCGACCTTCAAATGGTAGCAGAGGATGTCCATATCGGCGAAGGCGATGACGCCCGAGAAGCCGTGTTCCCCTGTTCCTGTATCTCCAGCGGGAGATTGACGCTGCTCTTTACTTTTTCCGAGACATCGCCACCACGGGTGACCTCGAAGGTCAGGAACTCCGTGGAAAGCAGCGGCGAGGCCCTGCTGTAGTACAGCCACAGGTCCTCGATGCCGAGCCTCTCTCGCTCGGAGACTCCGAACCACGAGTAGTGCGGGCAGAAGGAAAGATGCGAGGAATCGAACCGCAGCTTGCCCTTCAAAGTGTCGATGAAGCTCTGGGTCATTTTATCGCTCCTTGGCGGGCTGGCGGCCGACAGCGTCCCAGATAGAAACAGCAACAGCGGAACGACCCCAGGGCCAACGCACGCACATTTGTTTTGTGACAGATGCATGCTGGGTCTGACGTTTGTCACAAAAAGGTACATTCATGAGGTCCGTCGAAGCATGTGGTACACATCAACTGGAGGTGTACGCATTGGACTCGACGAGTTTTCTGGATCATTTCGAGGAATTACCCGATCCACGGATGGAGCGGCTGAGACTGCATTCCCTGATGGACATACTGTTCATCTCGGTGTGCGCGGTCATCTGTGGAGCGACGAGCTTTGTGGACATGCACGACTTCGGCTGCGCAAAGCTGAAGTGGTTTAAGAAAAAGCTTGAGCTGAAGAATGGAATACCGAGCCACGACACGTTTCGCCGAGTGTTCTCCCTGATAGATCCTGGTGAGTTCAGAGCTTGTTTCATGGCTTGGACCCAGGCGATAAGCAAGGCGGTGGGTGGCGATATCATCGCCTTGGATGGCAAGACATTGAGGCGTAGCTTTGACACGGCGACTGGCTTGAGCGCGGTCCATGTCCTGAACGCGTGGTCGAGCGCAAATGACTTCTGCGTGGGGCAGATGAAGGTGGATGGTAAGTCCAACGAGATAACGGCGATGCCGGAACTGATCAAGCTGATGGACATAAGAGGCAGCGTCATAACCGCCGACGCTCTGAACTGCCAGAAGGAGATAGCGTCACAGATAGTCGAGCAAGGCGGCGACTACGTTCTGGCGCTCAAGAACAACCAGCCGTCTATATACGAAGATGTGAAATCGTTCTTCGAGGACTCTTTTTCCAATGGTTTCGATGCGCCCTACGACTGTTGCGACACCGATGACTACGGACACGGACGAGTTGAAAACAGAAACTACTGGTCAGTTAGAGTAGAGCATCTGAAGTGGTTCAAGCACAAAGAATGGAAAGGGCTTGTGAGCATCGCGTGCGTGCAAAGCTGTCGTCGCACAAGGGACAACGAAAGTATTGAGACACGATACTTCATCACAAGCTTGGACAAGATTACCAAGATAGCCAGAAGCATTCGACGCCACTGGGGGGTGGAGAACAAGCTGCACTGGATCATGGATAATGACTTCGGTGAAGATCTATGCAGGGTTCGCGCCGGCCATGAGCCGGAGAACCTGGCTCTATTGAGGCAGATCGCCCACAACCTTATAAAGCAGGAGTCGTCCAAGAACGTGAGCATCAGACGCAAGATAAACAAGGCCGGCTGGGATAACGACTTCCTCGCCAGAATCGTGGCAGGCGTTTAATGCGTAAGCCCTGGTCTGAACTCTTACCTTCCTTGACAAATCACGGCTAATAGCTTAAGATTTCGTTAGGCTGTGTAACAAGTCACAACGTAGAATCTTAAAGTGTAGTGGGTTTGCCGTGGCTGATAGAATATTGCTGATCGAAGACGAGGTGGCCATTTCCGATTCCGTCAAGTACTCGCTCGAGAACGAGGGGTTCACCGTCTCCGTGGCGTACGACGGCGTCTCCGGCCTTGCCTCCGCAAGAGAGAACGCTCCGGATCTGATCATTCTTGACCTCATGCTGCCGAAGCTGAGCGGCATAGATGTATGCACGGCGCTTCGCCGCGAAAGCAGCGTCCCGATCATAATGCTCACGGCGAAGACGGACGAGATTGACAAGGTCGTCGGCCTGGAACTCGGCGCCGATGACTACGTCACCAAACCCTTCAGCACGCGCGAACTGGTCGCGCGGGTGCGCGCCGTACTGCGTCGGGCGGACGGGCTCAAGGACTTGGACGCCGCGGATACGATGAAGGCTGGAGACATAGTCGTGGACACAGCCAGGCGGCGCGTAACCGTCGGCGACAGGCTGGTGCATTTACCCCTCAAGCAGTTCGAGCTTCTGAAAATGCTCATCGCCAGCAGGGGCAGGGTCGTTACGCGCGAATTGTTGTTTCAGACCATTTGGAATACCGACACAGCGTACGATACCGGCACGCTCGACGTTCACATAAGATGGCTGCGCGAGAAGATAGAAAAGGATTCCAGTAACCCAAAGTGTATTCGCACCGTCCGCGGAGTCGGCTA
>JAUSGG010000230.1 GCA_030649165.1 Armatimonadota bacterium
CAACCTCCTATGCTCTAGTCATATCACTAGATTCCACATCACGAAGAAAAAATCCTCCTCCAAGCTGGAAGAGGACCTGAACTAATCTCATATTATCTAGCTAAAAGCCAAACTACAGGCCCTCTCCCTTCCAGGGAGAGGGGGTTACGCTCGGCTGACAGCCGCTAACCGGCGACTGTCCGCGGGAACTGACTTCGCTTGAGCGCGGTACATTTGATGGTCAAGGCCGTTCCCGCGCGATAGAAACTGACTTCGGCTGAGCGCGGTACATTTGATGGTCAAGGCCGTTCCCGCGCGATAGAAGTTGGTTGCTCGGTCGGTCAGTTCAACCCTCACCGGATTTAGAGGTTAGAGGTTAGAGGTTGGAAGTTGGATGTCGCGTTCAACCCTCACCCGATTTGGAGGTTAGAGGTTGGAAGTTGGACGCCGGACTGGACCCCACCCCAACCCTCCCCTGAATGGGGAGGGGGCTACGGTCGGCTCCCTCGACTCCGCCGACTCCTTCGACTCGATATGACTGGTTGGCAGCTACTTCATCCGCGTTCATGTGGTTTCATATCCGGCTCACAAAATCGAGGGGGCGGCCTAACTACCGGCCGCCCCCTTTATGCGTCTGCAAACGAACCCGCACGCCCTCTTCGCGGTCTCGTTCGCACCGCAATCTTATCCAATCAATGCCTAAGCCGAATCATTTGGGCGAAGTTCGCCCTGCTACGAGGTGTACCTCCTGGCCCCGGCGAAACGAGGCTTATAATAACGGCTTGCCAGGCGGTCGATATTGATCCCCCTCTTGGGATTCGACGCATGCACGAACCTGCCGTCGCCTATATACATTCCCACGTGCGTGAGAGGGCCTTTTGTGTTGAAAAAGACCAGGTCCCCCGGCATCATCTCCAGCACAGCAACCGGCGTTCCCTTCGAAAACTGCAGCCTGGCGGAATGCGGAAGCTGTATGCCCAGCTTCAGATAGAGGTATCTGGTGAAACCCGAGCAGTCCACGCCGGATTTCAGCCTGCTTCCGCCCCAACGGTACGGGAATCCGCGGCAGCTAAGCGCCTTCCTGGTTAGTGTCTGCCGGCGAGCGCCCTTGCGGGACAGCGCGCTTGCGGACCGGGGATTCGGCTTGTCGCCGCTTTTGCGCCGGGCCTGAAGAACAACCTCAGTTGGGATCTCATTTTCCGGCAGAACAGCGACCGGGTTGCCGGAGGAGGGCCGGCCGTGCGCGACCTTCGTCAAGGCCGGTTCCGCGGCCACATCCGGCATCGGCACAGTCTGCCTGGGGTTTCCCAAAAGTACGATTTCCACCTGCTCATCCCGCGGATCACATTTTTCATCGGCGTAAAGCGGTCCGATGAACCCAATCGGCGCCAGAACGAATAGAGTCAGGCAGCGTGTCAGCCTGTTTAACAGCGTCGTTCACATCCTTGCGAACGGGCGTTGGCCGCAGATTGCCGGACTCCGCGCAGGGGCCTGCCAGGCGCGCTATGCGCCTTACAGCAAAAAAGCCATGGCGGTAGCCATGGCTTGAATGACTGACACCTCACGGTATGAGGTATCAGGTCTCTTCACACCACGCCTACGGAGTTAGCTGACGGACTAGGGCCGGAAGAGCGGCCCCTCCCTGAACTTTCTCAGAGATTCGCCCCACTAACCTGGTTCCCCCGTTTTCCTCACGGAAATTCGGCGGCAAGTTGCCTTTTTTCAGTTTACTGCAGCCGAGCAAAAGACCGCCCGGTTAATACCAGCCGAAATTGTAGCATGCCCAACAATGAGAAGTCAATAGCTGAGGCAACTTTTTTGAGGTTTTTTTGCGGGCCGGCGGTTGCGGACGCGAAAACGGGTACAGTGGGGGTGTTGGAAAAAGTCGCTGCGCCACCCTTGGCGTCATTTCGGAGCGGAGCGAGAACTCTGCTCTTGAACACGATTCCAGGGGCAGAAAAAGCAGATTCCTCCTCGTTCCTCGTCGGAATGACGACATACGGGCCTTTTTCAACACCCCCACAGTCACCCTGCCATCAGAAAGCGGCCCTGCGCTCCGACGCAGGGCCGCACTCGAGTGATTACCGGACGCATTAGCGCGTCAGGTATAGGTTTGCATAGGGCCTTGCCTGCGGCAGAGCCATTCTGGCGTTACGCAGCCAGACTCTGGCCAGCCGGTAGACGCTGGTCCCGTTGGCTCTCGCGTCGGCGACCGTCACGGTCGTGAGCAGTCTATTGCCCACGAATATGCTGGTCTCCCCGTGGAACCTGCGCAACCGGATGTTCTCCGGAGTCAGCAACTCATAGCCCAGGATCGGCGCCAACCTGTCGTTCACAGCGGATATGCGATCCTGCGCATCCAGGCCGCCCGCGGGCGCTCGGGAAACGAGGACAAGGCTATTCGCCACGACCACCTTTTCGGCCATGGTGAAGGCCCCGGCAGGAACCGCGGCGATAGCGACAACGATCCCGACAGCCAAAACTACGGCAATGTTGTTTCTCATCACCGGTCACCCCCTGTAAGCGTTGGAAGCAGTCTTCATTTCACGACTTTTATACCCCCGGCAACCGTGCGGGGAAACAAACGAGGCATGAGTCAGTGCGGGAACTGACTTCGACGATTGTGAGGGCCTGGTTGTATGAGGCCGTTCCCGCATGATAATAGTTCTGTTTCAGGCGTGATGGCATATCGCGCCCGATCGGGGGGCCGGCGCGCAGCGCGATGGAGGACTCCATACCCTCATACCTCATAACTCACGCTCAATCGTTGACTACCGTATACATCATGCGATACCATACGTATGGTATCGAGCATACATGTGGTCTAGCGAGTAACTGCCACGTATTCCGCTTGTGGAGGAGCCCTTAATGCCACCCAATGTCAGGGGCCGACGGCCCCTTTATCTGGATGTTGCCGACAACCTCAGGAGTCAGATCACGTGCGGACAGTATAAACCCGGCGACCATCTGCCTCCCGAGCGGGAACTGGTGGTCCAGTTTTCGTGCAGTCGGGCAACGATCAGACTGGCTGTTGACAGGCTCATCGCTCAGAAACTCGTGGAACGACGGCCGAAGCGCGGTGTTGTTGTGCGGTCCGCGCAGGGGGAAGGGGAAGTCGATCGACCGCCGAAGATGGATGATACGGTCAGCATCGTCCTTCCGTCGGCAAGCTGGCACACAAACGCCATGCGCGTTCTCCGGGCCTGCCAATCGGCGTTGTACCAGAACTCGTATTACGCGATAGTGTGCGACAGCGGGTACGAGAACCTGGCGGAGGGTATGCACAGAGAGGCCGAACACGTGGAGTCGATGATGGCCAAAGGAGTTCCCGGGATGGTCCTCTGGCCGGCGCACCAGCAGTACGATATCGAGGTATTCCGGCGCGCGCAAAACGCGGGTCTCACAATAGTGCTGGTTGACCGCGAGATTCCCGGCCTTGAGTGCGACTACGTAGGCGTGGACAACGCCGACGGGGCATTTCAGGCGACGCTTCATCTTATCAGCCACGGACACAAACGGATTGGCCACATCACGCACCTGGTGCAGCCGACATCGCTGAAGCTGCGGATCGAGGGCTATCGCAGGGCGCTCGAAAGCGCGGGGCTGGAGTACGATGACCGACTGCTGATTGCGGCCTGGCCCCACCAGGACACAGAGCAGCTTGAAACCGCGCTGCGGCAGATGATGTGTCTGCAGGACCCCCCGACGGCCGTTTTCTGCGCGACGGACCATTTGGCCGGCGTGACGATCGCGAAGCTGCAGTACCTGGGAGTTATGATACCCCGGGACATCGCGATAGTCGGTTTCGACGACGACCTCTTCGCGAAATGGAGCGTGGCCCCGCTCACTACGGTCGCCCAACCATTCGAGGCCATCGGTGAGGAAGCCGTGAGGTTGCTTATGGCCAGGCTGCGCCACGGTCTTGTGGGGCCGCCCAAGCGCATCATACTCCCCACAAAACTCATCATCCGCCAATCGTGCGGCTCGCACATTGTGCGAACGTCGTGACATCCGAGATGAGAATCCAACAGCCTCTCCGGCCGGATTGACAAGCAGAAGAAGGCGGATTAGCATGTGGCAAGCGAGCGGCATATCCGATCTGTGGGGATGCCGCATCCACCTTGTCTGGGAGGTAAGACGATGATCCAGATCATTCTGCTCGTCGCAGGGATTTTCACAGCGGTAAGGCTTCCAAAACTCCTACGGCGCGCTTCCGCGGATTACCCTGGTGTTGATCCCGATGCGTTCCAGCGATGGCACCAGGCAGATCTGAAGTCCGCGTATGCGTTCCTGATCGCCACGTGGGGCGCGCTCGCGGTTCAGATAGTGGTGTTGATAGCCGCGGGAACAGCAACCGGTGTAAGTCAAGACCTGACTTTCTTGTACGTCGGGTATGCCATTAGCTTCCTCGTCTTTCTAGGTCCTCTGATCTGGGCGGCGATCCTGGGCAGCAAAGCTGCCAGGTTGAAGAAAGAGGCGGGGATCACGAAATAGTCTCTCACCCCGAGCTAACGATTCCGAGAGAGCAATCGTTGCCGCTGGAACAGGAAACATAGGTTCAGTGTCGGGACGAAACCGTTCAGCGTTAGCCCTCACACGGCTGGCCGCGGCATATCTGCTGTCGCTGCTGCTGATCGAGTTCGTCATCGCTGAGCGCAACCCCATCACGGCGCTGGTGACTTACATTCCGCAACACCCGCTCCTCTTGCCGCTTCTGCCACCTCTGCTGTTGAGCTTGCTTTCGAGGCAATGGAAGCTCGTCGTGGCAAATTTGCTCCTGTTGTGCTTGTTTCTCGTCCTGTTAATGGGGTTCAACGCCAGGCTGCCGGCAAGCGGCGACGCCGATCTGAGAGTCATGACAATCAACCTCGCTCGGTCCGCGGTCTCAGTCAAAGCGGCGCTGGGCGCTATCGCGCGAGAGAAGCCGGACATCATCTTTATACAGGAAGCGAGGCCTCTCTCGGCCAAGAGCGACGCAATCCGCGCCATGATCGCTGCCGGACATCCGAGTGGAGTTCCCTGGCGCTTGGCCAGAACGGCGGACGTTGCGATAGCCAGCCGGCGCCCGTTGACCAGCATTCGTTCAATCCCTTTGCTCGAAGGGTCCGGGAGGCGTCTCTTAATCGCACAGGTCGTCTTCGACGGCAGGCAGATCACTGTGGCCTGCGCGCATTTTTCAACCAACTTGCGCGGCGCGTCCCGAAGGCGTCCGATGGCCTATCTGCGCGGCAGCGCCAGGTCTCGGATAATCCAGGTCCGAACTCTACTGGCAGCGCTCCCGGCCCGGCGAACCGTGATTGCCGGGGACTTCAACCTCCCGCCCAGAGGCATCGCCTTCAGCATGATTTCCCGCAAGTATAAGGACACGTTTTCGAGAGGGAGCGGCTTTGGATACACCTATCGCGCGGACCTTCCTGTAACGAGAATAGACCACGTGTTTGTGAGCAAAGACCTGGCTCCGGCGGCGTGGCGCGCGGTGGACACCGGCGCGTCTGATCACCGGGCAGTGGTCGCGGAGATCGAGCTGCCTTGACCACAAGCAGGAGCATCGTTTGTAGTCATTAGCCACAGATGGACCTCCCCCTAACCCCCTCCCACGGGGAGGGGGGATTTGCCCCCTCTCCTTTCAGGGGAGGGTTGGGGTGGGGTTCAAACAGGGTGAGCCTTCCACAAACGATGCT
>JAUSGG010000231.1 GCA_030649165.1 Armatimonadota bacterium
GCCATTGAGGTTGGCGTTTCGCGAAAACAAGCCAACCGCACACGAAAAGAACGGAACAATAATGGATTCAGGCCCAGCCGACCATACTTGCCGGCGCAACAAATGCTTGCCGCAGGTGGATAGTCGGACAGGCTCCTAGCGGCAATACGGTTCACTTAAGCGGATCCCCCCTCACCCCAACCCTCTCCCGCCCAGGGGGAGAGGGGGACTTGGCGGATGCGCCACGTTAAGTGAACAGTATTGAGGCTAGCGGATAACCTCCCAGCTCATCCTTATGGCCGTGATAGCGATGAGGATTGAGAGGGCGAGGCGGAGATATGGCGTCCGGACGCGCCTGCTGAGGAGCGCCCCGATCCTCGCGCCGGGAACAGCTCCGGCAACCATTGCTGTTGCCGCGAGCCACGGCATCTGGTTTGTCGCAACTTTTCCTACGAACCCCGCCGCACTGGAGAAGAAGACCACACCCAGTGAGCTTCCTATCGCCATTCTTGTCGGAACTCGCAGCACGTGGAGCATTACGGGGAGGACGATGAACGCCCCGCCCTGGCCAACCATCCCTCCGAGAAAGCCCACTCCCAAGCCGAAGATCACCGCCAACCACGTGTTCAGCGTCACTTCGGCCCTAAACTCATCGTTGTCCGAACCCTGAAGTGGCTTCAACATCAGCGCCGCCGCGGCGAGGGCCATGGCGGCAAAAATCCCCTGAAGCGACTGATCTGACGCCCTGCTTGACAGCACGGCGCCCAAGAGAGACGCTGTCCCCATGCTCATGCCCATACGGAGCACGAGCGCTGCGTCAAAATGCCGGAACTTCCTGTGGACCGCCGTTCCTGAGACGGAGCCGGACAGCCCTTGCGCCATTGTGAGGGCGGCGACAGCTTTCATACCCAGCGGATTGAGGCCGAGCGCCGGAGGAACGTATAGAAGCAGAGGGGTCATCAGTATCCCTCCTCCGATGCCGAGGAGTCCGGACGCGCACCCACCGACCAGCCCGAGGGTAATCAAGGTGACGATCATCATTCCATCCATGATAGAGGTCCTACGGTAAGTTCAGTTCTACGGGAAGTTTATGAAATCCACCACGAGAACAGATCCGCCCCCCTCACCCTCTCCCGCCCAGGGGGAGAGGGGGTAGGTGGCGCATGCTCCATTACCTGGGTAGCGTTCCCACAAAACTGAACTGTTTCGTCCTACAGTAGAGCTTTGATGCTTCCGGCGGGGCCTTCGGTTATCCGTCCGATCACAGCGGCCTGAACGCCTGCGTCTGGCGCGGGCTATGACGATCAACCGAGAGGCGTCGTCAATATCATATACGACGCGGTGAACGCCGACGCGAATGCGATAGAGACTGCCTCCTCCTTTGAGTTTGAGAGAACCTTTTGGGCGAGGATCTCTGCGCAAAGCGTCAATGGCTCTTATCAGTCGCCGTTTAACATCGAGGGAGGGCGCGTATCTCCTTAGCCGCGGACTCGCGCACGTGAACGGAATAGTCAGGCTGGTTGGGCGGCATCTTGTTCGATCTCGGCCTTCAGGGTTTCCCAGGGAATTGTGGGTTCATCGCTGCGAGTCGCGGAAACAAGGACATCGTGGAAATCTTCCCAGAACTTTCCCCAGTCGCTAAGGTCTATCATTACGGCTTTTCTTTTACCGGTGTCGTCGATCAAGTAACTTATGCCACGCACGAGTCTTCCCCCATTGGTTCGATCTTCGCACCACTATTATAGCCGATTCGGTTGCTGACTGCCTAACGCGAGGTATACTCCAGATCGTCGAAGTACACTTCCTGGGCGTTGCCGTCGATCCAGGTAGTCACGATGCCGAACCGGTCGAAGGTGGCGCCGGATGCTTTCACTCCAGGCGCAAGATCGATGCCGGCTGACTGGCCGTCCAGCGTGACGGTGATCCGCCCGTTGCCCTGAGCAGCCGCCGGGTCATAGACCAGCGTCCAATCGTGCACCGACCCGTCCGGCAGGATGCGTGGCCGGTCGTTCGGGTACCCGGAAGACGTGCCATCGAGTTGATTGCGGTAGACGGGGTAGAAGTAGAAGCCCTCGCGCGAAGGGCCTTCGATATAGACGCCCAGGAAATCACGCGGCGTACCGAACTGCTGGGAATCGGTGACGGCCATGCTGTGGATGGAATTATAGAAGCCAATGGCGCTCGTGCTGTCGCTGACGCCTCGACGCATGGCGACTTTGCCTGAGGCGCGGAGCGGATGATCGAGCGTGAGCGTTTTGAGTCGATCACCGTAGCAGGCCATGCGCTCGGGGTAGCGGCAGTCGCCGCGGTAGATCACCCCCCCCAGTTCGCCCTTCGCCTTGCCCCCGGCGTAGTGGGTCGGACTGAAGCCGAAATCGAAGCGGGGCCGCACGCCCGCGGTGGTATATTCGCCCCGATTTCGTAAGCCCTTCCATTGGGGATCGCGGCTGAAGTCCTGCGCCTCGCCGTCGATCGATAGATCATCCAGCCAAAGGTCTCCGGCGCCGTCGTAGGACTTCATGACGTTGAGCAAGCCGAAGCGGTTGAAGGTTGCCCCGTCGCGCCTCAAGTCCGGTATCAAGTTGATCAGGGCTTTCTCGCCGGCCAGGGTGAACGTGATCGATCCGCTGCCGTTGTTGCCTGCCGGATCGTATTCAAGCGACCATTCACGCATCACGCCACACGTAAGCTCCAGCGGGTGATTGCGATCGGTGACCGCATCATAGCGGCCGATAATCCCTGCGCTGGCGCGCCACTTTTGCGACGTGTATTCCACGTGCGCTTCATAGGTCTCTCCGCGCGAGTTGATACGGATGACGATCGTGTTGGGCGTCCGCCATTCGTTCAGCGTCTTGTCATTGAAGAACCCAAGCAGAGTGTTACTACTACCGCGGGCAACGAGCAGTTTTCCCGAGGCGGTCAGGCGATCATTCAGCGTCTTGGTCTGGATAGGTTTGGCATAATAGGCCGGCTCCCTGGCGGGCTGGATTGTGCCGCCGATCTCGCCGGGCTCGCCGCCGGCATGCGCAGTATTGGAACTGTAGCCGAAATCCTGCCGGACAGTCACAGGAGGCAGTTCGCGAGCAATGTGGTTGTTATGCCCGTCCCACTTGGGGTCCTTGTCAAAAGTTTCCTTGCACTGGCCCGGGGCGGGCTGCAACACGATGGCCACGACCGCGAGCGCCAGTATACACTTTGCTTGTTTCATCTTGCCTCCTAAGCGGTAGAACCGGAACTGGATATATTAGATCACGTGCGCCGCGGGAACTGGCCTCGCCGAAGTCCGACACGTGGCGCTCCCAGGGCGTTCCCGCAGGATAGGAAGTCCCGCGCTGAATCTATTGTCTATTCGCCGATCCCGGCATGAATCCTTCTAAAGAGAGACGTTGGCTCAGGGGTTGGGGTTTCGGGAAATGGACAGGGTGGACACGGTGGGCGGAATGGAGGCGGTGTTGCGCCGCTTCGCGTGACCTGCCTGGTTCAATCGTTGCTTCCGGCCTTCGGCGGTTCGATGTACGTGGGTGTGCGGAAACGGTATTGGCCCGGGATTTCGCCGAGGTGTGTGTAGGCTTTGAGAGTGTATACGAATTGCTTTCCCTGGGTTTCTTTTACACAGGTGATTCGCGCTCCGATGGCGCCCATATCCAAATCCTGCAGGAACGGGACTGATTGGCCGCAGATGAGTCTGAGTGTCGAGTCCTGTTGTTCGGGCGACAGGTCGGCGTAAGCCAATCCGGGGCCGGAGAGCAGCATAGAGCGCTGCGGGCGGGTTAACGAGCTACACAGTTTCAGATAGTCGCGTTTATCCCACACCGGCCTTGCCGCCCATTTGAGAACAGAGTCGCGACTGATGTTTTTGCTGAGCTGCGCGTCGGTAAGGGAAGCGATTTGGGCGAGGTCGTCGATATCCAGCGTGCCGGCTTCCTTGAACTTGCGGCGGAGCGCGTCGAGCCAGGCTTTCGACAGCCGGGCCTCTCGCTTGTCGTACCAGTTCAGGTCCCAAATCTCGATCACCTGTCCTTTTCTGTTCCAGTTGCAGCGGTATCTGGTGGAGATGGCGTCAAGAGCCTTGCCAAGCTCCGTGCCCTGATCGAAACTCTGCCTTGAAATGCCCCTGAAGTCGTCCGTGACCACGGCATAGCCGCCGGCGTCGGCAAGAGAGGCGACAAGACCGGTGATGACCTTGGACTCGACCTTCTGCTTTAGCGGTTCGGACATGGCGGGGTCTGCCGGATGCTCGAGGAGCGGCTCCTGTGTGTACGAGGTAACCCGAACCTTCGGTTCCTCCTGTTTGACGGTTGCGCGGATTTGTTCTCGCATCGCGCGCAGAACCTCGATGTATGGGATTTTCTCCTCATAGGCCTTGAGCAGCGCCTTGTCTCCCATTTGGCCGCTCCTGGAACCGGCGGCCCTGAAGGAGAAACCCGTATGGAGGTTGTGCCCGCTGATGGACAATCCGGCGATCGGAGACAGGAAGCTGCTCTTGTGGACACAGACAGTTATCTCGCGGCTATTCCCGTCCAGTTCCGTGATAACTGAGGTGATCCAATCCTGTTCACTGATATCGTTGGTCATGCGAGACTGGGCCAGAAGCTGGGCCCTTGCGGCTTTCTTCATAGCTTCCTGGGCGTTTGGGGGAAGCCAGCTCGCGGACAGCTTCAGCTCCTCTCCGGCCTGCCAGGCTTCGGTTACGGCCGGGGCGCCGTTGAGGAATTCGATCAGCGGCGTCAGGGTTCCCGATTTCGCATATAGATAGAGCCGCGGCTCATCTTCTTTGATCTTCTCAAGCTGCTGAGGGGACATTCCGCTTACTTCAATCAGCTTGTCCCAGCGCGCCTGACGCTCCCTGGCGTGGCGCCGTTCCTGTTCGGCCACGCGGCGTTTCACGCGAGCGATGGCGTCGGTGTCCTCGACCAATCGGTAGGTCCAGTTCGGAGCCGTGCCGCGCCGGACCCACCGGAACTTCATCGCGCGGGCGATGGAGTTCATCAGGGAGGAAAGCGGGATGTCCTTCGCGATTATGGTTATGCAGTCTTCGCGCACGCGCCAGTCGGAAGAGGTCCTACCGGCGCGAAAAGCAATGCCCGTAGCCTTCGTGAGATCGTCGGTCATCTCCGCTATCGGTCTGAGTTTGACCTGGTAAGTGATCTTCTGGCCGAGGCGGGGGTCTTTGACGGTGTCCGAGGCGTTCGGGGTTTTACCGGGAGTGTCCGCGTTCGAGGTCACGCCCTGCGCGAACGCCAGGACGACGGCAATCGATATGAGCGTTTGGACCACGGGCAATGCCTTGCGCATACGCGCCTCCCAGAAGCGCCGTAACAGCGCGCCTTAACTACTACGACTGCTCGGCTGCGGGATTTGTTCGATGGAATGGTTGGTGGTTGATGGTTGTTAGTTGTCAGTTGAGAGAAACCCCACCCCAGCCCTCCCCTGAAAAGGGAGGGAGTGGCCCCCAGCCAAACTGTTCACTGTTTACTGGTCACCGATAGCGACCCCACCCCAGCCCTCCCCTGAAAGGGGAGGGAGTGGCCCCCGGCCAAACCATTCACCGTTCACTGCTCACTGATAGCGACCCCACCCCAGCCCTCCCCTGAAAGGGGAGGGAGTGGCCCCCGGCCAAACTGATCACTGTTTACTGGTCACCGATCACTGTAGATTATACTTGGACCTGGCAGCCGTCTTGTGGAACAAAGTCATGACCGGTGGCGCGTCTGCCGGCGGAACGTTATTCTGTTTGAAAGGTAGTTTGTAGGCCCGTGTTCCTGATCATAGGACTGGTTGTTGTCTTCGGAAGCATCATTGCGGGTTACACAATGCACGGCGGCAAGATCGTCGTGCTGATGCAGTACTCCGAGTTCATAATCATCGGCGGGGCTGCGCTGGGAAGCATCATCATCGGCTATTCCCCGAAGGCCGTTATGGCGATCATCAGGTCCGTTACGGGCACGCTGAAGGGCAACCCGTTCACGAAGTCTACCTTTCTGGAACTGCTGCAGGCGATGTTCGACCTGTTTCAACAGAGCCGGCGCGAGGGCCTGGTTTCTCTGGAGCGACACGTGGAGAACCCCGAGACCTCCAGCATCTTGATCAACTACCCTTCCTTGACGAAGAACCATCACGCGGTCGAGCTGCTTTGCGACACGCTGAAGCTGGTAATCATGGGAGGGATCAGCGTGTACGACCTTTCGGACATGATGGACATTGACCTGGAGGCCCAACACGAGGACGCGATGCGCGTATCGGGCATAATGTCCACGGTCGGTGACGCGATGCCGGGATTCGGTATCGTGGCGGCCGTTCTCGGAGTCGTGATTACTATGCAGGCGATCGGCGGCCCCGCGGAGCAGGTTGGCGAGAAGGTCGCGGCGGCGCTGGTCGGGACGTTCCTCGGCGTGCTGCTGGCGTACGGGATTTTCGCCCCCCTCGCCAAGTCGCTGGAAAACGTGGCCAAATGCGAGGCGCAGTATCTTGCGTGTATCAAGAACGGCATTGTTGCGTTTGCGAGAGGAGACAATCCGCTGGTATGCGTGGAATTCGCGCGCCGGAGCATAGAGCCCGAGCTTCGGCCCGGATTCGCGCAGCTTGAGAACGTCTGCAGGCGGCGCGGCAAGGCCGACACGGGTGAGAACGCGTTCGAGGCGGCGGCGTGAGGGAGAGCCGAGCGCTGAGTTGTGAGTTCTGAGTGATGAGTTCTGAGTGATGAGAGTGGAGAGACCTCCCCCTAACCCCTCCTGGGAGGAGGGGGGATTTGGTGGCGCTGAGTCCGTAACCTCCGACTCCTCCGACTCTGCCGACTCGTTCGACTCAAGGTAAGAGGATATTATGGCCGGTGAAAACCCGGGGATACGTATTGTAAAGCGAAAGAAGAGTCACGCCGGTCATCACGGTGGGGCGTGGAAGGTCGCGTACGCCGACTTTGTGACCGCGATGATGGCCTTCTTTCTGGTGATGTGGATCACGGGGATGAGCGCGGAGGTGAAGGCCGCAATTGCCGGTTATTTTAAGGACCCAGTCGCTTTTATGCAAGAGGTAAAGTCAGGCAACGCGATATTCAAAGTAACGGATATGCAGGCGGGGAGCATCTCCAGCAGCACGAAAGCGTCGTATGACGACGAACGCAAGGTCCTGAGCGGCGCCAAAGAGAAGATCGTCAAGATGGTGGCGACGAATCCGGAGTTCGCTAAAATGAAGAAGTACATCGACATCAAACTCGTGGACGAAGGAATGAGAATAGACCTGCTGGACGACAAGGAATCGCTGTTTTTCGACAGCGGCAGCGCGAACATCAAACCGAAGACAAGACATTTGCTGACGCTGATGACGGGGGAGCTCAAAAAGCTGCCCAACAGGATAGTAATAACCGGCCACACCGACTCCCGTCCGCTGGCCCGCGGCGGCTATACGAACTGGGAATTGTCGTCCGACCGCGCGAACGCCGCCCGGCAGGTGATAGAAGGCGGGGGTCTCAATACGGACCAAATCTCGCAGGTCAGGGGCTACGCCGCTACCCAGCCGCGCGATCCCCAACACCCCGAGCACTATTCGAACAGGCGCGTGAGCATTATCGTGGTGATGAAGGGCGCTTTGAAGGAACGGGAGTTCAGCACGTTGGGCGGGACTTGACCCATTCGCGAACTCAGTGATTTCTCACACAATCTCGCGCTGATGTGCTATAATCTCTACAGTGAACGCAAACCTGGTGATGAAGTTCATAGCGATCTTTCTGCTGCTGCTGGTCTGTAACGCGGCGTTGGCGGACTGCCACGGCGACTGCCACAGTGACTGCGATAACAAACCGTGCTGCCACGTCTGCACGCACGCCATAGTGAGCGAGCCCTACATGGTGAGGTTTGCCCCGGACCATCAGGCGCTTGCTTCCATCCACGACTCCCGCATAGCTCACTCCCCACCCGAGGACATCTTCAGGCCGCCGATAGCCACAGCGTAACTGCCGCCAGTCTGTCCGCGTCGCATCGCGTCCGGGCAGGCCACTTCCATTCGTCAAATCGACAGCTTAACGCGAAAGGAACGAGAACGGTTATGAGACACCTTTTTTGTTGGGTGGCAATGGCGTTTCTCTGCGGGGTGTCGTTCACTGCCGCAGTTGCGGCCGAGGAATTGCCACTCGATGATGCCATCCGACTAGCCATAGACAACAATCCCACTATAGCAGCCGGTCTGTTCTCCGCTGAAGCGGCGAAACAGGCAGCTCGGGGCGCAAAGGCGCTGACGAACCCGGAAATCAGCGTAGCGCCAAGCATGATTGGAGACGCCGGATCAGGCGATGCAATGATCTTTTCTCAGCCATTAGAGATCAACGGCTCGCGAAAAGTCCGCGGGCAGATCGCGGCTCGCGAGGCTAACGCCGCGGGCTTCGATGCGATGGCGACTCGCAGAGACCTGGTAGTTCGAGTGAAAGAGGTTTACTGGGAAGTGGCTTGGTCGCAGGAGCTTGTCAAGCTCAACCAGGACAACGTCGAGTACCTTGAGACTCTGAGAAAAGCCGTTCAGAAGCAGCTTGACGTAGGCGCTGCTCCCGGCTCACAGCTTCTCAAGACCGAGGTCGAACTCGCCATAGCCAAGCAGTATCTGATACAAGCTCAGCTTGAGCAGTCTCAGGCGAAGGCCACGCTGAACGCCCTTCTGAATCGTCCAAAGGACCAGGAGATCACGGCGACCGATCCACTCGTCTCTTCCACTATGGCGTTGGATCGAGCTGCTCTGCAGGCTGCCGCGCAGTCCCAAAGGCCGGAGATCGCTGCTGCTCAAGCTCAAGTAGCGGCCGCACAAGGTCAGATCAGGTCGGCGCGTCTTCGTCGAGTCCCAGACCTGGCTCTCCAGGCAAGAAGGGACACGTTCCTTGCGGGAAGTGTGGGAGGCGTGGCCCTCCAGGTCGTTCTCCCTGTGCTGGACTGGGGATCCGTGAAGGCCGAGCGGCGAAGCGCCGAGGCCACATTTCGGAGTCAACAAAAGCAGTTGGAAGCGACCAGAAACAATGTCGCGTTAGATGTGGAGCAGGCTGTGCAGTCCGTTGCCGCATCAGCCGAGATAGTCGGGGAGTACCAGGGTGGGATTCTTGAGAAGTCGGAAGAACTCGCCCAGATGGCCCGCACCGGTTATGAGAAGGGCGCAACAGGTTACCTGGAGGTGTTGGAGGCTCAGCGGACTCTAAGGAACGCCAAGACTGCCTACTACTCGGCGCTTGCGAACCACGCAAAGTCCATCGCCCAGCTTGAGTGGGCCAGCGGCGCGGCAAACGTCGGCAAAACGGAGGTAAAGAAATGAAAACAAAGATAGCTATGCTTATGGCGCTAACTGTCCTGGCCTCGGCCGGGATTACATACACTCTGATGAACAAGAGGTTCGCCAGCGAGCATATCGAGGCTGGACACAGCGACGCGGACGACCACGCAAGCGAGGGCGTCAAGATATCCGGGATACAGCTTGCCAAGGCTACTCTCGGGTCCGGCTGGGACACGGTGACGTTGACGGGCAAAGTAACGGTTCCGCCGGACAGACTTGTAAGAATCAGTCCCCGGATAGAGGGCAAGATAGTTGCCGCCTATGGGACAGTTGGTGACGCAGTCGGACGAGGACAGGTCGTGGCAGTCATCTCCAGCGTGGAACTGGCAGAGGCTCGCGCGCAGTATCGTAAGGCCCTCGCGACGCTGTCGGCCGCGCGGAAGAACCTTCAGCGCGAAATGGAAATCGCCAGGTTGGGAGCTATCAGTGTCAGACCGGTGGAAGAGGCTCGTGCTGAGAGTTTGTCGGCGCAAGGAGACCTTTCGGACGCAAAGAGCGAGCTTTCACAGGCAAAGAGTGAGCTTACTCAGGCGGAGAGTGAAGTCGTGCAGTGCAAAGCGCGGCTCGAGCGGGCCAGAGAACTCTACGCCGACAAGATCGTATCCAAGCAGGATGTCGAAACCGCCGACGCTGAGTTCAAGAGAGATTCGGCAGCGGTCGACTCCGCCGAGTCGAAAGTCAGTCAGGCTGAGGCGCGAATCCAGAAAGCGAGCGCGAAAACCGACATTGCCAAGCAGTATCTCTCAAGAGAAGAGAAAGTCTACAAAGGCCGAGTTCTGGACATGCGAGCAGTGCAGTCGGCGAAGTCTGAACTAGCAAGCGCGCAAGTCGAGGTGCAGGCGGCCGCCGACAGGATCAAGGTTCTCGGCGCGAATCCGGGAGGCTCTGGCGAGACCATTGCGATAACCTCACCGATATCCGGGCGCATCATCTCGCGAAATACCAACATCGGGCAGATGGCTTCCCCCGCGGATGCTATCTTCACAGTTGCAAATCAATCGCAGGTCTGGATAGAGGCGGATGTCTACGAGAAAGACCTCGCCAGGATTCGCAAGGGACAGAACGCCGAGATCCGCGTCGACGCTTACTCCGACAGGGTTTTTAGCGGCAGGATCGATTCAGTGAGTGACATTCTCAGTCCGGAGTCACGGACAGCCAAGATACGGTGCGTAGTGCCAAACGCTCACGGTCTTCTTCGAGGCGAGATGTTCGCCAGGCTGTCCCTGATAACCGGCACACGAGGAGACTGCGCGCTCATTCCCAAGCAGGCTGTGCTCGACGACGCCGGCAAGAAGATCGTCTTTACCCCGTGCATGGACTGCAAGGAAGACATCAAGGCCGGCAAGAGTATGTGCGGCAACTACGACAAGCTGGAGATCACCACTGGTCCGGTTCACGGGGGCGAGATAGAGGTCTTAAGCGGACTTGAGCCGGGGACAGAAGTGGTGACAGTCGGCGCTTACCAACTCAAGACTGCATTGGGCTCCGGTAAGCTTGAAGCCGGATGCGCGGACGAGGATTAGGAGGACGATATGGAAACAAGTCACGGAAGTCTCATAGAGAGGATAATCCACTCGTCCTTCAAGCAGAAGGCCATAGTAATGATGATGGTCGGCCTTGCTCTTGTCTTCGGCATTACGGCATACCAGCAAATGCCGAGGAACGTCTACCCCGACATCACGATTCCTGTGTTTACGGTAGTAACTGAGAACGAAGCGATGGCCCCGGAAGAGATCGAAATGATGATCACACGGCCAATGGAAGCCGCGATGAATGGCCTTCCCGGCGTTCGACGAATCCGATCTCAGACTACACAGGGCCTATCAACAGTCATCGTTGAGTTCGACATAGAGACCGAGTTCTGGCGAGCAAGGCAGTTTGTCACAGAGCGGATGTCTCAAGTGGCGGCGCAGCTTCCTCCGGGAACAGAGCCCGCTACCTTGAGCAGCGCAACCACTCGTCTGGCGGAAGTCTACGAGCTTGCCATCGAGGGGAATCTTCCGCCGACGGAAATGCGCGAGATTGCGGAGTGGCAGGTTCGCTACAATCTGCTGACCGTGCCGGGAGTCGCTGAAGTCCTCAACATGGGCGGACGGATGCGCCAGTATCGTGTGACAATCGACCCGAACAAGCTGAGGTCTTATGATGTGAAGCTTGCCGATGTCGAGGAGGCGGTCAAGAGCGGCAACGAGAATGCCGCCGGTGGGTTCGTAAGCACGGGACCAACCGAATACACTGTGAGAGGCATAGGGAGGTTTGACTCCGTCGAGGACATCGAGAACACTGTCGTGGCCGAGCGTTCGGGCGTTCCCCTGTTCCTCAGAGACGTCGCCGATGTAAGAGAGGGGACCGCCATTCGCAGGGGGATAGCCAGTAAGAACGGTAAGGAGACGGTTGTCGCTCTGGTCATCAAACAGCCGAATGCGGACACGGTCAAGGTCGTCGAAGGTATAGAAAAGGCTATCGAGGACATGCGGACGACGTTGCCCAAGGGCGTGCGCCTGACTCCCTACTACGACCAGACGCGCCTGATACAGCATTCGCTTTCGAGCGTCACACGAGCCATACTTGTTGGAGCAGTGCTTGTTGTACTAGTGCTTCTGGTGTTCCTGGGACATTTCCGGAGCACGCTTATTGTCGCGACGTCACTGCCACTTTCGGTGATGATAGCCGGAATCCTCATGCGTCAGATGGGAATCGGCCTCAACACCATGACGCTCGGCGGACTCGCCATTGCCGTCGGTATTATGGTCGATGCTTCAATCATCATGGTCGAGAACATCTATCACCGCTTCCACAAGAGTCGTGGAAACCTCGATGACCCAGAGGTGAAGGAGCATGTGGCTCATAAGGCGTCTATCGAGGTAGGACGTCCGATTGCCTTCGCCACGCTTATCATCATTGCGGTGTTCCTACCGCTTTTCCTGATGGGCGGGATCGAGGGGCTTCTTTTTCGACCGCTCGCCGTCACGGTGGCAGCCGCGATGTTCGTCGCTCTTGTGTTATCACTGACGGTTACTCCGATTCTGGCTACTCGCTTCCTGCATCCGAAGGACGGCGATGAATCGGAAGGCGAGGTGAAGTTCGTAACCTGGATAAAGCGGGGTTATGTGCCCGCTCTGGAATATGCGCTTCATCATCGCTGGGCGGTTATCGGAATTGCTTTCGGGCTGCTGATACCAACGGCATTTGCGCTGCTTGCGGTTGGAAAAGACTTCATGCCAAAGCTGGACGAAGGCTCCTGGGTCATAGCCACGGTCACGCCGGCGGAAACTTCTCTTGAAGAGAACAACCGCATAACAAGCCAAATCGAAGCGATACTTACCAAGAACCCGAACATTGCGGAAGCTATAAGGCGGAATGGCCGCTCTGAAAGGGCCATCGGCTGCGTCCTGCCCGTGAACTCGGGAGAGATCATCGTGAACCTGAAGCCGAGGAGCCGGCTGACCAAGCCTACAGACGAGATACTGGCTGAAGTTCGGGACCAGGTGGAGCATATCCCAGGAGTAGCCGCGGCGTTCACCCAACCGCTTCAGATGAAGATTGATGAGAGTCTTGAAGGGACTCCCGCGCCTCTGCAGGTGAAGCTCTTTGGCCCCGACATCCAGGTTCTTGCGCAGAAGGGCAAGCAGATCGAAGAGATCATGCGAAGGACTTCAGGTGTTGCCGACGTCAAGATGGACCAGGCAGCCGGAATCCCTCAGCTTCAGATCCAGATCAACCGGCAGGCCGCGGCGCGCTACGGAGTATCAGTGGCGCGGATATCAGAGATAGTGCGGCTTGCGGTCGGCGGGGAGGAGCTTACTCAACTGTGGAAAAATCAGCGTAGCTATGGAGTGTTCGTCAGGTTTCCTGACGCAATGCGCGGTGACCCGGAATCTATCGCAAACCTCATGGTGGACACGCCCGCGGGCTTCCAGGTTCCGCTCTCGCAGGTGGCTCGCGTGACCCTATCGGAAGGGCCGAACGTCATCTGGCGCGAAGCGATGAGCCGTCGGTTCAGCATCGACGCCAGCATCCAAGGCCGCGACCTCGGAAGTGTGGTTTCCGACATCAAGAAGGGGCTCCAGAACGTCAAACTGCCCCAGGATTACTTCGTGGTTTTCGGCGGTCAGTTCCAGAACCAACAGCGCGCAATGAAGTCGCTGTTGCTCGCGACCGCCATCGCGCTAACCATAGTGTTCATGCTGCTCTTCGTTGCTTTGAGGTCCGCGTCACACGCAGGTATAATCCTGGCAACCGTACCCAGTGCTTTCATCGGGGGAGTAGCGTCGCTCTTGATTACCGGCGAGAGTCTCAACGTTTCCTCCGCAGTCGGCTTCATTGCGCTTTTCGGCATAGCCGTTCAGAACAGCCTGGTGCTCCTTACCCAGACCGGCGACTTCATAGTTGAAGGGCACACTAAGGAGCAAGCGATTCGACTGGCGAGTGTCCAGCGTCTTCGTCCGAAGCTGATGACGGCATCGTGCGCGGCGCTCGGTCTGCTGCCGATATTGCTCAGCGGCGGTGTGGGCGCGGAAATAGAGAAGCCGCTGGCTATCGTCATGATCGGTGGACTGGTGACATCGACGCTGTTCACACTGCTGGTACTGCCCGCCGTCTATCTGGCTCTGGAACACACAAAGGCACATGTGAGAGATAGGATAGACCGCATGGTCGGCGGTAATGGGCGCAATGGGCCAAACGCTCTTGTTGCCGCTCTGAATGACGTCTCCGAACCAGTACGTGGAGACTGATCTTGGATTGGGTATCCGAGGCTTATGGACAAAGCGCGCTTGCAAGCGAGGGCGTTGCTGCTCTCTTACATAACGGTCGCGTACAACACGGTCGAGGGGTTGGTCTCAATCGCGGCAGGTATTCTAGCGGGAAGCGCGGCGCTGTTGGGATTCGGGGTAGATAGCTTCTTTGAGTCACTTTCCGGGGCGGTAATGGTCTGGCGTTTCAAGGGCAAGAACGCCATCTCCGAAGAAGCTGAAGAGCGGACTGAGAAGCTGGCAGTCAGGTTGGTTGGCTACACATTCGTTGTGCTCGGCGCCTACGTGTTGTATGAGTCCGTGAGCAAACTCGCCACGCGCGAGGCGCCGGAACGTAGTCTCTTCGGGGTTGGCATAGCCATAGCCTCCATCATCGTCATGCCGGCTCTTTATCTCCTGAAGCTGAAAACAGGTGAGGCAATTGCAAGTCAGAGCCTGGTGGCCGATTCAAAGGAGACACTGGCCTGTTGCCTTATGTCAGTCACTTTGCTCGTCGGCTTAGGACTGAACTACCTGCTCGGTTGGTGGTGGGCGGACCCCTTGGCCGGCTTGGTGATAGTTGGTTACCTCTTCACGGAAGCGCATGAGGCGCTGGTGGGGAAGCGGCAAGACGAATGAGAACGCAGTTCCGTGAGGCTCGATGGCGCATTCCAGAAGATACCGGTGAAGGATGTTAGCGCGCCAAAACGGGACCTGGAGGCTCAGGGCTTGCCCAAAGAAGAGGCGATCAGACGGGCGCGCGCTGACTAGCGTCGCGGCAGGAATCGAGTATCCTCTCTGTTAATACTACTAAGGGTTCCAGGGTTCCAGGGTTCCAAGGTTCCAGGGTTCTGAGGGTTTGGGGGAGGAGATATGTCGAATGCCCTGAAGTTTCTTGCTTTTGATCTGGGCGCGGAGAGCGGGCGCGGGGTGGTGGGTCTTCTGGATGGACCGACGCTGCGGCTGGAGGAGGTCCACCGGTTTCCCAACGAGCCGATCCGGCTTAACGACGGCCTGCACTGGGACATTTTGCGGCTTCTGCACGAGATAAAGCGCGGGTTTCGCGCGTGCGCTCAAGCGCACGGAACTGACATCTCGGGCGTTGGCGTGGACACGTGGGGTGTCGATTTCGGCCTGCTGGACCGCGACGGCGGCTTGTTGGGGAATCCATACCATTACCGGGACGACAGAACGAACGGAATGCTGGAGGAGGCGTTCAAACGGGTTCCGCGCAGCGAAATTTACGAGCGCACCGGCATCCAGTTCATGCGGCTGAACACGCTGTACCAGTTGCTGGCGATGGCGCTGAGCAAGTCTCCACTGCTGGAGGTCGCGGACACGCTGCTTTTCACGCCCGACCTGTTCAACTATTGGTTCACGGGCGAGAAGCTTTCGGAGTATACCATTTCCACGACGAGCCAGTTCTACGACCCCCGGGAGGACGATTGGTCGAGGCCGCTGCTGCAGCAACTGGGAATTCCTACGTGCTTCCTCCCGAATGTCGTGCGTCCTGGCCATGTGATCGCGCCTCTGCGGCAGTCGTTCGCCGAGGAGGTGGGTCTACCTCAGATTCCCGTGATCGCCCCGGCGGCCCACGACACGGGCTGCGCGGTGGCGGCCGTCCCCGCGACCGGAAAGGACCACGCTTATCTCTCCTGCGGCACCTGGGCGCTCATCGGCGTGGAACTGGAGAAGCCGTTGATCAGCGAGAAGGCGCTGGAGCTGAACTTCACGAACGAGGGCGGCGTGTTCGACACCATCAGATTCCTCAAGAACATGGCGGGCCTGTGGCTGGTGCAGGAGTGCCGCAGGCATTGGGCCAGGGAACGGGAGGAACTGAGCTATTCGGAGCTGACGGAGATGGCGTCGGCGTCGGAGCCGTTTGCTTATCTGGTCGATCCGGACGATCCGGTTTTCCTGTCGCCGGGTGACATGCCGGCGCGCATCATCGAGTTTTGCAGGAATATCGGCGCCGGCGAGCCTCAGACAAAGGCAGAGATAATCCGATGCGCGCTGGACAGCATCGCGCTTAAGTACCGCAACGTGCTCAGCAGCCTCGAAGCGCTTCTGGGAAAGCGGCTGGAGCCGATTCACATAGTCGGCGGCGGGACGCAAAACCGTCTGCTGTGCCAGTTGACGGCGGACGTAACCGGGCGGACCGTCGTAGCGGGGCCGGTCGAGGCGACCGCCATAGGCAATATACTTATGCAGGCGATTGCGCGCGGCGAGATCGGATCGCTGGCGGAGGGCCGGGAGATCGTGCGCAACTCGTTCCCCATGGTCACTTACGAGCCGAGTCCCGACAGCCGCATGGAGGACGCCTGGGCCAGATTCCGCCGGATATGTAATTGCTGACGTGTGGCAAATGGGCTTTGCGTGGAACTTTGTTGGTGATAGGTAGAGTCGAAGGTTGTGGGAGTGGTTAGTGATTAGTGCGGGAACTGACTTTGCTGAGATTCGGGCGGTTGGTTCTACTATGCCGTTCCCGCATGATAAGGGTTCCAGGGTTCCAGACAACTGACAACCGATAACCGGACCGGACGGATTGACGGGAGGAGAGCTTAGGCGCTATAATTCTGGATGAGTTTGAAGGTTTCGGGAGGTTCGCGTAAGGCGCCCCGATGAGTCGCGGGCGATGATACCTCCCGTCCGACACCGGATAACAGGATGAGCAGGCGCCCTGGCCTGTCTTGATCAAACCGAACTCACCGTCGCGGACCACTGCCACAGTCGCGAACGTTATCCACAGAACGAGGTAAGTGTTTTGAAGCAGGACGTGGACCTCTCCAGCAAGATCGCTGCGCTGGAAACGGAGCTTGAGGAAAAGCGCAACGTCATCGGCATTCTTGAGCGAGCTAACAAGGACATGGAGCTCAAGATGGCCGAACTCGATCAGAGAATGAAGAGCGCTTCGGAGATGGTCGAGACCGCGCCTCAGCTCTCGGAGATCGAAGAAACCCTCACGTATATCGTCGGCAGAATCGCCAAGATGCTCCAGGCCGAGAAGTGCGTATTCATGCTTTTCGACAAGGAAACCGGCGAGCTGGTAGCCAACAAGCCCGCCGTCGGCATGACCGACGAGCAGCTCCGCAGTTTCCGCGTTCGGGCCACGCAGGGCGTGTCCGGCGAAGTGTTCCGCGACCAGAAACCCGTTATCCTCTACGACGCGATCAACGACCCCCGCACAGTCAAGGAAAACGTCGCTTTTCTCAACATCCACAACGGCGTTTGCGTTCCGCTGATGATAGAGAAGCGGGACCAGGAGATGAACCGAGTTATAGACGTGCAGCGCGTCGGCGTTCTGCATGTTTTCAACAAACGCTTCGGGAACGTGTTCATCGAGGAAGATGTCCGTATTCTCGAAACCCTCGCGCGCCAGCTTGCGTCGGTCACGGCGAGCGCGCAGTTGTACCGAGAGGTCGTTGAGGAAAAGGAAGAACTCGAACACATCATCGAAAGCGTCTACGCCGGCCTGATTATGGTTGCCAGCGACGGCCGCATCACTCAGATGAACGCGTCGGCGCGCGCGATGCTCGGACTCAAGAACGGAGATGTGCTCGGCAAGCAGTACAAGGAACTCATCCCGCATGACAGGGTGAACGAAGTCTTGTCCACGTGCCTCACCGAAGTTTCGGAGCTGGCGGAAGAGATCAGCCTTCCGGCGCCGCAGAACAAGGACGAAGAGCGGATATATCAGGTGCAGAGCGCGCTAGTGCAGGGCGCGGACCAGCAATTGCTGGGAATTGTCGCCATCTTCAACGACATCACCGAAATCCGCGGCATCGAGCGGATGAAGACGGCCTTCGTCTCGACGGTCTCCCACGAGCTTCGCACGCCGCTTACTTCGATTAAGGGATTCATCTCGACGCTGCTTGCCGACACGGACGGCTATTACGACCTCGTGACGCAGCGCGAGTTTTACACGATCATAGATACCGAGTGCGACCGCCTGACCCGGCTCATCAGCGATCTGCTGAACGTCTCGCGAATCGAGGCTGGTCGCGCCCTCGATCTCAATCCTAAACCGGTCACGCTGCCGTCGCTCATCGAGAAGGTGGTCACGGCGCAGAAATCGTATACGCACAAACATACCTTCGATATCGACATGTCGGACATCATCCCTGTTATCATCGCCGATGAGGATAAGGTGGACCAGATACTGACGAACCTCATCAACAACGCGATCAAGTATTCCCCTAACGGCGGTCAGATAACCGTTCGCGGCAGGTTTAAGGACGACCACGTTGAAATGAGCATTATGGACCAAGGCATGGGAATTCCCAAGGACCATCTGCCGAAGATATTCGAGAGGTTTCACCGCGTCGATAACCGCGACACGCGCGAGGTAGGCGGCACTGGAATCGGCCTGTATCTGGTGAAGCATCTGGTGGAGTCGCACGGCGGCAAGATATGGGTCGAGAGCGACGTGGGTAAGGGCAGCAGCTTCATCTTCACCCTGCCGAAGTGCCCGCCGCAGTTTGAGTCGGAGCAGATGATCTAGGAGTTAGGAGCTAGGAGTTAGAGCGGACCTCCCCCTAACCCCCTCCTGGGAGGAGGGGGGATTTGGTTCGTTTCAGGAAAAGCAAAGCGACATCGAGATGTCGCACTCCAAAGGCGCAGCAGCGATTCGCTGCTGCGTTAAAGTTTTGTCCGCGACTGAAAGGACGCCGGCTTGAGCGAATCTGATTGCCCGTCAATAGAGGTGCGGATTGAGAGACTGCCGGAGGCCCGCGACCTGGACCTTCCGACCTACGCCACGGAAGGCTCGTCGGGGCTGGATCTCTTTGCCGCCGTGGACGCCGATTTGACAATAAACCCCGGAGAGCGCAAACTGACGCCGACGGGTATTCGCATCGCTGTGCCTCCCGGTTACGAGGCGCAAATCCGTCCGCGCAGCGGCCTTGCGTTGAAGCACGGTATCAGTATGGTGAATACGCCGGGCACGATAGATTCGGATTACCGCGGGCCCGTGCAGGTTATCGTGATAAACCAGGGCTCTCAGCCGTATACTATTAGGAGGGGCGATCGTATAGCCCAGATGGTTATCTGCCCTGTTGTGAGGGCCAGGCTGGTGGAGTGTGACGATCTGCCGGAGACCGCGCGCGGCGACGGAGGTTTCGGTCACACGGGATTTAGAGGTTAGAAGTTGGGAGTTAGAAGTTAGAATGGACCTCCCCCTAGCCCCCTCCTGAAAGGAGGGGGGATTTGGGCCGATGACGATGAGGCGCTGTAAGTGCAAAGCATATCTTAGCGATGACGCGTTCTACTGCTCCGAGTGCGGCGCGCCGGTGAGACAGCCGGACGAAGGTCCCGCCGGCCAAGTGGACGTGGAGTCGCTGCTCGCGTCCGCCAACCTGCACCGCATTCGACGGGAATGGGAAGAGGCGATCGAGCAATGCACGACCGCGCTGCACAACGATCCCGAGAATCCCGCCGCCCACGTTATGCTCGGAGACATATACGCCGCTCAGGACCGCCTGGAAGACGCGGTTCGCTGGTATGAGATGGCGCTGGAGATAGCCCCCGACAACCGCGCGTACGCGGAGAAGCTGGAGAGTCTGCGAAGCAATCTGGCCGAGAGCTACGCGCATACGGACAGTTCGACCGCCCGGCTCGGGTGGTTCGACCGTTTCGTTATCGGAGAGAGCTTCGAGTCCTCCATCAGAATCATCACCGTAACGAGCGCGGCATTTGCCGCCCTGCTCATAGCCGCCGGACTGATTGCGCTGTACAGCCACAAGCAGCCGACCGTGTCCGCCACTGATGTCAGTCAGCCTGGACAGGGAAGCATGTACCAAGGCGACAAGCGCAGGCCGGTCGTCGTTGAGTCGATCAGCCCCGAACAAATGCCCGAACGCGCGGCGTACGAAATCAGTCTGCTGAGACAGATGAACGAGAGCCAACCGGTTTTCTCGCGTAGGATTACCGTGGATGACGCGCGTGTCGATCCCAGGCACAAGATACTCATTGTTACGTTCAGGAACCGGTCGAACGGGGCGAACAGGCAGGAGACGCTGCTGAACGCGGGAGCGGTGGCCGCGGCTGGTTTTACTATGAACTCTGAAATCGCCTACGTGACGGTGCGCTGCGTGGGAGCGGTGTTCGACACCAACGGGCAGAGCCACCTCGACCTCATCTTTATCGCAGACGTGGCAAGGAGATCGGCGATTCGCCTTCAGCCTAACGCAACATCGGAGCAGATCACCCCGGCGCTGCAGAGTCAGTGGTGGAACCCGCTGGCGAAGTGAGGTTTATGAGGTTTATAGGGTTTCAGGGTTCCAGGGTTCTGAGGGGCTTACTTGAACCGTTTGAGGCGCAGCGAGTTGGCGACGACGGTGACTGAGCTGACGGCCATTGCCGCCGCGGCGAGCATGGGGTTCAGGAAAACGCCAAAGGCGGGATAGAAGGCCCCCGCGGCCATCGGGATAAGCAGAACGTTGTAGAAGAACGCCCAAAACAGGTTCTGTTTCACTATCGCCATCGTGCGCTGACTCAGCCTGATCGCCGTCAGGATGCCGGACAGGTCTTCTCCGATCAGCGTGATATCCGAAGCTTCCATTGCGATGTCGGTCCCCGCGCCGATCGCCACGCCCAGGTCGGCCGCGGCCAGGGCAGGAGAATCGTTGATGCCGTCGCCAACCATCGCTACGACCTCACCTTGTTTCCTGAGCTTCCCGACATAGTCCGCCTTCTCCTGAGGAAGCGCCTGGGCGAAGACCTCCGTTATGCCGGCTTCGGAGGCCAGGGCTTTGGCCGCGCGTTCGTTGTCGCCGGTCATCATCACGAGCTTCAGCCCGCGCCTCGCGAGTGCGGCCATCACGTCCGCGGCATCGGGTTTCAGCCTGTCCGCGCAGGCGACGAACCCTTCCGCTTTGCCGTCAACGGCGACGAAGACCACCGTCTTGCCGGACTCTTCGAACTCGACGGCCGAGATGGAGAGTGCTTCCAGTCCGGGCGTGTCGCGGCCAATCATCCGCTCGTTGCCCACAACGACCCTGCGCTCGCCTATCACGGCCTCTACGCCATGCCCGGCGTTGGCGCTGAAATCCGTGGGATCTTCCAGCGTCAAGCCTTTGTCCTGCGAGGCCCGAACGATTGCTTCCGCGAGCGGATGCTCCGATCTGCGTTCCGCCGACGCGGTCAGGCGCAGCAGGTCGTCCTGCGTCATATCGACGGCGACGACGTCGGTGACATCGGGCCGGCCCGTGGTCAGAGTACCGGTTTTGTCCAGGACGACCGCCGTCAGCTTGTGCGCGATCTCCAGCGCTTCGCCGCCTTTGATCAGGATGCCTCGTTCAGCCCCTTTGCCTGTCCCGACTATTATGGCGGTCGGCGTTGCCAACCCCAGCGCGCAGGGGCACGCCACGATGAGCACGGCCACCAGGTTCAGCAAAGCGTAGGTCAACCGCGGCTCCGGGCCGAACAGGTACCACAGAGCGAAAGTCAGAGCGGCTATGGCCATGACCACGGGGACAAAATACGCGGAAATGCGGTCGGCCAACCGCTGAACGGGGGCCTTGGAGCCCTGAGCTTCCTCAACCATCCTGATGATCTGCGCCAAGACGGTATCCCGCCCGACTCTCGTGGCCCTGAACGTGAAGCTGCCCATCTTGTTGATCGTGGCCCCTATGACCTCGTCGCCCGGCTCCTTGGTGACCGGGATACTCTCGCCAGTGATGATCGATTCGTCAACGACCGAGGATCCCGCCGCGACGATTCCATCGGCGGGGATTCTCTCACCCGGCCTAACTACGATCCGGTCGGCCATTTGTATTTCCTCGATCGGCAAATCGATCTCCACATCCTCGCGGAGCACACGGGCCATCCGCGCCTGCAGCCCGGAGAGCTTTCGAATCGCATCCGAAGCGCGCCCCTTCGCCGTCAGTTCGAGATGGCGTCCGAGGAGAATAAGCGTCACGATCACGGCCGAGGTGTCGAAATACAAGGCTTGCGCGGCGCCGCGCGCGGACGCGAAGAGTCCCGGAAACAACGCCAGCGCGACGCTGTACAGGTAGGCCGTGCTGCTTCCGATGGCTATCAACGTGTTCATATCGCTGGTTCGCTGTTTGGTCGCCGCCCACGCGCCTCGGTAGAACGGCCACGCGGCCCATAACTGCACGGGGGTTGCCAGGACCAGCAGCACAAGGGGGTTGGACAACGGTCCCACATCGACGCGGAACATGTGATGGAGACTGCCCAGCAGTATGGGAATAGTCAGCGCGGCCGCCCCGATCAGGCGCACGAGGTACGGAGACTTCATCCGTTCAGACGGCTTCTCCTCAGCCTCGCCACCCGCCGGAACAGAGTAGCCGAGACCGGTTATGGCCCTTTCCATATCCGCCGGCCCCACGCGGCTCTCGATGTAATTGACCGTGACATTGCCGGCGGCGAAGTTGACCTCGGCAGTCATTACGCCGTCCAGGGACTCCAGACCGCCTTCAATCCTCCGAATACACGAGGCGCAGCGCATACCCTCGACCGGCAAGGTGACCGTCCGCACTCCGGCGCCGTAGCCGAGGTCGGTTATTGTCTTGATCAGCTCTCTGGGGCTGACGGCCGCCGGGTCGTACTTAACCGTGAGCACGTTGGTCGCGCAGTTGACGCCGGCCTCGGCGATACCTGCGACCTTGAGCACGCCGCGTTCGATTCTCGTCGCGCACGCCGCGCAGGAGATTCCGGTTATAGGGAGTTCAAGGGATTTTAAGGGCACGAATGTATTATACCCGATTGGGGGGAGGGGAGTCGAAGGAGCGGAGGGGAATGGGACGGATGGGACGGATAGGACAGATAGGACGAATCGGACGGATGACAACCGACAACCTGCCTCGTAACAGTTCAGAAATGGGTAGTATTGCATCGCCGCAACAGTGAGGAATGCCCAGCGTTTCACCCTCACCCTTACCCTCTCCCTCAAGGGAGAGGGGATTGCGCTCGTCGTCTCCCGATAGTGAGCAGCGAAGAGACTCGTACTCACTAAGCCTGAACAGTTACCCTGCCTCAGACTTGACATACGGGCGGATACTTGGTGTAGTACCATCGGGTGATTATTTTGGAAATCAAGCGACGGCCCGCGGTTGCGGGAATGTTTTACTCGGAAGATCGGACACGGTTGAGGCAGGAGATCGAGCACGCGTTTCTGGGGCGTTTCGGACCGGGGCGGCTGCCGGTTGCGAGTGCGACCGGGCCGGGCAATGTGATCGGCATCGTCAGTCCCCACGCGGGCTATATGTACTCCGGCTACGCCGCCGCGGCCGCATTTAACGCTCTTGCCGAGGACGGTATTCCTGAGCTGGCGGTTATTCTGGGGCCAAATCATCGCGGACTTGGAATACCTGCCGCAATTATGGAACAAGGTACGTGGGAAACGCCGCTTGGCGAAATCCGGATAGACGGAGAGGTATCAGCTTGCCTTCTTCGCTCCTGCCCTTATCTGCGGGCCGACGAGTTTGCGCACAGACAGGAGCACTCGATAGAAGTACAAGCCCCATTCCTTCAGTTTATCGGTGGAGACCGCACGAAGATAGCGCCGATTACCATCGCCGTGGCGCCGGGTCCCGAAGCTAAGCCGTTGGCCGAGCATTTGGGCGGGGCGATAGCGGCGGCGATCGAAGGCCGGCGCGCCGTGGTGATCGCCAGCACTGATATGACGCACTACGAATCAAAGGCGGCCGCGCAGCGGAAAGACGCGGCGGCGATCGAGGCGATGTCGGCGCTCGACGGCGGAAGGCTGCTGGATGTGGTCGGCGACCTGAGAATCAGCATGTGCGGCGCGGTCCCGGCGGCGGTGGCTCTCGAAGCGTGCAAGCGTCTGGGCGCGAGCAAAGCCGAGTTGCTGCAGTATTATACGTCGGGCGACGTGACAGGCGACACCGAGCAAGTCGTCGGTTATGCGGCGATGAGGATAACGAGGACGGGGTAGGAGTTAGGAGTTAGAATGGACCTCCCCCTAACCTAACCCCCTCCTGGGAGGAGGGGGGATTTGCGGGGATTTGCTCGGAGGCTTTGGGCGAAGGGAGTTGGATTCGATGAGCGTGAATTGGATAGATCTGGTCCTGCTGATTACGGTCGTCCTTGTAATATGGCTGGAATTCCGGAGAGGATTCGGCAAGGCCGTCTTCGACTTCACGGCGTTCATAGTGGCGCTGAAAGTCTCTCTTGCCTACGGGTCGGCGTTGGGTGGCCTGCTGCGGTTCGTCCCCGATAAGCAGGACAACGAGGCCCTGGTTTTCGCGCTGTTTTTCCTGACGGTGGGCGGCGCCCTGTGGCTTATAGGAAAACTGATCTATGACGCAACGTTGATATGCATCGACACTTTCGATCCTCCAATAGGCGCCGTGCTCGGATTCGCCATAGCGGTCATAGTGGGGCATGCGTTTATGTATACGCTCTTTATTGCGTCCGGCGCAAAAGGAGCGGTCCCGGACGTCATAACGGACTCAGCGCTTGGATATTCGTTCCTCGAGTTCCCAGCGTATCACGCTGTCATGGGGTTCTTGTCGAGTCTGGCGGACTAGGGATAGTTGTTAGTTGTTGGTTGTTAGTTGACACTGTTTACTGCTCACCTCGCGTGTGTCATTTCCCCCCATTTGCTCGTCATTACTACTGTACGGCTTCTCGTGCGCAAAAAAAAGAGGAAATTTTTATTGCGCCGCTTGTTGCCAAACGTTTTAAGAGTGTTATATAATCCCTACAGGTGATGAGCTTTGATAGATAGAACCGAGTTGGAGAAGCTTGACGCTATTCGCAGCCGGCTCAACGTGAGCTACGAAGAAGCTAAGACGGCGCTGGACGAAACCGGGGGTGACGTGGTGAAAGCGTTGGCCAGGCTGGAGGCCAGCGGCCACGATATCCTCTCCCTCAGCGCCGAACTCCTCGAAGAAGCCCAGAGACTGATCGGCGCCCGGACGCCAAAAAAGCTGCGAGTCAAGTTCGGCGGCAGACTCGTCAAGGAATTTCCTCTCGCTCTTACCGCAACAGCCGCCTTCCTGCTCGGTATGGCCGCTGTGCTCGTCACCAGGGCAAGCCTTGAGATCGAACGAGAACAGGAATCGGAAACACAAGAACAATGAAAGCGATCGATTTGATTGGAAGCCAACTCCCGGAGCAGCGCAAAACCGCACAAACCCGCTACACTTTTATGACAGACCAGGAGATCGTCGAATGCGCGCAGTTCGGCGAGGACGCCGCGGCCGAATATCTGTTGTATAAGTACCGGAGCCTCGTGCGCACCAAAGTCAGATCATATTTCCTCATGGGCGCGGAAAAAGAAGACCTGCTGCAGATCGGCATGATAGGTCTCTGGCAGGCGACCATAGACTACCGTGCGGACAAGGAGATCTCGTTCCTCTCGTTCGCCAGGATTTGCATAGAACGCCACGTGATTACCGCGATCAAGACGGCAACCCGCCAAAAGCAGACTCCTCTGAACACGTCGGTCTCGCTCGAATACCCGTCCGAGGACAGCGAATCGGAATGGAACCTGGCTGAGGTGCTCGTTGCCGACGACACCGTGGATCCCGAGGAGTTGGTTTTGAGGCGCGAAGACACCCGCCGGCTTCAGGAGATGCTCCGGAGACTGCTCAGCGATTTTGAATGGAGTGTGCTTGCCGGCTACCAGGTCGGCAAGTCCTATCGAGAGATTGCGTCGGAGCTGCGCTGCAAGACGAAGTCGGTGGACAACGCCCTGGCCCGCATCAAGCGCAAGGTTTCGTGCACGCCCTACGTATGGCCCGGCGTCAGCGACAATAACTGAGGGTTCCAGGGTTCCAGGGTTTTGAGGGGCCTGATCACTGTTTACTGTTCACCGTTCACTCGCTGCCGCCGGAGGTTCAGTTATGAGCATAATCGAACGCTGCACCGGCTGCGCCACCGAGATTCCATCATCACGGGCTTCCATAGGACGGTTATTGCCGTCCGTCGCGCGTGAGGCCGTCAAGACCGTTGCGCTCACGGCGTTGGTATTCCTGTTCACCGTGAGCTTTATCGCGCAGGGATATGAGGTGTTCGGGAACTGCATGGACCCGAATCTCCGGACCGGGGAACGCCTGCTGGGAAGTAAGCTGGCGTACCGACTACACATGCCTTCACGCGGCGATATCGTCGTTTTCAAATGCCCCGCGAATGAGTCGCAGATCTACGTCAAACGTGTGATCGGGCTTCCCGGGGAGTTGGTCGAGATACGGCAGGGGGCCGTTTACGTGAACGGCCGCCGGCTCAGGGAATCCTATCTGATCCACGCGCCTCATGGGAGCTACGGTCCCAGCTTGATCAAGCCGGGCCGCCTGTTTGTGATGGGTGATTACCGCGACTGCAGCAACGACAGTCGGTACTGGGGTCAGCTCGCCCTTTCCGAGGTCCAGGCAAAGGCGTGGGTGCGGTACTGGCCGATTAAGCGGGCGGGATTCTTAGGGTTATAGGGTTATAGGGGTTACGAGGGTCACCGACTGATTACCTGTTGAAGCTAAGGGCTCCCGGTCTTTCGACCGGGAGCCCGTTGTCCCTGTGCGGCTCTGATAGAGATTGACTTACCTTGTCTGGCCTACCACGCTCGTTATGTGGCCCGGCACGCAAACATCATCACGGCTTTCGATCAGTTTCCCCAATACGAATATGCCAAAGAGTCCCGCCAGGCCAACGAACGTTAGTATCACCCGGCTGACAACGGTGTTCAGGCCAAATATGGCGCCAATCAGGTTGTAGCCGAACAAGCCGACAAGACCCCAGTTCAGGGCGCCGATCACTATCAGAATGAGGGACATGATCGTTAAAGCTCTCATCACGTTTCACCTCTGTAATACTGAGCTCGTATCTCCAATGATATTATGCCCAACCGTGCAGTCGGCGAATCGGGGGAAGGTTTATGAGGTTTATGAGGTTTATGAGGGTTTCAGGGTTCTAAGGGTTCTAAACATGGAACCCTTAGAACAGTATGACCCTATGACCCTATGACCCTAAGACCCTAAGACCCTAAGACCCTAAGACCCTAAGACCCTAAGACCCTAAGACCCTAAGACCCTAAGACCCTAGAACCTTAGAACCCTGAAACCTTTCTCTTGCATTCCTCGCGGCGTTGCGTTACAATATCGCCTGGTCGGTTTCTTCCCCTATATATTGGGGCAGCCAAGCCCGTACGCGCTAAATCTAGTATTATTGAGGGGAGCGTCTTGCTGTGCAGTCGCCTGGGTTTGTTCATCTTCATACCCATTCTGAGTTCAGCCTTCTCGACGGCGCCTGCCGCATAAAGGACCTGGCCAAACTCGCGGCCGAACAGGAGATGCCGTCTCTTGCCCTGACCGACCACGGTTTGATGTACGGAGCGATCAGCTTCTACGAGGCGTGCCGGGACCAGGGCGTAACTCCCATCATAGGCTGCGAAGTGTATGTGGCGCCCCGAAGCCGCACTTCGCGAAATCCCAAGCTCGATTCCGACCCGCATCATCTCGTGCTCCTGGCGGAGAGCATCAAAGGCTACAAGAACCTGCTGAAACTCGTCTCCGCGGCATCGGTCGAGGGGTTTTACTACAAACCACGGGTGGATAAGGAGCTGTTGGCGCAGCATAGCGAAGGGTTGATCGCGTTGACCGCGTGCCTGGCCGGAGAGGTCCCCAGGTTTTGTGTAAAGGGCGACCTGGATGGCGCGCGCAAGGCTACTGCCGAATACCGCGAGATATTCGGCCGGAACAATCTCTACATCGAAATCCAGGAAAACGGCCTGGAGGAACAGAAGACCGCAAACGCCGGGCTGATCGAACTGGCGCGCGAGTTGTCTCTTCCCCTCGTGGCGACGAACGACATCCATTATCTCCGCAAAGAGGACGCCTCCGCCCACGATGTGCTGCTCTGCATCCAGACCGGCGCGACGATAGACGATCCAAACAGGCTGCGGTTCGGCTCGCAGGAGTTTTTCTTCAAGACGGCCCAACAGATGGCCGAGGAGTTCGCGGATTATCCGGAATCTCTGGCGAACACTCTGGAGATTGCTTCGCGCTGCAAGGTCGAGTTGGACTTTTCCAGGCTGAACCTGCCGGGAGTGGAGGTCCACGACGGTCTGGACGCCGACGGATATCTCGAACAGCTCTCTCGGGAGGGACTTGCCAGGCGTTATCCCACGGTCACCCCGGAGATAGAAGAGCGGCTCAGAATCGAGCTGGATACCGTCAAGAAGATGGGTTACCCGGACTATATGCTGATAGTGCGGGACTTCGCCCGATTCGCTCGCGAGCGAGGCATATACGTCGGAATGCGCGGTTCGGCGGCGGGGAGCATCGTCTGCTATGCTTTAGAGATCACCGACGCCGACCCTCTTCTTTACGGGCTGCCGTTCGAGCGGTTCCTCAACATAGAGCGCGTTTCGATGCCGGATATCGATATGGATTTCCAGGATGACCGCCGCGACGAGGTCATCAGATACGTTACCGACAAGTACGGCGAAGACCACGTGGCGCAGATCGTCACCTTCGGGACGCTGGCCGCTCGGGCGGCCGTGCGGGATGTCGGCCGCGTTCTAGGAGTGCCGATAAACGAGGTGGACAAGATCTGCAAGATGATCCCCACGATCCCCATCGGCATTTCCATCGACCAGGCCAAGGAGGAGAACCCCGAGCTGAAAGCGGCTTACGAAGGTTCGGACACCGTTAAGAACCTGATGGACACGGCCTGCCGCCTGGAAGGTATCTGCCGCCATGCCAGCACGCACGCGGCCGGGGTCATAATCTCCCACGCCCCTCTGACCGAACACGTGCCGGTCGCAAAAGCGAGCAAGGGTGAGATCGTCAGCCAGTACGACGCCCACGCGCTGGAGCTGCTCGGACTGTTGAAGATGGACTTTCTTGGCCTCGCGAACCTCACGACGCTGGCCCGGGCCGTCCAGAACATAAAGAAGCAGAAGGACGTCGAAGTAAGCATCCTGTCACTTCCGCTCGATGACGGGGAAACCTACGAGATGCTGGGAGCGGGGCACACGACAGGGGTGTTCCAGCTTGAAGGCGCGGGGATGCGCCGCTACATACAGGAGCTCAAGCCGGGGTCGATGAAAGAACTCGCGGCGATGATCGCTCTCTATCGCCCAGGACCGATGAATAGCATTCCCAAGTATATCAAGTGCAAACAGGGCCAAGAGCCGATCAAATACCTGCACCCGTGCCTGGAACCGATACTGAAGGACAGTTACGGCGTCGTTGTGTACCAGGACGACGTGATGTTTATCGCGCGCGCCGTGGCAGGCTTTTCGCTGGGCCAGGCAGACATCCTGCGCCGGGCTATGGGCAAGAAGAAGAAAGAGGAAATGGCCAAGCAGCGCAAGCGGTTCCTCGCGGGCGCGAAGGAAAACGGGATTTCCGAGAAGATCGCCGTTCAGATATTCGACCTCGTCGAGCCGTTCGCCGGGTACGGTTTCAACAAAGCCCACGCGACGTGTTACGCGAACGTGGCCTACCAGACCGCTTATCTGAAGGCGCATTACCCCGTCGAGTATATGGCGGGGCTTTTGGCTACAAACGTTGACAACAAGGACAAGATCGCCCTGTACGTCGAGGAGTGCCGGCGGCTCGGCATTACGGTCCTGCCGCCGGACGTCAACAAGAGCGAGGTGGACTTCACGGCGGAGAGAGAGGACATCAGGTTCGGTCTGGGCGCGATCAAGAACTGCGGACGCGCCATAGTCGACGCGGTTATAGCCGCTCGCGAGATCGGCGGGCCGTTCAGGTCGCTGTATGACTTTTGCGACCGGGTGCAGGATTCGACTTCTGTGGGAAAGGCAATGGTGGAGTGCCTCATTCGAGCGGGCGCGTTCAGCTCGATAGACGAGAACCGGGGCAGGCTGCTTGCGATGCTGGACGAAGCCATGGCGCACGCCGCGAAGGCGCAGCGGGACAGACGCAGCGGGCAGACCGGCTTGTTCGGGGACATTCGCGAGAGCGAAGAGTTACCGGCTGCAAAGACATACATGTCCATTGCGGACATGCCTCGTGAAGAGATACTGGCTATGGAGAAGGACCTCCTCGGCCTCTATGTCACCGATCATCCGCTGATGCACGTGCGCGAATGCCTGGCGCGCGAGACGACGGTGAACTCCGAACAGCTTGCGGAGATGGACGATCAGCAGGAATGCGTGATCGGCGGCATCATCTCCACGCTTCGCTACCACACGACCAAGCGCGGCAACGAGCAGATGGCGTTCCTGACCCTGGAGGATTTGTCGGGAAAGATATCGGTCACGGTGTTTCCGTCGGCATTCAAGACGTGCTCGGAAGCGCTGGTGAAGGACAAGATAGTTATCATCAAGGGCAAGGTCAGTCATCGGGAGCGCATCGGGCAGGACGACGACAAATCCCACACCGCCGAGGTTATCTGCGAATCGGTGAGGGCTTTGAACGGGGACGGCGGTATCGGGAAAGATGTCCCCCCAAATGACGAGCAAGAGGCGGAGGTTTCGGGACGAGGGCGTCCCGAAACAACAGAAGAGGCCCCGAACGGTAACGGCGGGCAAGACACCTCGGGGGCGGCTGTCCACATCCGTCTAATCAACGCAAGCGCGGGGGATCTGGCGCTTCTCAAGAGAGTCTTCAACGATTATCCGGGGGAGACGGAGGTCCATTTTCATGTCGAATCAGCAAGTTCCGGCACGACGAGGGTTTCCACGGATATCCGCGTGAACGTGTCAGATGACTTTCTGGCCGAGGTGCAGCAATTGGTGGGGCAGGGGATGGTGAGGGCGGAGTAGGCGAGATGGACGCCGACCCCACGCCAAGTCAATCCTTACTCTCCCATCACCTTCACCACGACGCGTTTCCGTCGTTGCCCATCGAACTCGGCGTAGAAGATCGTCTGCCAGGGGCCGAGGTCGAGTTTGCCGTCAGTAATCGGGATAATGACCTGGTGGTGCGTCAGCAGGTTCTTCAGGTGCGCATCGCCATTGTCTTCGCCGGTGCGGTGGTGACGGTAGTCGGGACCGTACGGCGCGAGACGCTCCAGCATCTCCATCGCGTCCTGCAGAATGCCACCCTCGTTGTCGTTCACCCAAATCGCGGCGGTTATGTGCATGGCCGAGACCAGCATCATTCCTTCTTTGATGTCCGACTTGCGCAGTACCTCTTCGCACGTGTCGGTTATGTTGACGAACTCTCGCCGTTTGGCGGTGTTGAACCATAGATACTCGGTGTGTGCTTTCATTGTGCCTCCGGATTAGAAGTTAGGAGTTAGAAGTTAGGAGTTAGTATCTGACATCGCTTTCGTTTTTTCGCACGTTCACATTTTTTGATTACGCTTCGCAGCACGCCGAAAAGGCAGGAGGCCGATTTCGTCCCGCGGCTTTCACCCTCACCCCATTCGCTGCGCTCAGGGCAAGCTCTAAACCTCTCCCTCAAGGGAGAGGGAATTCGGCTCGCCGCCGGCGGTCTTCGTCGAGACGACGCCAAAGGCTTTCGAGGAACTCGATATGGTCGAGCTCGCCATCGGGTTGGACCTCTACTTTTTCGAGGATCGGCGCGACCATCCTGCGCGCCAGGTCGGTTTGGACCTCCGGTGGGAGTTCCCTTCTGCGCTCCACGAACCGCTTGACGGCCTCACAGTCATCCCTGGAGAGCGCGCTCGTGTCGCCGTCAAAGACCTCGACGTCTTCCGATTTGGCCGTGTCATCTTTTGTGGGGGTAACGCTATCAAACCGCTCTCGCACGACCATAGTACCCGCCGCGTAATCGCCGAGCCGGCGGTAGGTGGGGCTGAACAGTATGCTCAACACTCCAACCGAATAGGCGAAGGGCAGGAAATCGACGTACCTCATCAGGTTACGCACGGCGGCGCAGGCGAAGTCGATTGGATGGCCGCTCTCGCGCACGACCCTGAGCCGCAGTATTCGTTTTCCGGGTGTCTGGCCGTTGCGCAGAGTCTCGTAGGTGATGTAGTAGCCCCAGATTATGAGGAAGATGGCGACGATGATGCCGCCGAGTATCCATCCCGAAAGCGTGGAAACGGCGCCGCCGGACAGCAGGCCCTTGACCCCGGCGATTAGCAGAGGGATGGCGAGGAGCAGCGCGGCGCCCGCCTGGATGAGCGTGTCAAGCAGGCAGGCGACCATACGCGAACCTACGCCGGCGAGCTCGTAGGAGATCTCCGCGTTTTCGGGTGTGACTATTGTAACTTGTCTGCTCATTCCGCCGCTTGTTATAATCTCCGATGTGAACTCAAAAGAGTCGGGCAATCTGAAGCCTGAGTGGCGCGAGCTTTCGGGCATTCTCGAAAAGGCGCGCGCCTCCGGCGTCCAATCGCTGTCCGCGCACGATCTGGCGCGGCTGGGGCCGCTGTACAGATTGGCAGTCGCCGATCTGGCGCTTGCCAGGTCGCACGACGCCGGCTCCGGCCTCGTCTCGTTTCTTAACGACCTGGTCGCGCGCGGATACGGGCTGATCTACACTTCGCCTCCGTCGAGAATCCGGCAAGCGCTCCGCTTTGTCGTCTCCGGATTTCCCGCCCTGGCGCGCCGCGAACGTCGGGCAATAGGACTCGCTACTGCAGTATTCTTGGCCGGAGCGGTTTTTGCCTTCATAACCGTGTCACGCGACCCGTCTACGCAGTCGGCGTTCGTGCCGCCGATGTTCGCGAGAGAGTCGAGAGAGTCGAGAGAGTCGAGGAAGTCGCCCGGACCAGGAATTCCTGATGCGTTGAAGCCGGTCCTGTCCAGCGCGATAATGAGCAACAATATTCAGGTGAGCATAACCGCTTTCGCTTCCGGCATAACCTTCGGAATCCTGACTATCTATATACTCCTTCAGAACGGGATGATGCTCGGCGGGCTTGCGGCGTCGTTCGGTCGGGGTGACAGCCTGGTGTTCTGGTCGCTGATTTTGCCGCACGGGATCATCGAGCTGGCCGCAATCTGCATATCGGGCGGGGCGGGATTGATAATCGCCGGCGCGCTGATCAGGCCGGGAAACAGGTCGAGGTGGGATTCGGTGAAGCTCGCGGCGCGCAGGGCGATTCCGCTGATGGGGGGAGTGGCGTTGATGCTGGTCGCGGCGGGAGCGATCGAGGGATTCCTTACTCCTTCAAAGCTGAGTCCGGGTGTGAAGCTGGCGTTTGCGGGGCTGACTGCGGCGCTGCTGGCGCTGTATTTCGCTTCGCCTTGGCGAGGAGGCGTTGGTTCAGGGAAGAACGCAAATGAACGCCGATAAACACGGATGAACGCAGATGGGAAGCGCACCGCGGAGTGGGGAATGTATAAGTCATTCGTAGCGCTTCGCGCCGGCCAAGGGGATGAAAACTGTTTGCGGCCTCCTGCGGGAACTGACTTCGATAATATTCGATGACCTATTCGCACAAGGCCGTTCCCGCGGGATAGGGGTCTATTTTCGACGTAGGGATGAGCGAGCGCTGAGCGCTGAGTTCTGAGGACGAGGCGCTGAAAGCTGACAGTTAATCCATCCGCGTTTATCTGCGTTCCTGCCCGAACCCCCAATCCTAAATCCGCAGTCGCGCTTTGATGTCCGCGTACGTGTCCACGACGGCCGCGGCCAGGGAGGAGGGGTCGGCATCGACCACTTCCACGCCGGCTCTTCGCAGCGAAGCTATCGCCTGCTTTCGGAACTGGAGAGCCTGTATCGCCGCCGCCTGCTCGTAAACCTCGTCGGGCGAACCGGGGGAGGAGAGGGCTGAGGCGTTGACGGCCGGGTCTCCAACCACCACGCACAGACACAGGTGCCGGCGCGACATCACGGACAGATTGGCGATCAGCTCCCCGGACGACTCAGAATCGAGCAAATCCGTGAAGAGAACGATCAGCGAACGCTTCCGCCATTTGGCGGATATGAAGCGGAACGCGGCGACATAGTCCGACTCGCCGGTGGTCAATGGGATGTTGTACAGGGCGCGGAGCATGTTCAAGAAATGACCGCGGCCTCGCCGCGGTGGGAGATATGCGCCGATTTCGCCGGCGAATGCGATGAGGCCGACCCTGTCGTCACCGGAGGACGCGACGTAGCCGAGCATCAGGGCGGCGTTGATGGCGTAGTCCAGTTTTGTCATGCCCCCCAGCGAGACGCACATGGTACGACCTGCGTCCAAAGCCAGGACGATGTTCTGCGTGCGGTCGATCTGATATTGGCGGCTCGTCAAACGGGCTCGCCTCGCGCTTGCCTTCCAATCGATCCGGCGATACTCGTCATCCGGCTGGTAGTCTCGAAGCGACTCGAACTCCGTCCCGAGGCCGATCATCCTGGTCCGCCGGCCGCCGATCTCCACCGCGCCGGCGCGCCTTTTCCGTATCTCGTATTTCCTCGCCTGAAGAATGTCCGGGTAGACTCGCACCGGGCGCGAGGCCTCCCGGCGGAACTGTCGGACCACCAGCCCCAAATGTCCGGTCGAGCGCAGGTACAGGTCGCCGAATCGGAAGTCGCCCCTGGCGGTCGGAGTAAGCAGATAAGTAAACTCGACTTCACTCCTCGGCGGAACACTCACCCCGGCGTCATTACCTTCGCAGGGGAAAACCGAGGGCGGCTCGTCGTGGACCTGGACCCGCGCCGGAGATTCGCCGGAGTTGTGGAGGCGCAGCAGGATCGGGTTTGCGCTGCCCATCGACAGTTCGTCCTGACAGTCGCGTTCCACCGATAGCTGCCGCGGCGTCGGCGTTCGGAGCCAATCAGCGGCGATGGCTGCAAGGACAAGAGCGTCGTAGATGAGGGCGGCTGTCAGAAACGCCGGATTGGCGAGCGACAGCGCAAGCGGAACAGCGCCGCCGGCGATTATGATGATTGCTTTGGGGGTTAGAATCATATTCAAATGGTAGTTCATTGCGGGGGTGTGTAACTCCTTGTAATGGAGTGGGGTTCAGGGAAGACCACAGATTAACACAGATAAACGCAGATTGGGTTTGATTAGGGCTAGCAGGGCGCCGGATAAAGTCGTCACCGGGCAGTTAGGTTGGGTTGAATGTTGAGAGAGCTTCCACCCTCACCCTGACCCTCTCCCTCATAGGGAGAGGGAAATCCGGACCATCGACTCGTCCGATTCTTCCGACTCCTCTGCCCGTGGAAGGAATTCCACCCCCCGGCCGTTAAGCGCTCATGTGAAATCTATCGCCGATTTTGGCGTTATGGAGGGGCGAATGGCAAAACTGCGACTGGGCGTTATCGTCGGGATCGAGGAAGGAGCTGAAGGAATCAGGAAGGTCAGGCAGCTCGGTCTGCCGACGTGCCAGGTGGCCGGTTGGAATCCGAGGACGTTCAACGATGAGAACGCCCGCGCTCTGACGGACGCTTGCCGTTCTGAGGACGTGGAGATCACGACCATCTGGAACGGCTATCCGGGACCCGGTTACTGGAACCTCATCGAAGGTCCGGCGACGATAGGATTTGTTCCGCCGGATTACAGGAGGATGCGCATCGACTGCCTCAAGAGAGGGGCGGAGTTCGCGAAGAAGATCGGCGTTCCTTCGATAACAACGCACGCTGGGTTCATCCCTGAAAGTCCGTTTGACCCCCTTTATCCCGGCACGGTCGCCGCGCTCACGGAGATCGCGAACCACTGTCTTGACCTCGGCTTGTTCTTTTGCTTTGAAACGGGGCAAGAAACGCCGGTCACGCTGCGGCGCGTTATGTTCGATGTCGGGACCAACAACCTGGGCATCAACCTGGATCCGGCGAACCTTATGATGTACGGCAAGGCCAACCCTGTTGACGCGCTGGATTTGCTCGGTCCTTACGTCAAGGGCGTCCACTGTAAGGACGGCGATTACCCGACTGAGCCCCGTTCCCTCGGTCCTGAGAAGCCGCTGGGGGAAGGGAGAGTGAACTTTCCTGTTTTGATTCCGAAACTCAAGTCGTTCGGCTTCACGGGCGCGCTGACGATAGAGCGTGAGATCAGCGGCGAACAGCAGATAGTCGATATCAAGCGGGCGATGGAGATTCTGGACCCGCTGTGCTAATACGGTCGTTGATGGTAACAGTTCAGTCTTTCGGGCATCGTCATTTCGAGCGGAGCGCCAGCGGAGTCGAGAAATCTGCTTTTGAGCGTAACGCAACCGGAAAAAGCAGATTGCTCCACTTCGGTCGGAATGACATTCCCGCGAAACTGAATTCACTCCGCTGATGGTTGATGGTTGATAGTTGATGGTTGGTGGTTTGAGTACCCATATAAGATGAGTGAGGCGGTTGTTTTTGAGGATTTCTCTGCCGAGTTGGCGGGGCGCGAGGTTTTGCGCCGCGTGAGCTTTGCTGTAGCTTCGGGCGAGGTCGCCGCGGTTTTCGGCAGGACCGGAAGCGGCAAGTCGTGCATCGCGCTAGCCCTCTGCGACAGGCTGACGGGCTGCGGCGGAAGCGCGCGGATTCTGGGCCGCGATGTCGCTGTTACCTTCAAAACGCCCGTCAACAGACCGATCAGCATCGGTTTCCAATCGCCCTGTTACGCGCCGGAGCTGACGGTCCAGGAGAACCTGGAGCTTCAGTCGGTCCTTTGGCGGACGCCGCGCAGAAAGCGGACTGGGCGCATCGCTTTCCTGATGCAGCTTCTGGGGCTCGAACCGCTTCAGCGCGTCCGGGCGGGGAAACTGTCGGACGGCCAGAAGCGGGCGCTGGAGATCGCCCGGGCGCTTCTTCCCGAGACGCCGGTTGTGGTCCTTGATTCGCTCCTGGATCATATAGACCCTGACATCCGGAACAAGCTTTTCCGGAATCTGTTTGATTCCGCCAACAGGGAGAAATCAGCTTTTCTGATTGCCACCAGGGATGCGGAGATCGCGGAGTTATGCGACAGGGTGGTCTTATTGGACTCCGGCAGAGCGTTGGCGGCGGACTCGCCGGAAAACCTGCGGGCGAACGCTCCCGACGAGATAGTGGTGACGCAGACGGCGGATAATCCCGTTCTGCGCCGCCGGATAGCCGAGAGGTTTCAGGTGGTCGTTCGTGAGGAGAACGGCGGGCTGGTGTTCAGCCATCCGAACGCGGATTTGGTCGCCGCGGAACTTCTTTCGGAGTTGGAGTCGCAAGTCACGTGCGTCAGGGTGAGGCGTCAGAGTCTTTATGAGATTGTCGATTCACTTTCCGCTGAAGAACGGAGGCAACCGTGATATCAGTGATCGCGTTCGAGGTCAGGCGGGCAATGCGGCGGAGATTGACGGTCCTTGTGATCCTGGTTCCGCTGGTCCTCATAGTTTACGCCGCTGTCGGGAAATGGACGGGACATCCGCCGCGGCCCCTGACTCCCGCGCTGGTTATCCTCACGTCTTCCCTCGTGGTGTTCGGGCAGGCGCTGTTGTCGGACCGCGAGGGCGGGTTCGACGCGGCGCTGGTCACCGCGCCGCTGCCGCGGAAGTTTTTACTGATTCGCCAGGGGTTGTTGCTGGCGCTGCCGATTGTGTTGCAATGGGCGGTTTACCGAGCACTGGCAGGGTTGTTGGGGTTGGCGTGAGCGCAAGTGTACCCGACCACCAACCACCAACTAACAACTTTCCCAATTGTAGACAGCCCAAATCGCCTTATGCTAGAATGCTTTGGCTGCCCTGATTGTCGGGGTGCGAAATGTCAGATAGGAGGATTCTCCTTTGGAAGGAATACAAGGCCGGCCGGTTCGAGTGGGCGTCATCGGCGTCGGAATCGGTCGCCTGCATCTGCAGAGTTTGAGCAAGATTCCCAACGACCAGGTGGAGGTGGCGGCGCTGTGTGACGCGGATCAGTCGCGGGCGGAGCGAAACGCCAATGAGTTCGGTATTGCGAACATCTTCACGGACCATAAGGAGATGCTGAAGCAGGACTATGTCGACGCGGCGCTGGTCTGCACGCCCAACTACCTCCACGCGGCCATGACGCTCGACGCATTTGCGGCGGGCAAGCACGTTTTCTGCGAGAAGCCGATGGCGATGAACGCCGTCGAGGCAGAGAAGATGGTGGAGGCGGGCGAGAAGGCCGGCAAGATGCTTATGATGGGCTTCAATAACCGGTTCAGGGGCGACAGCCAGCTTCTGAAAAAGTTCATCGAGAACGGCGAGCTGGGCAATATCTACTATGCCAAGACCGGCTGGATCCGGCGGAAGGGAATTCCCGGCTGCGGCGGCTGGTTTACCACCAAATCCAAGGCGGGCGGCGGGCCGCTTATCGACATCGGTGTTCACGTCCTCGATCTGACGCTCTGGCTGATGGGCAATCCGCGTCCAACGTCAGTCATGGGCAGCGCTTACACCGTTTTCGGCCCAAAGGCCGCCGCGGCGTGCGGCGGGACGTATGATGTGGAGGACCTCGCGGTCGGGCTGATCAAGTTGGACAACGGGGCCACGCTGTTCCTGGAGGCCAGTTGGGCATCGCACATCGCACAGGACGTGATCTATACGAATCTCGTAGGCACGGAAGGCGGGGCGGACCTCGATCCTCTTCGGATCTATAAGGATATCCAGGGCGTCAGCGTTGACCTGACTCCACAGTTCGGGCAATTGTCGGGGCACGAGATGGCGATAAAGCACTTCGTCGAGTGTCTGCGAGAGGGCAAGGAGCCGATGTCCACCGGCCGGCACGGTTTGGACATTATGCGAATACTCGACTCGATCTACAAGTCGATGGACACAGGACACGGAGTAACACTGTAGGGGCGATCCTTGTGATCGCCCAGGCGAATACAAGATTCGCCCCTACAACGAACCTTGGACAAGGAGGAGCACAATGAAGCTCGGAGTTCTTACTGTTTTGTTCAGCCAGCAGCCGCTGGAACAGGCGCTCGATTACATCGCCGAATCAGGTCTTGAGGCGGTGGAGCTCGGGTCCGGCAACTTCCCCGGCGATGCGCACTGCAATCCGCACAAGCTCTTGGAAGATGACGCCGCGTGCAAGGCTCTGCTGAAGGCTGTCGAGAGCAGAGGGCTGGAGATCAGCGCCCTTTCGTGCCACGGCAACCCTCTGCATCCGAACAAGAAGATTGCCGCGGCGCACGCGGACACGCACCGCAAGAGCATTGAACTGGCGGCGAAGCTCGGCATAAACCGCGTCGTGGGCTTCTCCGGCTGTCCGGGCGAGGGTCCGAACGCGACCAAACCCAACTGGGTCACGTGCGCGTGGCCGCCGGATTTTCAGGAGATACTGGACTGGCAGTGGGATGAGGTCGTCATTCCCTGGTGGAAGGAGAACGCCGCGTTCGCCAAGAAGCACAAGGTCAAGATTTGCATCGAAATCCACCCCGGTATGGTCGTCTATAACACCGAGACCATGCTCCGCCTCCGCGAGGCCGCCGGCGAGACCGTCGGCGTAAACTTCGATCCCAGCCACCTGTTCTGGCAGGGGATGGACCCGGTGGCGTGCATCCACAAGCTCGGCGACGCCATCTACCACTTCCACGCCAAGGACTGCCGGGTATACACCCGCAATTCCGAGGTCAACGGCGTGAACGACACCAAGTCGTACGGTGATGAGATCAACCGATCATGGTTATTCCGCACGGTCGGTTACGGTCACGGCTACGATGTCTGGAAAGACATGATCAGCGCTCTGCGCATGGTCGGCTACGACGACGTGCTGTCGATAGAGCATGAGGACAGCCTGATGTCGGTGAACGAGGGTTTCCAGAAGGCGGTATCGTTCCTGAAGGAAGTAGCGGTGAGCGAGAGCCCCGGCGCGATGTGGTGGGCGTAGGGGAAGTGGTTCGTGGTTAGTGTGCGCGCTGGCGCTCAACGCCGAGGGACTTCTGGAATAACGGCCTACTGACCCCGGTGTATTGTTGGATTCTGATTCCGGAGGATGTCGTTGCACATCTCGAAGCTGCAGATCAAGAACTTCCGAAGTTTTGAGAACCTCGCCATCGATTTCCGACCCGGGCTGAACTTGATAGTTGGTGAGAACAACATTGGGAAGACCCACGTTATCGACGCGCTTGGTTTGGTGTTCGCGCAGGGGTCTGAGCGCAGAGACATCTACCCCAGGAAAGAAGACATTCGCCACGACTCCAAGGGACAGTCGCTCACCGATGGTTTCGACATCATCGTGACGTTAGAGGGTATACCCAAGGAGCAGATCGGCTGGTACATCCCAATGCTGGTTCCTAATGATGGTGAAGGTGTTGCCCGCCTCACCTACCAGTACAGGAAAGTACCAGGGCGTGACCGCTACGCGCCTAAGCTGTGGGGCGGTGAACACGAAGGACCACAGGTAGAAAGCGCCCTCGTAGCTTCGATTCGAGAAGTCTTGTTGCCGCCACTTCGGAATACGTCCACCGAATTGCGGCCGGGGCGCAACTCGCGGACAGCCGCGCTACTGGTGCGAATATCCAATGAAGAAGGTCAGGGCAAGGTTGTCGACGTAATGCGCCGCGCCAACGATGAGATCAACAAGCTAGAGCCGATAGCCAGGGCTGCTTATCTAATCGACGAGGGACTGAAAGAGATCTCCGGCCCCTCCCTGGCGCAGGCAAGTAGCTTGGTACTGTCGGAACCTAAGTTTTCACGTATTGCCCAATCAGTCGAAACGCTCCTAAGGAAGAGGGATGGAAAAGAGGATGAGACCTTCGATGTGCAGGAGAATGGCCTCGGCTATAACAACCTCCTCTACGCGGCCACTGTATTGGCCGAACTGACAAACGCTACGACCGATGATGTAGATATGGGCCTGCTGCTGATTGAAGAGCCGGAAGCCCACTTGCACCCACAGCTTCAGGCACCCTTCGTTCAGTATCTTAGGGAGCAAGCTGCCAACGACAAAATACAGGTGATAGCTACCACTCACTCAGCGGTCATAGCGTCAAGCGTCGGCGTCGAGAACACTATCGTGCTCCATCGTGACTTCGCCACGCCGCAACTTGACTCTGTTCTGGCAAAGCCGCTTGAGGAGTGCAACCTTGGGGGCGAAGAAAAGCGGATGCTGTTCCGATACCTCGACGTGACACGCTCGTGCCTTCTGTTCGCGCGGGGCGTGATATTGGTCGAGGGAATCAGCGAGATGCTGCTCCTACCGAAACTTGCACAGGCAGTCGATTCTGCTTACGACCTCAAAAAGTGCGCAGTGTCGTTGCTGTGCGTAGACGGGCTGAGCTTCCGTCCGTTCTACCAATTGTTCCGGGCCAACAATCTGCGAATCCCCTGTTCCGTCGTGACAGATGGGGACCCACCGGAGGAAGAAGATGAGCCTGGCGCGCGAGTGAAGCTGATTCAGTCTGAGATGGACGGCGCTGCCGCGTGCTTCGCTGCCAAGAGGACTTTGGAGTATGACCTCGCTCTCGCTGGTAACCTGAAACTGATGTTGGCGCGATTTCGGGCGCTGTTCCCGAAGACCAAGCCCGACCTCGAAAAAGCGATAGCTGAAGCAGTCACGGAGGAAGAGAAGTCCCAGGTATTATCGTCTGCGATTAGACCAAGACACAAGGCCCTCCTTGCGCACGACCTGCTAGAGCAATGGGAGCAGCATGGCAAATCCTTGAAGGTTCCTGATTACATCGCCAAAGCAGTCCGACATGCCTGCGGAGCAAAGGCGTGACCGCGCTGCAAGAGCAGGTGCACGAGCGCATCTTTGGCGCGGACCCCTATCTGACTGAAGATAAGTTCGATATTGTCACCTACGACGGCAACGCCGTGGTGGTGGCCTGCCCGGGAAGCGGAAAAACGAGAGCTGTGGCCTCGCGCTTGGCTCACAGGATCAGCAACTGGACATCCACACGGACTGGCATCGCCGCCCTATCCTTCACGAACGTCGCAGCAGACGAGATACGGCATTACCTCCGGCGGGACTTCGATATGGAACTACCTGATTCGTCGCCGCACTTCATTGGCACCATAGACTCCTTTGTTTACCAGCACCTCAGCGGGCCACATGCCTCTGCCTACCAATCAGACCTTCCAGCTAGACTAGAGATCATTCTGCATCGCTCGCATACCGAAGGCTTTCTGGGCAGCCTGCCTCGCTTCAAGATAACGTTCAACAAAGACACGTCCGGGCGAATGCTTCCGTATCCTCACGACGTGCCGATAACCAATTTCCACTTGAAGCCTGACGGGAAATGGACATGGAAACGCCGAAGGAATCAAGAGAAGCTTCCCGAACCTGACCAGAAAGATATTATCGAGAAGAAGAAGGCGCTCTGGCGTGCCAAGTATATGAGTCACTCCGACTCCATGTACATAGCCTATAGGATTCTGCTGAAATACCCCTGGTTGGCGAAAGCAATCGCCTCCCGGTACCCGGAGATCATCGTGGATGAATGCCAGGATACGTCTGACGTTCAACACGAGATCATGAACCAATTGCTCAAGACTGCGCTCACGGAAATTCTAATGGTCGGCGATCCTCTGCAATCGATATATGAATTCAACGAAGCCAAGCCTGAACTGATGCTCAGCAGGATCAAAGTCGACAACTGGCACCCGGTCCGCCTCACCGGGAACCATCGGTCCTCCACATATATCTGTGACGCGGTCTCGCGGTTTTTCGCGATCGAGAATGAGATGATCTCGATGAGCAAGCAAGCTGAATGTCGCCTGCCGCCAATCCTTCTGAGATATCCGAACAAGGAAATCGCAAAGCTCCCCGATGCGTTCGAGCAGATTGTAGCGAGTGTCGAAGAGCAAGGGCTATGCATCTGCGGTAACCGCAGGGTGGTAGCCCGTTGGCACCGATATGTTAACGCGTTGACCGGCAAGAAGGCCGAGAATGTGGCTGGCCTTACGCACGATGTCCGCAGGCTCGTCCGGTCTGCGGTCTGTCGCAACGACGCGGATTATATGGCCGCATATACGGCAATGGAAGGTGTTCTTTGCAGCCGGCTATTCGGTTGCGCCACTATCGGTCTCAACCGCGAGGCTCTTGACGCCTTTCCCCATTCGTACAGAGAATGGCGAAACTTCGTCTGGCGTGCCGTGCAGGTCCTACCGGACTTGGAGCAAGATCTCGCTGAATGGATAACCACAACCGCTACGGCTCTTAAGACCCTTCTTCAAGAGTACAGCCTTGACCCAGTCAAGAATGTGGGCGACGTTATCCGCAAACCGCGCGGCATGCCCCCGGTACTGGCCGCAGCTATCGCAGACGTACCGTCGGCAAAGCAGTCGACGAGATGCGACACAGTTCATCAGGTGAAGGGAGAGACTCTGGACGCGATCATGTTGGTTGCTCGCGATGCCGGTGACGTGAAGACTTGGCTGGGCGGTATGGCAGATGGTGTCGGCACTGAGGAGCAAAGGGTAGCTTATGTGGCCATGACACGGCCTAGGCGTCTGCTCGTAGTCGCGCTACCGGACACCGCATGCAAGAAGTATGCAGACCGATTCCCGGGGTTTCAGCACACTTCTCTCAATAAGCTGGATGTACTCTCCGGACTATGCCGAGGCTGCACGGCTAAGTCCCTAACCATCCCGGGGTAGCCACTCTTCTTACGCGTGCCAGTCTACCCCGGTGAACTCTTTCGCGTTCTTCTCGATGAACAAGCGGCGGGGTTCGACCTTTTCGCCCATCAGCATGCTGAACGCGTCGTCGGCTTCGACGGCGTCTTCCAGAGTGATCTGAACTATGGTTCGATTGGCCGGCTCCATCGTCGTAACCGCGAGTTGGTCGGCGTTCATCTCGCCGAGTCCTTTGAACCGGCTGACGATGACGTCCCTCCTGTTGCCCAGGCTCTTCAGCATCTCGTCGCGCTCTCGCTCGTCTTTAGCGTAATACTGCGTGTCCTTACCGGCCTTTATGCGGAAAAGCGGCGGCTGGGCGAGGTAGATATGGCCCTGTTCGACCAGCGGCAGCATGTATCTGAAGAAGAAGGTGAGCAACAGCGTGCGGATATGGTCGCCGTCCACGTCCGCGTCGGTCATTATTATGACCCGGTGGTAGCGCAGCCTCGTAATGTCGAACCTGCTGCCGCTGTCCTTACCGTTGCCATTGCCCTCTTCTTCTTCGGTCTCGTCGACATCTTTGTTCGCCGAAAGCCCGGAGTTGGCGATTCCAGTTCCCAGGGCGCTGATAAGCGCCCGAATCTCATCATTCTCCAAGACCTTGTCGATTCTCGTCTTCTCGACGTTGAGAATCTTACCCTTGAGCGGAAGTATCGCCTGGTAGAGCCGGTTGCGCCCCTGCTTTGCGCTGCCGCCGGCTGACTCTCCCTCAACCAGATACAGTTCGCACTTGGCCGGGTCTCGTTCCGTGCAGTCCGAGAGTTTTCCCGGAAGCGCGGAGTTCTCCAGAGCGTTCTGCCTCTTGACCAGTTCGCTCGCTCTGCGCGCCGCCTCGCGCGCTCGCGCGGCAGTCAGCGACTTGTCGACGATGCGCTTGCCTACCGCCGGGTTCTCTTCCAGGAACTCCGACAGTCCTTCGCCGACTATGGAGTTGACGATTCCCTCTATGTCGCTGTTGCCGAGCTTGGTCTTGGTCTGTCCCTCGAATTGCGGATGAAGAAGCTGAACCGATATGACGGCGGTCAGGCCCTCGCGCACGTCGTCTCCGGACAAGTTGGTGTCCTTCTCTTTGAGCGCTCCGGATTTGCGCGCGTAGGTGTTGATTACGCGGGTCAGCGCGGTCTTGAACCCCGACAGATGGGTTCCGCCCTCGATCGTGTTGATATTGTTCGCGTAGGTGAGGATGTTTTCCTGGAAACTGTCATTGTACTGCATCGCGATCTCAACGTTGGTGTCTTCCCTGCTGCGCAGGAAGTAGACCACCTTGTGCAGCCCGGTGCGGTTCTTGTTGAGATGCTCGACAAACGCGGCGATCCCGGTATCGTGCTTGAACTCCTGCGACTCACCGGTGTTCTCGTCGCTGAACGTGATCTTGATGCCCTTGTTCAGATAAGACAGCTCGCGCAGCCGGTTGATGAAGATGTCGTGATGGTAATCGACCTCGCCGAAAATCTCAGGGTCCGCCATCCAGCGAGTGAAAGTGCTGGTGGTCTTTGCCTTGCCGATCACCTCGAGCGGCGTAGTAGGCGCGCCGCGCTCGTACCGCTGGCGATAGCATTTGCCGCCGCGGCAGACCTGCACCTCGCACCACTCGGAGAGCGCGTTCACCGCGGAGACGCCGACGCCGTGCAGTCCGCCCGACACCTTATATCCGCCGCCGCCGAACTTGCCTCCGGCGTGCAGAATCGTCATGGCCACTTCGACGCCGCTCAAGCCGGTCTCCGTATTGACGTCCACCGGAATGCCGCGCCCGTTGTCTCTGACGGAAAGGCTATTGTCCGTATGGACGGTGAAGTCGATCTCGCTGCAGAAGCCGGCGAGGGCTTCGTCGATGCTGTTATCGACTACCTCGACGAACAGATGATGAAGGCCGCGCGTGCCGGTGCTTCCTATGTACATCGCGGGCCGCATTCGGACGGCCTCAAGTCCCTTGAGAACTGTGAGATTGTCGGCGTCGTAAGCCCCGTCGATCTTGGCCCCGTCAGCCTCGATCTCAGTCTCGTTTGCCTGCTGTTTTACCTTTTCGTCATCAATCGCCATTCGTCACCATCCCTCACGCTGTGCCTCGAAAACCAACTATACGTACAAACTGAAAGCCGCAGTCAGCGCCCCCTGTTTCGCGGAGAATACCGCGGTTTTCAGACTGCTCCTCCGCCGAACGAGGGTGACGCGCTACGACTCAGCTAAGTGAAGTTCATCTTTGGAAGAATCTGCCCCCGAAGCAGGGTTTTTTCGAGTTCTACAACCCTCCCAACATATTACATTATAGCGTGTCGGCGTGCTTGGGTCAAGCGTAAAACAGTTGCCGGAGTCGGGCTGGCGCTTCGAATGGGAGCATCAGTCGGTCACTCATACCTCATACCTCGTCCCTCATGCCTTACAACGGGTTCACCGGCTTGCCGTTGACGCGCTTTTCGAAATGGCAGTGGGGGCCGGTGCTCCATCCGGTGCTGCCGACGCGGCCTATGACCTGCCCTTTCTTGACCTGCTGGCCGACGCTGACGAGTATAGACGAGCAGTGGCCGTAGAGGGTGGAAACGCCGCCGTCGTGGTCGATCTCGATGCACTTTCCGTAGGCCCTTCTCCAGCCGGCGGTGGCGACTTCGCCATCGGCGGCCGCGTGTATGGGCGTTCCGGTTGGCGCCGCGATGTCAACTCCGGTGTGCAGGCGCGTCTGATGCAGTATTGGATGGAACCTGTAGCCGAAGCCTGAGGTAAATCTGCCGCTCACCGGCGACAAAAGGCCGCCTCTGAAGGCGCGGGCCATCCGGCGGCGGCCGCTTGCGGTTCGCTGGCGAGCCCGGATTTGCTGCTCTATGCGCGCTGATTGGTTCTCAAGTTCGTCAAGGGCTTCCTCAAGGGCCTGTCGGTTGTTCTGTATCTCGTCTACTCGCTCCTGTTTCTCCTGCACGAGGTCAGCCACCGTATCCCGCTGGGCCTCGAATTTGGCTTGCAGGGCTTTCGCGGCGGCGACCTGTTGCTGCTGGACCGCGCGGTCTTTCTCGATCTGCTCCTGGTCCTTCTTGATGCCCTGGATCAGGTCCACATCGCTGCCGACGATCTTCTTGATATCGTAAGCGCGGGTGAGGAAGGTCCACATATCGGTCGAGCCCAGGAGCACGTTCGCGTACGACAGGGACTCACCTTCGTAGATGTCGACTATACGGCTGGAGAGGAGTTTCTTGCGGCGGGCGAGTTGGCGTTCGGTCCTGCGCAGCCGCTCGGTAGTAATACGCAATTGCTCCTGGGTATGCAGAAGCTTGAGCTTGACCGCGGAGACTCTGTCCTGCGCGGTTTCGAGCCGTCCCTCAGTGATCTCCAGTTGGCCTATTGCGGTGCGTTCCTTACGCTTGACCTCACCGAGTTCGGATCTCTTGGAAGTGATGCGGCTGCGGATGCCCAGAAGCTTTCTCATCTGCCGGGCGAGGAGTTCCATTCTGTTGGGAGTGCGTTGGCCGGCAATGGTCGCCACAGTGAGCGGCGGGGCTGTCGTTATCAGCAGAATGACGGCGAGGATGAGCGAGTATCTGCGCAAGTTATTCGACATCCGGTGCATGTTGCTTCCTGTCACCTCACTGTTGAGGGTTGAGTGTTGAGGGTTGAGACCGGAAAGAAACCTACAACCCTATAACCCTTAGAACCCTATAACCCTACAATCCTGGCCCGGACTTCTCCTTCCCGTCAGTTCTTCAAGAACCGGCGGATGGAGACGAAACTGCCGGCGGCGCCGATGACGACTCCTCCGGTCATAAGCGCGGCAAGTATCTCGTTTCTGCCGACGCCCGTCGATACGGTCTGCATCATCGGCATAACTCGGGCCACCACGGAGCTCAGGTAGGTGATCCCGATTCCGACAAGTCCGAAAGCGATGAGGGCGCCGCTCGCGCCAAAGATCACGCCTTCGATGACCAACGGTATTCGTATAAACCAGTTCGTAGCGCCGACCATCTGCATTATCCTGATCTCGCGGCGGCGCACGAAGACGGTCAGCCTGATTGCGTTACTTATTATGAAGATCGTCGCGGTAAGAAGGGCAAACGACGCGATGATGCCGAACCATTTGACGAAGTCCGTGATCGCCAGCACATACTGCCGCTGGGTGCGACCGTCCTGGACAGCATCGACTTCCTCAAACTGCCGAATGCGGTCCGCCACCTTGGTGGTACGGCGCTGGTCGCGAACCGCCACGCGCAATTTGTCGGGGAGGGGATTGTTCAATCCGGCCGTGTCGATATGCGGCAGCGATTTCTTGAACTCGGGCCAAGCCTGCTCCTTGGGGTAGACGATCACCGACCGCACGTCGGGTATCCCGCGCACTTGCTCGGCCAGAGAGGCGACGGCGGTTTTGTCGGTGTTTGTCTTGATGTAAACGGCTATTTCGAACTTGTTCAGCTCGTTCTGCGCAAATCTGTGCGCGCCGAAGATGAACAGGCAGAAGCTGGCAAGGATTGCGAGCGACAGGGCTATGGTGCTGATCGAGGCAACGGCCATCAGACCGTTGCGTCTCACGCCGACGAACGCTTCCTGGATCAGAAACTCGATGCTCCTAGGATTCATCGTCGTAGGAGCTCCTTTGCTGATCGCGGATGATGTGGCCTCGGTCCAGCACAACCACTCGGCGGCGCATTTTGTCCACTATCTCGCGGTCGTGTGTGGCGCAGAGGACAGTTGCGCCGCGGATGTTGATGCGGGAAATGAGCTGGATGATGTCCCACGAGGTATCGGGGTCCAGGTTGCCCGTAGGCTCGTCTGCCACGAGGAGGGGCGGGTTGTTGACCAGCGCGCGCGCTATGGATGCTCGCTGCTGCTCTCCGCCGGAAAGCTGATGCGGAAACGCGTCACACCTATGGGTCAAAGACACCAAATCGAGGATTTCCGGTATGCGCCGGACGATTTCTCTACTTGGCGCGCCGATAACCCGAAGCGCGAACGCCAGGTTCTCCCACACTGTTTTCTGCGGCAGCAGGCGGAAATCCTGGAAAACTATGCCGATCTTCCGCCGCAGGTACGGCACGGCCCCAGGATGGAGATCAGTTAGATCATCGCCCATCACCCGGACCTGCCCTTGGGTCGGAAGCTCTTCTCTGTATATCAACTTCAGGAGCGTTGACTTGCCGCTCCCCGTTGCGCCTACTATAAAAGCGAACTCGCCCTTCTGGACGGTCACGTTCACGCCGTCAAGAGCACGCACGCCGTTCGGGTAGAGCACGGAGACGTCCTGGAAATCTATCATCGAGCGTGGGTCTCCAATCCCCGGTTCCCGGCAATTATACCTGATCATTTATACGAACGCAATCAGGTAATGGTTTCGGTCAGGAGCATCGTTTGTGGAAGGCTCACCCTGTTTGAACCCCACCCCAACCCTCCCCTGAAAGGAGAGGGGGCAAATCCCCCCTCCCCGTGGGAGGGGGTTAGGGGGAGGTCCATCTGTGGCTAATGACTACAAACGATGCT